>NZ_JAKSYN010000202.1:0-39220 GCF_022829565.1 Methylobacterium sp. J-001
GCTGATGAAGGCGTTGTTCCGGTTGCGGCCGAAGTCGAGGTACTGAGCGTCGTCCTCGATGCCGCCGACCACGCCCGAGCCCGGGGTCAGCTGGTCGTTGTCGCCGACCTGGGCGCCGCCGGAGACGCCGTCCTGGCTGCGGTCGCGGAAGGTGGCGGTGGTGACGGCGGCGGCGAAGGCGGCGGGGACGCCGAAGACCGATCTGTCCGAGCGGCTGCTGGCGTCGAAGGCCTAGCCGGCGTTGATACCGAAGTAGGCGCCGGTCCAGGTGAACACGGGCACGGGGGTGAAGACGGGCGGCGGCGCGGCGCGGCGCGGCAGGTCGGCGGCCGAAGCGGCAGCGGTCAGCGCGGTGAAGGCAGCCAGCGAGGCCAGGAGCTTGGTCATCGTGTCGGGTCCAGAATTTCTATCTGACGGTAAGGCTACCGATCCATGGGGCAATTGGCTGTAGTTTTACGGACACACCGGCCGACGATGATGGAAGACAGCATAGTAAACCGTTTATGAACCCGGTTTAGACTAGATCAGTGCTTTGAAATGTACCGGGCCAAGCGCAATAACGACAAACCCACGACTTAGTTGCATTGTGCATCAGGGTTTATAGGCCCTGTTGCCATTAGGATACAGGCCCGACCATGTATCTCGCGGCAAGGTCGCGTATCCCGTCGGGCTCCTCACCACGTCATGCCGATCCGGCCAGAGCACCGCTTCTTCTACCCGATCGACTGGCGCGAGCTGTCGATGGCAATCCGCTTCGGCAGGGCGCAGGGCCGGTGTGAGAGCTGCGGGCGACCGCACGGGCAGATGGTCTATCATCTCGGGGACGGGCGTTGGTGGGACGCTGAGGCCAGCCGCTGGCGCGATGGCTGGGGGCGCCGGATCCGGATCAGGTCCGGCACCGACATCCTCGGTCGGGCCCGTCGGACCCATGTCGTCCTCGCTGCTGCCCACCGGGATCACGACACATCCAACAACGCAGATGCCAATCTCGCAGCCTTCTGTCAGCGCTGCCACATGATCCACGACCGCCCCGAGCATCAGAGGCGTCGGTGGCGCACGCTGTTCCGGCGGAAGGCGATAGGCGACCTGTTCGGCGGACCCTACGCCTGAAGACTGGTGGCTACAGCCTCATCACCGCTCTGCTCCAACGATGTTGGCCTTCTCGTAGGCGACGACGGCGGCGGCCGTGATCCGGATCAGCTTGTTGCCGTACTTGGACCCGTCCAATTCGCCCCGCCGGATCAGGTTGCGGATGAGGTTCGCGCTACACTTCCATCCCGCGGCCAGCGTCTCCGGCGTGTAGAGGCTGTGGTAGCCGGGATACTCCTCTGACATTCTCGGTGGCGATCTCTTGCGGCGGGCATCCTTCCTGGCCTGGATCACCGTGGCATGCACGTCGATGTCGGCCTGCTTCGCCGCCTGACGGCTCTTAGGCTCTGGCAGCGCTTCGTCCCTGTCATCCCACCCAGCGAAGCTGTCGGCCTCCTCTGGCCCGCTCAGTACGTCGAATGCGGCGTCCAGCTTCCTGAGGTCCCAGATGGTGCGGCTGCCGATCTGGAAGGGCTGGGGTATCTGCCCCTCGCGGACGAGCTTGTCGAACGTGGTGGTGCTGATCCCGACGTAGCGGGCAGCTTCGACCCGGTTCAGCCCGCGCCGAGGAACGACTTCGACCCGAATGGGGGAGAGTGCGTCAGGATCTTCGGGGCGGCGCCTCGGCATAGGGTCACCTCTTCTTGGCTGGTGTCGGCCGCGGCTCCGCCATCATGGCCCGCTTGGCCTCGTCTACGGCGGCACGCGGGATCCGCAGCAGCTTCCCGCCGAGCCTGAAGTGACCGAGTTGTTCGCGTTTGACCATGTTGCGGACGTGCTGGGCGCCTCCCTTCAACGAAGGCGCCCAACGCCTACCGCCTTACGCGTGCTGCATGTCGGCGGGCACCTTGCCGCCGTTCTCGGCGAGCTTCTGCACCACCTGCTTGTGCAGCCAGACGTTCATCGTAGCTGAGTCTTCCTTGTCGCCGGTGTAGTGCAGCTCGTCCGCGAGCTGCTTCCGAGCCGTAAGGCTGCTGTCGAGGTCGAGCAGCTTCAGGAGGTCCACAATCGACTGCTTGTAATTTAGGTTCTCACCCTTCTTAGCAGCCATATCGCTCAGGACCTGACCGACGTCGACGCTCGCCGCAGAACCCGCAGGTGAACTGGTAGGCGAGGGCGCACCACTCATCGAAGGCGCGGCCGCGCCGCTGGAGCCACTGCCAGCACCACCCCCTCCGGTAGCGGCCGGCGATACGCTTGGGGCCTCAGACGCATGCGGCGCAGAGGCCTGAGCGCTTGCTGCGCCTCCGCCAAAGATCTTCGAGATGATGGATCCGAACAGGCTCATAGCGTCGTCCTTGTCATTCGCGGGCTTAGCCCGGAAGCCGCAGTAACCAAACCGCGCGATGCAGCGTTCCGCAGCGATGGTACGAGGAGCTACGCAATTGGCTTGTCGAGGTTTAAGCTATGTGGCTACAGCCCGCCCATGCCCAATAAGCTCAACACCCTCCTCGAACGCCTGAAGGCGCACCAGCGCACGCTTATCTTGGCGATGGCCGAGCACGACGGGCTGCCGGCTGGAAGCGCGATACGCTCGGTCGCCGAGTTGGAGAACGTGCTTGTAGCGGTTGAGGCAGTCGCAGCCGAGGAGGCGGACCGGGCACGGCGTCAGTGATCCCGAAGGAATGCGCCCAACTATGCGGACCTCCACTTCGATCGCCGCGTTGAGCTATATGCGCGCGGAGTTGCTTATGACCCTGCCGGATCCCACCCGCTTGGCTCTCACGGAAGCCGCCCTCGCGTCCGCAGATCGGCTCTGGCGTGAGGAGATGCGCCGGACCTATGGGCCGGACGGGGCGCTGATCTATGGGTACGCTCCAGAAGGACAGGGCGGCCTCGGCACGCCGTTGCGGCGAAGCTACGAGGCCCGGCGGGTGGCGGTCACGCTCTGGCGCAACGAACGTCATCGACATCGAGACAAGGCGACGACACCATGCTGATAGGTAGCTTGCTCTGGCTGTTAGGGGTGCCGATCCCCGTCCTCATCCTGCTCTAGTTTTTCTTCCTTCGCGGGCGATAGAGATGGCTGCCAGCATGGCCGAGCCCGACAAGCCTGAGGGCGAGAGCGTTCAGCCGTCCACCGTGCCGATCAGGGGGGGGCGATACCCCCGATCCGACGACCGGGAGCGAGCCCGAGAGCAAAGACCCAGTCAAGGACGCCGAGCGCATATCAGACGATACGGACAAGGCGGCCGCGGACGGACTGGCCTAATCTTCAAGGTCGCTTAGGCGCCCGCTAAGCCACCAGCTGCATCTCACCCGCCGAGCCAGGTTGCGTATTGGCCCGGCCTCGGTGCCATCGGAAGTTCCCCCACCCCATGGTCAGAGTGGGGTGGGATCGGTCTGAAAGCTTAGGCGTAGGCAGCAGCCTCATACCTCGTTCCAGATCTGGCGCACCCGAACCACCGCGGGCCGTGCAGCCATCCGTTCGAAATGGGCTGCGAGGTTCGGAGGAAGCGGGATGTCTTGCTGCGGCGCCCATCGCTCGGCGTAGAACAGTGCGGTGTCGCCGATCGTGAAGGCATCGCCCGCCACGTAGGCGCGGTCCGCCATCTGACGGTCCAGGATAGCTAACGCTTGATCGATGATCTCGCGACCTTGCTCCTTCACTGAGCCTTGGCCGAGCTTAAGCGTCTGGTGCAGCATGTCCTGCGGCTCGTAGTTCGCCGTCTTGAAGATCCGGCCGAAGCCTTGCAGGTGCAGGGTGCCGATCGCGTAATCCATCACCTCGATGCCCCGCCGCTCGGCGTCGGGATCGGTGGGGATCAATTCCTTGTCGGGGTTCGTGCGGGCCAGCCACGTGGCGATGGCGCCGTACTCGGTCATGACCGTCCCATCATCTCCCACAAGGGTCGGAACCTTGCTCTTGGGATTGATCGACTTGAACGGCTCCTGCTGCGTAGCGCCACCGGCTACGTCCATCTTCACGCTCTCGTAGGGCCTGCCGATCTCCTCCAGCAGGATGTGAATGCCGATCGCACAGGTGTGCGGTCCCCAGTAGAACTTCATCGGCTGTCTCTCACCTTGGAGGGCTGTAGTACGCGGAGGCTCGAATGACCCATCGGGCCTGGATCGATTTGTACGCGCTACTTCGAAGGCTCCGCCGGATTGGTGCCCGATGGTGATGCCGTGCGGTTCGGCAACGGGGCTTGAGGATCGTGAGCGAAGTCGCCGGACGGGTTCGCAGCCGGAACCGGCCGATCCTTGTTTTCTGCGGTGGAGTGGCCACCGGGGTTCGGTGCATCTTTGGCAGCCGACTCCTCTCGCGGCACCGGTGCTTGGCTCCAGCCGTCCTGTGCGCTTCGGCCCTTATCACCCATCGCGTCGAAGCCCTTGATCTCACCGGGCTTGGTTTGAGCCTGCGCGGGTGCGGTAAGCGCCATACAGGCAAACACGGCGACGGCCATGCTAAGGGAGGGAGACACGCGGACCATTGGATTGTCTCGGCTGGCGTTGGGAGGTTCCACAAGCAACCTGTCGCGCCAGCGGCCTGTTCCGGCTTCACGGCCCCTCCTCCGACGACTGGATCGCGCCACCGCCGCCCAAGCCATCGCTCGACGATGAGGACAGAGGGTCTACCCATCCTGCCGGCCCATATCGAGATCGACAGTCCGACGTCAGCCTCTCTGCGCCCGACGTCGGCCCAAATTAGGCGCACAGGGCAAGGCACAAGCCCCGATCATTCATGAGCGGGGCCACAGGGGCTCTGCGTGCCCGTGTCAGCCGCTGATAGGGAGTAACGGGGGAGTACCGGGGTCAGGGGTCAGCCGCGGATCGAGAAGGGCGTTACCGCGTTCCGCGAGGATGGCAAAAAAGATCCATTCTGACCCCTCCTGCGGGCGTTTAGTGCAACACAGGACAACGGTCCCTTAAATCTTGGCATGCCAACGATCGACGAAAGGCGAATACCGGCGAGGTACGCTATGCCCCCGCTCCCCCGGCTAGCTCGTCCGCTGCGCTCCGCCCGGACGTGGATGGCCTTGGGCGTTTTAGCACCTATCGGGATGCTCGCTGCATCCGGATTGATGCTGTTCGATTTACGCCAGGACGCGTGGGAGAAGTCTGAGCAGACCTCCAAGAACCTCGTTCAGGTTCTTGAGCGCGATATCGCTCGTAACATCGAGATGTACGATCTCTCGCTGCGCGCTGTCGTCGATAATTTGAAGGCTCCCGGCGTTGATCAAATCAGTCCCGTGCTGCGCCAGCTCGTCCTGTTCGATCGCGCTGCCACCGCCCAGGACATGGGCGTCATGCTCGTCTTCGATGAGAACGGCGACAGCATCATTGATGCGAGTGCGGTACCAGCTCGCAAGATCAACAATGCCGACCGCCCGTATTTTCAGGCGCACAAGGCTCAAGCCGACCTCGGCCTCTACATCGGCGAGCCGATGGTCTCTCGCCTGACAGGAACCCGGACGCTCGCGTTCAGTCGCCGTATCAACAAGCCTGACGGCAGCTTCGGTGGCGTGGTGCTTGGCACCTTGAAACTGTCCTACTTCACGCGGCTGTTCAGTCAGATCGACCTCGGTCGGGATGGGGGCATCAACCTGTACCTGCGCGACGGCACGCGCGTCATGCGTCACCCCTACTCGGAAGCCGATATCGGCGTGAACATCGCAGGTGCCCCGACCTTCAAAGGCTTCCTGCGTCAGCACAACGGCAGCTTCGTCGAGACCTCCGCCCGGGACGGTATCGAGCGGCACTACACCTTCACACGTATCGGCGACCTGCCACTGATCCTGAACGTCGCCCTGTCGACGGACGAGATCGAGGCTGACTGGCGCGTGAAGGCGCTCACGATCGGTGTCATCGTGCTGATACTGTGCGGCCTCACCATCGCGCTGTCGCTCCTGTTCGGGCGTGAGCTGCGTCGTCGCGAGGCCATGCAGGCTGAACTCGAAAGGCTGTCACTGACGGATGCCCTGACCGGGCTGCCGAACCGTCGCGCCTTCGACGACGCGTTCGCCCGGGCATCCGGTGGCGCGAGGCGCTCGGGTAAGCCGCTGTCTCTGCTGATCGTCGATGCAGACCACTTCAAGCGCTTCAACGATCGCTATGGCCACCAGGTCGGAGATCAGGTGCTCCAGGGCTTGGCGCGCTGCCTCTCAGCCAGCGTCCATCGTCCCCACGATCTCGTCGGCCGAGTCGGTGGCGAGGAGTTCGCTATCCTCCTGCCGGACACCGACCAGGCAGGAGCCCTGCGCATCGCCGAAAAGGTCCACGCCGAGGTTTCGACCCTGTCGATTGGCTCCGCGGGCATCGGTGCCGGTGCAGTTACGGTGAGCATCGGGCTCGCAGCGGCTGTCCAGAATGGCGCGGAAGTGACCGAGCTGACAGACCTCTACCGCCGCGCGGATGGGGCGTTGTACGAGGCTAAGGCAGGAGGGCGGAACCAGACTCGCTGTGCGAAGCTGCAGGACAGCTCAGCTGGTTCACAGAAGCGTGGCTTCCTGGTCGTCAACGGATTGTAGAATACTGCGCTATCCAACCGGGATGGTTGCGACTTTTGATCTCCGAGCAGCCCTAGGCTCGCACTCGACCATAGAAAAAATTTATAATAGCTCCATCAGGTCTGATGCCGGTTTGCGGCAACAGGTTACAACTCAATACGGTTCATAAGCCATGTTCAGCCTTGGTCGCATGGCGAATAATGCTACTTTAACAACCTCACAGATAAAATCTGCTCGACCCGGCATTCAAACTGGCGAGCCATGCCGCCCCTCGAAACCCCGCTTCCCGAACACAATCTGTCTGCTCTGCAGCGAAGCGACGAGCGGGATCCAACTCTCGATGCGATGTGTCGAACGGCTGCGGCGCTGTTCGGGGTGCGCTACGCCTTCGTGTCCCACCTCGACACGGAGTGTCAGCTCTTTCTCGGACGCGAGGGGCTCGACGTCCAAACCACATCGCGTTCGATCGCCTTCTGCGCTCTGACGGTTCTCGGTGCACCTCATGAGCCGCTTATCGTGCTCGATACGCATCGGGACCCGCGATTTGCCGGAAACCCACTTGTCACGGGGGCGCCGTACCTGCGCTTCTATGCCGGCGTACCGATCGCCCATGCCGGTGGGAGCAACACGGCGACCGTCTGCATCGCCGACGATGCGCCCCGCAACGCCTTCGGTGAAGCGGATCGGCATCGTCTGTTGGACCTCGCCAAATTCATCGAAGCCACGCTGTGCGGTCGTGCCGCCCAGATCGAGGCGGAGCACGCACGCGAGCACGCGGAGGCTGCCTACGCCGCGCTGCGCGAGAGTGAGCATCGCTACCGACTGCTCGCCGAGAATGCCAACGACGTCATCGTCCTGGGTGATCTCGACATGCGTCGCCTGTACATCTCTCCCGCCGTCCGCACTGTGCTCGGCTACGAGCCGGAAGAGCTCATCGGTACGACACCGGCCGCGTTCGGCCACCCTGATGATGCTCATGTATTCGCCGATCTCCGCGCGAAAGTGCTGATGGAGAGCGATGGCCGCTTCGTCGCCTGTGGCCGCCATCGCCACAAGGCAGGTCATTACGTCTGGATCGAAGCTTCGGTTCGATCAGCGCGGGATCCCCAGACCGGGCATCCTGTGGGCTACGTCGCGGCGCTACGTGATGTCACCGCCCGCCGGGAGGCCGAGGAGCAGGTCCGGCACATGGCCCTGCACGATGCACTCACCGGCTTGCCCAATCGAACCCTGTTTCGTGACCGCCTCGACCAAGCGATCGCGCGTGTTGCCCATACTGCCAATTCATTCGCGGTTCTGGTTTGCGATCTGGATCGCTTCAAGGCCATCAACGACAGCTTCGGTCATCCAGCGGGCGACGCTCTGCTCCAAGTCGTAGCGGCGCGGATGCGGGCGGTGCTGCGCCCCTACGACACTGTAGCCCGCCTCGGCGGCGACGAGTTCGCGATCGTGCTCTCCTACCTCGACAAGCCATGCTCAGCCTCATGCCTCGCCGACGACCTGATCGCGGCTGTGAGCGAGCCGATTGACCTCGACGGGCACGTAGTCGAGGTCGGTGTCAGCATCGGCTTCACCATCGCATCGGCACAGGACGCCAGTGCGGACGAGCTGTTCAACCGGGCTGACATCGCGCTGTACGAGGCCAAGGCGGCGGGCCGGAACATCTATCGCGAGTTCTGCCCTGATGCCGGCGCCCGCATCACCACGCGCGGCCAGCTCGGCCTCGACATGAAGGAGGCGCTCCGTCGTGGCGAGTTCCGACTGGTCTACCAACCAGTGGTGAAGGCTGCGACCGGCGCGGTGATGAGCTTCGAGGCGCTGATGCGTTGGCGTCATCCGGAGCGGGGCGAGATCTCGCCCGGCGAGTTCATCCCGCTGGCCGAGGAGAATGGCCTGATCGTGCCGCTCGGCACCTGGGCACTACAGGAAGCCTGCCACGAAGCCATGAACTGGCCACCCCACGTCCGCGTCGGTGTCAACGTCTCCCCAGTCCAGCTGCGACAGGAGGGCCTCGAAGCCGCGGTGATGACGGCGCTGGCTGTCAGTGGTCTGCCGGCAACACGGCTGAAGCTGGAGGTGACAGAGAGCGTGCTGATACAGGACACGGACGAGGTCCTGGACCGGTTGCTTCGGCTCCGCGCCCTCGGAGTCCGCATCGCACTCGACGACTTCGGTACGGGGTATTCGTCGTTGAGCTATCTGCGCCGCTTCCCCTTCGACAAGATAAAGATCGATCGCGCCTTCATCCGCGACATTGCCCATTCGGACGCGGCAGCGATCGTGCGGGCGGTGGTGGGCATCGGCGAGCGGCTCGGCATGGGTATCGTGGCGGAAGGCGTCGAGACGATGGAGCAACTCGAACTGGTGCGCCGTGAGGGTTGCGGTGAGGTTCAGGGTTTTCTGTTCAGCCGACCGTTACCGCCGCGCGAGGCGCGGCTCTATGCTGAAGGGGGACAGGTCCGGGCCGCATAGTCGCCCCTGAGGCACTCGGCCTCGGCCCGCCACGCATCGCGCTCGACCTGAACCACCTCGATCAACGCGTGCAGGTTCCCGGCATCGATCGCGGTTTTCATAAGCATGTCCTGGGCGGTCGCGATCTGCACGGGGCGCGACTGCGCGGGCGAGGACGCATCGAAATCGGCCGTATGCGCATCGACTTTCAGGCGAAGACGCGAACGTCGACCAGAACGCTGAGTTCGTGCAGCACGTCGGTGTCGTCGGGACCTACGCCTTTGATCAAGCTGTGACCCGGGTTCAGCTGCTGTCCATCCAAGGGGTCGTGCTCGACGTGCAGAGAGCCGCCGTTTACCCCCGGTGTGGCCTCGATTTCTTTGACAGCCATCACCGCGACACGGTCTGTCAGCTTCACCTTCCGAGCTGCCTTCATCAGTCCGCACATGTCGGCGAACGAGCCAGTTTCAGCACCTTCATGGTACTCTAGCCAGTTCACTGAAATGCCGTCGCTATCAGCTCGGAACGCGCTTGGATCTATGCCGGTGATCAGGCCCGTTTCCTCATGGATCAGAAGTCTGCTGGGGGTGCAGTGCCGGCCGACATGATGCTTTGAGGGAATGCGGTCTCCCTTCAAGGAAGCAGCCACCCGCAAAAACGCTCGTCAATGGTGCCGGCCGCCATCATAGAGACCGCACCTGAGCCGCGCATAGCTTCCGGCCCCGAGCGATCGATGGCAATCCAGTTCGCGCTCGTCAGCCCCTTGAACGTGATCGAGATTTTAGCCCGGTTACGTGGCTGCCAAACCGCAACGAAGCGACCCTGTTGATCGAGTGACAACCCTGGATGCTTCAGCCCTTTGTTCCGCTGCAAGAATTGTATCAGACCAGCAAAGGAAGCCATGGAAGGACGCACAGAGGCATCGGCCAACTCTTGCTCGTCATCAAGGAGAGCGGTGAGCTGCTTATGCAGAGCGCGGAAATGATTATCGTCGACGGAGGTGCAAAGCACGTTCAGCATGTCGCGAAACCGATCAAGTGTCCTTCTGCTTGCCGGCGTGAAGGCGGTAGTAGCAGCTTGCCAAATCTCGAAAGCTTGCACGAGCGGCGAGAAGCCCGACGCGAACTGTTCAAACGCTCGGGGCGGCAAAGAGCCGGTGCTGCCTCGCAAGGTACGCTGGAATAACTCCCAGCCTGTTGGGGCGCCATGGGTCGAGCGCGGCCGATTGATCGTGCCTGCGGTGAGGCTCCCTACGCCGCCGAGCCGCAACCGCGATGCATGGTCGTTGTCTGCGAATGCAGTCTCCGCCGAGAGAGCGCGTCCACGCATTCCGAACGGCAGCGAGAGGCCCGATAGCTCACGGTCCAGCAGGTGTTCGGCGTACATGGTGACACCGTCTAGTTGATCGATCGGGCGGGGGCTAGGCGTCAAAGAGGCCGCTCGCCGTCGGTGAGGGCTTCCCTCACCAGCGCGAGCATTTCACCGAAAATGGGGCTAAGTTCGCTCGCCTCCAAGCGGCGGGCCCGGTCTTCTGGGGTGTTCACATCGAACTGTAACTGAGCCAAAAACTTCCGTTGCATGGTGACGGGAGGCATTTGATCATTCACTACAGACTGGCCTTGAAATACTATCGATGACCAGAACTGAATGTTGTTATAATATTCTACAAGCGTAGCAGGTCTTTGCCAGTTGATTCGATAAAGAAGCTCACGCATGGTCGCTGGTTTTACGTCGACCGATTTGATATATTCTTTCAATACCTCATATGTTTCTTGTATTGTGTCCTTTTCGATCATGGCATTGCCGCTGATTGCCATTCTGTTAATTCTGAATGGCAGATTCATCAACCATTCTGGCGTCAAATTCTCAAATTCTCTAAGTCGTTCAACTATTGGGCCGAATGTAATATTGGGCAGCACCGGCTGCGCTGGGTTTATTTCTGCTGGCGGCGGTATGATAATTACGTCGAGCCGCGCGGGTGTATACTGAACTTCAGCCGCGCCGCTTCCGTACTCACCAGCTTGGCGCTTGAACCCTTCTTTCGCCCGCGTTTCTTCTGTGTCGGGCTCAGCATCAAACAGCGTCCGCCAAGCATCGAAACTTGGAGGAATCGGCTCCACGGGGAAGAGGGTTAGGCGGATGGTGTTCGCCTCCCAGATATCATCAGGCATGGCAGTCCGGCCCGCGCTCTGTCCCATCGATCGCATGCGTAAGGTGGTGCGCGATCAGGGACAAGCTCGACCATAGGGCTGAATCCTTGCCGGATATCTCACCATCGCCATCCGCTCTGCCGAACGCCAGCAGACCCTCACCGCATGGCTCTGCCCGCTCCACCACCCGCCCGGATTCTCGGCTGGCCTGATTGATTGAAGTCGCCCGCTGCCCTCCGGCAGCCCTTCTTCGATTCCGTGTCCACAATCTGCTTCTGTGGATCTCCCCTATCCGTGGGGTGAATCGGTTTGCACCCTATGCTGCCCCAAAGCGCCGGTGCCGCGGATCGCCCTCCACGTCGCAGCCACTGGAGCCATTCCCGCGAGATGATGCGAATCACGTTCGGGTCCGACTTCCGGCCCTGGTGACGCCGCTCCTGAATGGTCAGCAGCCCGTCCCCCTCGGCCAGACGGATCGCGGCCTGCGCCAGCCGCCGGCAGACGCCCGCCCGTGCCGCGATGGCGTCGATGCACAGCCCGCAGGCGCCGTTCCTGGCGACTTCGTCGCCGACAATGCGCAGGACTGCGAGCTGCCCGGTGGTGAACCGGGATCCGAGTGCGGGCGGCATCGGGCCAGAGCAGGCTAACCGGCGGCGGCGCTCGATAGCCACGGATCGCTCAGGAGCCCGCTGGAGGCGCTTGGCCGGGAACAGCGTCACACGGCCGAGCGGAATGCCGACGGGCGCCACGGCCTCCCGTATCGCAGCCCTGTGGGCATGCAGCGCCTCGGCCAAGCCCTGGGCTTCGGCATCGGTGACGGTCTCGGCGGCGTGGGCCTGCCAGACCTTGCGCGACAGGTCATCGAGCTGCGCCAGAGTCCGCGCGCCCTCGATCGCCGACCGCATGGTGGCGTGAAACATCGATCCCGGTCCCTCACGGGCCGCGGCAGGGTCCAGGCAAAGCCTTCCCGTTGACGGAAACGAGTTCCGTCTTGACACCCCGGGGGGTCTCATGGCTTGTGAGGGGCAGTCACGCCGGCCTCACAGGCCCTCGGTTTTCAGCAGCCTCTTCCTTGCCGGGAAGGGGCTGTTGGCTTTTCAGGGTCTATCTCGCGGCGATGGTCTCCTGAATTGCCGGCTCTCGACTCGCCGAGGCGGGTCCGGCCGGAACGGTCCATGTCGGCTGGACGGTACGGTTAAGTCAACGTCAGGGAATGATCAGCGAGACCATGCACGGCAGACTCTCGACCGTCGCCGACCTGCGCAGGTCCGGTCGCATCAGCAGCCACGAGATCGTTGCGGCGATCGACCTGTACATGCGGGATCCCACCACCGGGCCCTACCGCTTTGCCAGTGGCTACAGCCTTGACGTCGCCGCGCTCGTAGCCTCGACGGTCAGCCCCGCGGAGGTCGCGAACCGAGCCGGTCCGCAGGAGAAGACGTTCCGGAATGCGATCGCTGCGGCCGTCATGGCGGCACATCCGACTGTGCCGTAAATTATCGGCTGCTTAGTCCCGGCTGCGGCATCGGCACATATACGACCCGCGATGGTTTGGGCTCAATGCAGCTTCGGATCGCGAAATGGCCTTGATGCTGCGGCCACCTGGCCGTCCGGCAGCGCCGCCGCGATCTGGCGGCCGAGTTCGAATAGCAGTGCTTTCAGAGACGGACGGAGACGGGCAGCGCTGTCGTCGTCGAGCTGGTGCATCAGATCCCAAAGCTTCAGTGCGCCGTCGGCCATGGTCTCTGCGGGCGAGCCCAGCGTCTCGCATGCCGCCAGATAACGCGATGGTCCGTCGACATGACCGTCAGCCCGCGTGTCGGTCACGTCGATGACGATCCCCCGCCCACGCATCCGTCCGTCCGGGCCTCGCTCATAATGTCCGCGCACTAAGACCCAGCGCACGATGCCAGGCGCTGGCATGATGCGGTGCTCCCACACGAACAGCCCGCCTTGCTCACGCACGCTTCGGCGAAGTTCGGGGTCGCGAGAAACCTCATCCGGGTGGAAGATCGAGAAGAGATGCGATCGTGAGATACCCTCGGCGACCTCCGCATCGGTCAGACCGTACATCTGCCCCATGACCGCATCGCCGCGGATGCGATCTGTGCTGACATCCTCCTCCCACAAACCGATGCTGAGGGTGGTCAGCGGCAACGAAGCCGACGACAGAATGCTGTTCGATGACCGACGCGGCATGCGTCATCCAACCCTATTTGCAATCTCGGTGTCGGCTTGCAACACAACTTTCCGTCGAAGTGCAACTGCGGTATACAATCGCACGTTCAGAAAGGTGGTTGGTTTAGGATGGCCGAACGTGACAAGGGCAACGGCCGAGACATCCGCCTCCCCTCAGCGGACAAAATTGCTCAAGCACGTGAGCGCGAGGGCAAGCTGCGGATGTTGAAGCGTCTCGGCGACGCCCTGGGCAGGCCGGTTGGGGACTTCTACACGGCTGAGCCTGAGGTTCCTCCAGACGCCTCAGGCGGTAAGGCTCAAAGGTGAGGAATAGGGCCTGCCCGCACTTGCCCCGACGCCGGTGTCTTGGCACGCCGCAGCCATGATCCGATCCGAGCTCGTCGCCCGCATCACGGCGCAGAACCCGCACCTCTACGAACACGAGATCGATGCGCTGGTGAAGGCGATCTTCAACCGCATCTCCCAGGCGCTGGCGGACGGCGACCGGGTCGAGCTGCGTGGCTTCGGGGCGTTCGAGGTCAGGCATCGCGAAGCCCGCGCCGCTCGCAACCCGCGGACCGGTCAGGCGGTGCAGGTCGAGGCCAGGACCGCCATCCACTTCAAGCCTGGCAAGGCGATGCGGGCGCAACTCAATCACGCTAAGATCAATCCGGAATAGGAGGCCGAGCGGCTTCGGCTCGCCTCCTGTTGTGCAGTTTCCGCGGCAGGTCGACGGGCCCTACAGCCCATGTCCAACAATGGATCCGAGATCGTCGGCCTAATGGCCAAGGTTAATGATCTATTAAGAACCCTTGGGTTTCGGTGGCGGAAATCAAAGGACCTGCCCTATGATGACAGCTGGCTTCCTCGTGGTGGTTGCTATCGCACTAAGCGCCGCAGCGGCTGGCGCGATCGGCGCGCCCGATGCTCGTAGCGTGTGAGATCGACCATCCGGCCGTGATCGCGGCTCTGGCGATAGAGAACGCTGAGCTTTAACGCCAACTCGCGTCCGCACAGGATCTGCTCGTCGAGAGCGTTATTGGAATGTGAGACCTACGCGCCTGCGTCAGCGCGCTGCGCTCCGAGCTTGTAGAAGCGCAGGCCGCGCGGGATGCGTGGCGAGATGAAGCCGAACGACTCGTGGGCTAGGGCGCCCGCACGGCGTGACCGAGGTCCCTGTGGCCAGTACGTGACAGGCCGACTTTAGTTCTGACCCCGGTACTGTGTGCCCTCGATCCGTCAAGCTTGGACCGGCACAGTGGCTGGGTCGAACATCGATCCTGGTCCCTCCCCATGCTGACGGTCCCCCGCGCCGCGATCATTGAGCACCGTGAGGTCATGGCTGTGCTCGTTACATCCGGGCTATTCCTGCTCTGCCTGTTACCCTTCGCATGGGTTGTCACCTGACACCGTAGCGACTGGTCGACCTTGGTCTGAGCGGGTATCAGCCCCGGCATGGCCAAGCACGCACGACAGCTCCCGCAAGACCGCGGCACCGTCCTGTTCGACGTCGTCTTCGAGGATGGCAGCCGCGCCTCGAACCGGCGCGTGCCGATGGAAATCCTCGGCGGCCTGGATGGCGATCAACCAGCTCGCGATCTCATCGAGCAGCAGGAGGCCGAGATCGCTGAGAAGGCTGGCCGTCCTCCGCGGGGGATCCAGAGCCTCACGCGAACTGCGAAGCCGGAGCCGAAACCGCCTCGGGAGTAGGGGTATTATCAGGCTTATGCTCGCTCTTTTCACCTATACGCCACGGCGCATCGGTTTCTAAAATTCATGTCCATAATTATTTTTGCTGCCTCTGAAACTTATAGAAGCTCGATCCCGTCAATGCCGTAACAGGGGGGTGCTCGCGAGACTTTTGGAGCATCTAATGCACACTTCAATACTAATCTTGATTAGCTTTATCGGTTTTGCGTCGCCGGCAGTGGCGCAACATGCACAACCTAGAAGGGACAATCCTGCAAATAATTCTGACATAACTAGTGACGAAAAGGCCGAAGAAACCAAGCAACTTATCGCGAAGGCAAGGGAAAGACAAAAATCTGTCGATAGACACAACTCAAATCTTTGGGGGCGGTGGACCTACGCTGTTTGCATAGGGTGCGGTTGGACGCCGAAGAACGTTCGGATCGTACATACCCATCCTGCACGGGTTCTGATGGGGATCCCGGCGGCTGAGGATGACGCGCGAGAGCGCGCCAGCATCCGGTTTGGGACCTGACAGGGCTACGGTCAGGCATGTTCCGTCAGGTCGAGACGCCGACGAAGGCTGGGGCGATGGGAGACTTCATCACCGAGCAGACGTTGGTGCGATGAGCGCGGAGGTCCCCGCCCATGCAAAACCTTAAGAACGACCATAAGCTTCGCCAATGGGTCGTGTGGAGCCTGATCGCGATCCCGCTTGGCGGCGGCCTCGCGTTCTACTGCGGATGGCAACTGTTGAAGTTGGACGCGCCATGGGTGTCCGGTGACGGCCGTTGGATAGGCCTTTTTATGGGCGTCCTTTTCGTCGGTATGGGCTGCATGGCACTGTGGAACTGGCTGTTCGCCCGGCCGCTGACGCCCGAGGAGGAGCGGCTGCGTGACATGATGCGGGACTGGCAGCGAGAGCGTGAGCGCTTTCCGGGTGGGGGCGGCTTCTAACAGCCGATCAGCCCGGGGCATCAGGCGCGCTCCATTAGGTCAAACAGGTAAGCGCCGGCCGCCGCGAGGACGTTCCCGCGCCCGCCCCAGCGCAGGGGCTCCACCTCGATTACCGTCGCCACCTCTGGGAGCACCGTCTCGGGCGCCCCGGCCTCGCGGTCCTGGTCGTTCCCGCGCAACCACGTGACCTGGCTACCGGTGTGGTTCTCAGGCGCCGCCAAAGATGGCTCGGCATCGGCACCGTCCTCTAGGTCCGTGTCCCCGTCCATGCGGTCGAGCACAGCGATGATGCGGTCAGCGGCGTCGAGGGCGACCTGTGCGGCCTCCTCCAGGCTGGCGCGGAGGGCTGGTCCGGCCAGCGGCTCCGGGATCTCCGGAGCGGCCGGTTTCGGACGCGGGGTGAAAGTGAGCACGTCGCCCATGGTGTCAGGTCTCGGGGTGTGGAGGGGGAGCCCGGCGGGATCCGGCCGGGGCGGTACGCACGGCTACGGGAGGGGTGGCGGGCACCTGTCAGCGCCCTGCCCGCTCGGCCTCGGCGTGAGCCAAGAGTTCCCAGGCAAAAGCTTCGATGCTTTTCGGGTCATCGTTGTCGATGACACTGGCTGCCCATATCGAGAGGCGCCGCCCGCGGTCGGAGCTGTTGCCAGGGAGCCGGCGAGCAGCCTCGGCACTGGTAGCCGTCTCCACGTCAGTCAGCGCGTCGCCGAGCCACTGCATCAGCTTGCCAGCAGCGTTGGCCTCATCGCCATATCCGCGCATCTTGCAGCGGCCTTGCCATGTGGTGGCGTAGGCGACGCTCCCAACCAGATCGGCCACGTCGTGGACCGCCCGCAGGTCCTCCATGCTCGCGGAGGTGAAGTCGAGCATGCCAACGAGGTCGGGTTCCTGGCGGATGACCGTGAGCGGCGTCTGCCCAGGCTGTGCCAACGCCGCCATGTGGATGTCGATCGCGAGGCGTGCATCGGTGGAGTAGTCGTCGCGCTTCTGCCCCTGCCGCCACTCGTCGACGTAGTGCAGCCAGGCGAGGGCCAGCGCCTTGGGCTGGATGCTGTCGGGCGTGGCTGGCAGGGCGTCAGCCGCGTGAAGCAGGGCGAACCGGCGCTGCTGCATCGCCTCGTAGGCGGCTGTCTGTTCATCGGTGCCGTCGTCGCCGGTATGCGCCGCCCATGCCGGCCACAGGGCCAGGATCTGGCCGGACAACGTGTCGATCGCCGGCTTGGGCATCTCTCCATTCTCGCGCGGCGGTACGTAGTTGAGTTCGTCGAGGTGCAGTTCCCGGCGTAGGGCGGACTGCTCCGCTTCGCTCTTCTCGGGACCGCCACGGCGCTTGAATTCCGCGACGGCGATGCCGTGCAGGCGGTCGAGTTCGAGACCGATGGCGTCCGGGATCCGGGCGAAGCCGAATGGCTTGATGGCGGGCGAGGCCATGAAGCCGGGCGGCGGGTTGTGCCAGTCCACGGGTTCGGATGCAGGCCGCTCCTCTCCCTGCACGTCGAGCCAGAGCGAATGCGACAGGGCCTGATCTGGGTCAGGCAGCTCCGGTAAAGTGTTTCGGAAAAAGCTGACGTTGTAGTGGGCCAGCGCCCGGATTTTTACCCGGAACCCGGCCGCGGTTCGCGCCGGCAGTTCAGCGATACGGTGAGCGATGGCGCTCGTGGCATCGCCGGCTGCTTCAGCCTCCGCATCAAGCTCGGACTGGTCATGTTGCATCCCAACCGTCGCCTTGGCCGCGCACCAGCCATCCCAGGCCGCCATGATCTCCTCGGCGCGGGCCTGCGCCTCGGGGTGGAGCACGATGTCGAACCGGCGGCCCGGGTGGTCGATGTGGGAGCGCTCGCCCAGGTGGATCGGGCGCAGGATCTCGTGCGTCATCGGCATCTTGCGGCGCAGCCACTCAATGTCCGAACTGCGAACCTCACGTCCCTGTAGTGCCTCGGGCATCATCCAGTTCTGGTGAACACTCAGCCGGGCGTCAGAGGCGCGGTAGATCAGGCAGGCGGGGCGCTCGGGCATGTGCCGGTCTGCTTCCCGCTCAGCCGCATTGCAGGCTTCGCAGGCTGCAGTCTCACGCTTGCGGGCGGCCTCGAACTGGTGGCCGAGCCGCAGCAGTTCGGCATCATCGCCACCTTCTACCGGAGCCCTGTCCGGCTCAGCCACGGACCGGGCATTGCCGACGTGATGGCTGAGGCCGACCTTCAAATCGGCAGCGCGCTTCTTAGGGGTCGGGCGGTCGGCGCCGCGGCGGAATGGATTGGACAGCTTGAGAGGGGACACGGGCAGCCTCCAGGCACAGAATGATGGGAGGCGCGGCGAGACGGGCGCCGCGCGGTAGCGGCGTCAGGGGCGTCCAGTCCTGGCTTGCGCTGCGGCGACGGCCCACGCTGGCAGGGTGCCGCCGGGGCTGGCGTGAAGTGCCTCGTCTCGTGCTGCGTGATCCGGCTCATCCCCGAAGCCGACGAAGCCGGGCGGCAGCGGCGTGCCGGTGAAGGCGAGCACCGCACGGGTTAGGCCAATGGCCGCCACCTTCGTGGGATCGTGCGGGGTGTGGTCGGCCTCGCAGAGCACGGCAGCAGCGAGAGCGGATAGGATAAGCCCATCGAGGGTCTTGGGCGGGGATAGGGCCATGATCTCGCGGCCGACCTCGAACGGTCGGCGCTGCACCAAGTCAGCAGCGATCTCCTCGACCGTGCCGAACTCTGCCACGCTGCCGATCGGCTTGGACGCGCGATCCTCAGCGTAGGCGGTCAGTAGGCGGGCGCGGTACTCGGCGCGCTCGGGCTGCGTCGTGGATGCAAGCGCCGGCAGGGGCACGGCGGCGGCAACGGTGCCAGCCACGACGGTGCGGCGGCTCAGGCTACCGCGCAGTTCAGTGGCGCGCTCGCGCAGGCTGGCGGCGGTATCGCGGCGGATCAGGTTCTTGAGAGAGGTGCGCAGGGACATCGCGGGATCCTCACGGAGAGGTGCGCGGGCGGCCGGCCCGCTCGGGTGCGGGCTGGGTTCAGAGCAGGGTGGCGAGGCCGGTGAGCACCATGCCGCCGCCGATGATGAAGGCCGCGGCCAGCAGCTCGCCGGCGGTATCGAGGAAGCGCAGGTACCGGCTGTGCGCGGTGTCGGGCCGGATTGGGGTCACGGCCTCCCAGGCCTCGATCTCGCCCGGGACCGGCTCGTTCGGTAGGTTGAGGTAACGGGGATCGACCGGGATCCGGCGGGGGGCGACGCTCGGGGCCGTGCTGCGGACCGGGACGGGCTGGCTGAAATTGGGGATGCGGGCGTGCGTCATCGTTCGGGCTCCAGTGAGGGCTCGTGGCAGTGGTCAGAAAGGAGAGAGTCGACTCAGTCGCCCAAGTGTCTGAGCGAACTCAGCTTTCAGGCGATCAAGGCCCCGAAACCGGCCTCTGGACTCATGCTATCAGTGCGCGGCCATGTGGCGGGCCATCTTAGCGGCGCGCCACGCGGCGGTGAGACAGACCGACATGGCCTCGCTCCAGGTGCAGCCGAACCGCTCTTGATGGGCGCGGGCGGCGGATGCGGCGGCCGACATGATGGCGGCGCGGTCGAACTGGCCGGCGGCGAACAGCGGGCGGCGGGTGGTGCGCACCGTCATGTCGATGCGGGCCTTGGCCGAGAGCATGCCGGGGGCGATGGCCGGCCGGCTGTCCTGCAGGCTGCGGGATAGCTTGGTCCAAGAGACTGTGCGGTGGGGCATTAGTTGACTTCTATAACCATCAGATTGGTTCTGAGAATAACTCAGTGATGGTTGCCGTCAAGCCCAAAATGGTTATGATAGCGAATTCATTTGCTGTCGAGTCGAACGATGCTCACCACGGGGAACCAGCTCAAGGCTGCGCGGGCTCTTGCCGGCGTGGAGCAACTGGCCCTAGCCGAGGCGTCAGGCGTGAGCATTGGGACAATCCGCAACATGGAAGCGTGCGGTGCCGACATGCTGAAAAGCGGCCTGAAGACGATTTCGACCGTGCAACGAGCCCTTGAGGCCGAGGGCGTCGAGTTCCTGAACCACGGCGAGCCCGGCGTGAAGCTGCGCCGAAAGGATCCGGCATGACCGCCGAACCCGCCTCCCCCGAGCGGCTCTCCGAGGTTCTGCGCCTTTGCACCGTGCTCTCAGATCGTGCGCTCGACGCGCTGATCACGGGTGGGACAGTGCCTGCGGATCAGGCCGTCGCACTGGCGAAGGCCGCACGCCTTCTACAGGACCATGGCATGGAATGGCCGCCGCTGCTGACCCACGTGATGCACGAACTCGCGGACAAGGATGGTCGGTCGGTACCAGAGCCAGCGGCAGGGCCATCGGACGGCGTTGACCTGCAAGGCCTGACCCGCTTCTTCGCCGGTTTCCGCACCAAGGAACAGCAGTGACCTACACCGTGGAGCAACTGGCGCCCGGCAGCTACGATGTGCTGCTCGACGGCGTTGTGATCGCGGGCTTGGTGCGCAGCGTTCACCGCAGCGGCCCGAGCGACACATGGCAAGTCGAGTTGCTCGATGAGATGCCGGCGACCGAGCGCCCAGCACCGTTCGCGAACCAGCGGCACGTGTTCAAGTCGCGCCCAGCGGCGCTGGAGTGGCTCGGTATCCAAGAGACAGCAACTGCGGAGCCGGCTGGATGAGCATGATCAAGGGTCGGCTACTGGCGATCGGCGTTGCGGTCGTGCTTATGAGCGTCGAACGCACGCTTGAGGCGGCCGGCCTAGAATACGCGTTCGAGGACTGTGCTGTTGCAGCTGTCGCGGCGGCCGTAGCCGTAGCAGCGGCGGATCTTCGGTCATGACCCCCGGCCTGGAGCTCATCCCCGAGAACGGCGGCGGGGCCGGGATCCGGTTTAGGGAGCGGAAGGGGCCGTGACGCGCATTAGCAACGATAACCAGCCTGTGCAGCGGCGGCACCGAGCGACGCCGCAATGGCTGGTGTTCGTGATCACCGTTCTGGCTTTTAGCGCACCCATTGCGGGCCTGCTCTTCATGGTGTGGCTCGCCGTCGTGCGGCCGGCGGGCTTCGTCGTCAGCCTTGTCGAAACAGCCTACATTGCAGTCGCGACCATCCTGATCGCCGTTGCGATGGCGTCCTACGTCCATCGGGGGCGACCGCTTCCATGACGGGCCCGGCAGTGAACGACGAGGACCGCGAGTTCGAGCACTCCCCGCTGTCCGGGTCGTTCACCCGAGGCGACATCGAGGTCGATGTCGAGATCTACCGCTTCGCCGGCACGCAGGATCACTGGCAGCTCGCGGTCGTCGCCCTCGGCGGCGGCTCCACCCAGTGGGAGCAGACCTTCGCGACTGAGGCGGAAGCCTACGCAGCGTTCCTCGTGATGGTCGATGCAGACGGTCTGGACACGTTCACCCGTGCGCGGCCGGCCGGGCGACACTGAGGGGCCAAGACCAAGCCTACCGCCCGCTCCTGGGCATCCCATAAAAAGGACCCCATTTTTTTACTCGGAAATAGGGGCGCCTCTGGCTCGGGCGCCCATTTTTGCGATCCCTAAAAGGCCTCAATCAATCTGGGGTCGATAGCGAGCAGGTCGCCGAAGGAACCTCAAGACGCAGCATGCGCTTGGCCCGCCATGTCTGAGAAAAAGCTTTCAAAGAAAGCGCCGAAGAAGCCGGCGCGGGGCAAGCCAAAGCTGGTTGAGAGGGCGCCGGTAAAGGTCGGCATGGCGACGCAGCTCGCCGCGGCCCAAGACCGATATCGTCGCGCTATGATGGCCGCCCTCGATTAACCCTATCGAGAGCAGGGCGATCAGATCCGCGCCGCGTTGGCGACGCTCCTGGCTGAGAAAGCTGCGCTGGGCGTCAAAGACGGCGAGGAGGCCACCGAGGCTTCCGAATAGCCTTTCAGCCCCACCAGCCTTTGATCAGACCAGAAAGGGCGTTCTAGCCTATGCAACGTCGATGGGCTGCTGCCTGGGTTCATCCGCGCCGACAAGGGCGCCGATCAGCCGCCAGAGCTCCTGATGCTCGGGGCCATTGCGGCCAGGCGCGAGGAAGGTCGGCAGACTGAAGTCCGTCACGTGGCCGCCCGAGGCGATGTTGCCGGTATGCCGAACGAAGCTACGCCTGGTCGTTGTATCGAACAGCAGGTGCCAGCGGTCGCCATTCGGGCTAGCATAGATCAGGCGATTGGGTTCGGAAGGGCCCATGGTTGTCCTCCGGCGTGACGACAAGGGCTCGGGTCGACCCGAGGCCACCTCGTCAGCGGCCCCTTGGCGGCTACATAGCAGAAATGCGCAGCCTCATCCTCGCCGCCAGCCTCATCGCTATCGCCGCCTCCGCCTCAGCACAGGCGCCCAATCGCGGCAACGCGGACCTACAGACCAACTGTGCGGGTGACGCCCTGGCATTCTGTGCCGGCATCGATCCGAACAGCCCGCAAATGGACGCTTGCTTTAAGAAGAATTTGAGCCGGATGTCGCCGAACTGCCGTCGCGCCATCGACGCCTACGAGAAGGCCGGTGGCAAATAGCTACTCGACCGCTCGGTCACAGCTCGAATGCCGCGGAGGGGCGAGCCTCGGCTTCGTCAGCGGAAGCGATAGATCACTGAGCCAAGCCGTTAGCACTTCGACGAATTCCTCCCGCCAGGTAACCAATATGCGCAGCCTCATCTTCGCCCTCGGCCTCGTCGTCGTAGCGACCCCTACTCTTGCAGCCCCCGATGCATCCGCCTCAAAGCGTGGCAACAAGGATCTGAAGACCTACTGTTCCGGCGATGCGGTCACGTTCTGCAGCGGCGATGATCCGGACAGTCCGGAGATGGATGCCTGCTTTAAAAAGAACATGGACAAGATTTCGGAAAATTGCCGGCGTGCGATTACGGCTTACAAGAGCGGCGGCGGCAAATAGCATCGTCACCGTGCTCAAACCGATGCCGCAGTCAGAAGGACGCGAAGAAGCGCGTTCGGCGCGAGCAGTTGCCACATGGGGTCACCCGGAACAACCAACCACGAGCCCCCTTCCCTTCAGGCTCAGAAACCTGGAGGAAACATGTCCAAGATCCTGAATATCGCCACTGTCGCCACGATGCTCACGCTGTCAGCGAGCTTCGCTGTTGCTGCTCCATGCAATGTCGGCACGACGACGAATGCCGCTACTGGGAAAGATACCAGCTCGAACGTCGATGGCGGTTCGACCACCAAGGTAAGCCCAGGTGCCAAGGGCGAGTCCCCCGGTACAGTCGGCGCGATGAACAACTTGGGCGCCGCCATGAAGGATGACGGCTCGAAGAAGGCTCCCGAAGGTCAGCCCGTGAAGCCCGGCGCCGACAACTGCTGAGGCAGCACTATCGGTCGGGCGCTCCATCATCGTCGCCCGACGCAACAGTCTGCTCATGCGCGGTCCCACACCGGGACGATCGCCACCGAGCTCCGGCACGCTGCGCTAATCGACAACGACCATCCTGCATCCCAAGCCGCGTTGCGTATCGGCTCCCGCCGGTGAGATCGACGACCTCCCCCGCCAGCCCGTGATCAGATCGGGCGGCGGGGCCGAGCCGTCCAATCCACGTAAGCCTTCGTTAACTACAACTTCGGCACGTTGGTCGCTATCAGCCTGCAGGTGCCGTCATGAACCGTACCCGTTTGCTCAGTGTCGACGACCCCGCTCTCGATTGCCCCGTCTCACCGGAGACCGTAGGCCAGCTCGCCAAAGCCGATCCCGAGGCAGCGCGCCTCCTCCTCGACGGCATCCCGGAGGCGACCCGGGCGCGGCTCGCCGTCTGGCTGTACGGCCGCAGCCACACCCACGAGATCGGGGTGCGCGTAGCCGCAACATGTGAGGGAGCGACCCTGCGCCGGGCCGCAGGACTTGTCGGCAACTTGCTATATGACTTGTCCCGCCGGCCTTACACAGCGCCAGCCCATGGCCTGCATGGCAGCGGACGGCGGCAGGTCAGCCTCGGCGGATCCCACAGCACAACTGCCCATGCGAGCTTGTGACGACTGACATCTTTCAACCTCTCGGATCGCGATGAACGCCCTCAAGGATCTGCTGACCCGCTTCGGCCGGACCGTCACGGCCTATGCCGGTGACGAAGCGCTGATGCAGGCGGGGATCTCGGCCGCAGCCAACGTCATCGTCGCTGACGGCGAGGTGGCAGGTGACGAGTTCGAGACGGCACTAGTCGGTTTGCGCGCCAACCCGATCATCGAGAAGGGCTACGACCTCCTGATGCTGGAGGAGGCGCTGTACGAGGCGATCGCCCGGGCACGGACCCGCGCAGGCCGGGTGGAGAACCTACGCCGGGTCGCCGCGATTGCCGGGCGGCCAATGGAACAGCGGCAGGACGCGTTCCTTATCGCTGCCGATGTCGCCGACCATGAGGGCGTCAGCGAGATCGAAGACAAGGCGCTGACCGAGATCGCCGCGGTTCTCATCGTCAACAAGCCCGAGCTGATGCAAACTGCGGTGGCTCGGGTTACGCCTCGGCAGTAAGCCATCGCGTAGTGGCATCAACGTTCGAGAGCAGGTCGATCAGCCGACCCAACACCTCGCATAGACGTGATCGAGCCGCGCGCACCCGATTAACCTCGTTCGGAGCACGGCGTTCGTGAAATAGCTATGGCGCCGGCATGGCAAACCGGCTCATGACCCTAGACCTGCTAGCCACCCTCGACATCGTGGATGACGATGTCGCTGCCGTGGTGGACGCATACATGACGGACCCGGCCTCTGGTCACGTCTCGTTCGGCGAAGGCTATCGCATTGACCCGGCTGCCGCCGTCGCCGATCACCCTTTCGCCAACACGCTGATCCGTCAGCCTTGGGCAAGCCCAGAGCTTCGACGGGCTGCCGTCCGTGCCGCCATCATGCTCGCCCAGCCAGAGCGGCTGTAGCGGTGAAGTCTGCCCCTGACCGCACGGCCTAGCGCCTTCCTGCCTGGAATGAGGTGCTCTGATGACGATTGCCGTCAGACGATCATTGTAACCTAACTTCCGCCTTAGAAGCAGCTACACGGGGCTATGCCTGTACGTCACCACCTCCAGCACGTCATCGAAAGTGCAATCGATTTCGCGATCATCGGCACCGACCTGAATGGGGTCGTCACGGACTGGAATGCTGGGGCAGAGAACATCTTCGGTTGGAGATGCGATGAGATCGTAGGCGCATCGGCCGAACGTCTCTTCACAACTGCTGATCGTGCCGAAGGCCGCCCCAACGAAGAGATGCGCCTCGCCGTCGTCGATGGTCGAGCAAGCGATGAGCGCTGGCATCTCCGCAAAGATGGCACCCAGTTCTGGGCGTCGGGCGAGTTGATGCCCCTGCGCATCGAGGATGGCACACACCAAGGCTACGTCAAGATCGTCCGCGATCGCACACGCCAGCATGAGGCTGGGAAGCGTCTACGCGAGACCCGAGATCGGTTTGAAACACTCCTTCAGACCGTCGAGACAGCCTTCGCTATCGTTGAAGTCAAATTTGATGGCGAAGATCGTCCGGTAGACTATCGCTTCCTTGAGGCTAATCCAGCCTTCGAGCGCCAGGCCGGGGTCAACCTGCGGGGGAAATGGGTCACTGAATTCGCACCGAACCTAGAGCGTTTCTGGTTCGAGACCTACGGACGCGTCGCATGGACCGGTGAGCCAGCAACCTTCGAGAGCTACGCCGAGGCTTTCGGGCGCTGGTTCGACGTGCGGGCCATCCGCGTCGGTGAACCCGCGGAACGGCAGATCGCGATCTTCTTTAACGACACCACCGAGCGACGCGTCGCGGAAGAGCGACTGCGCGCCAGTGAGGCGCTCGCCCGCGAGAACGTACAGCGCGTGCAACTCGCCCTCGCAGCAGGGGCGATCATCGGTACCTGGCATTGGGATTTGACCACCGATCGGTTCACCGTCGATGAGGGGTTCGCACGCAGCTTCGGGCTTGACCCAGCGCTCGGACGAGAGGGTATTCCGCTCGCCCAGATCGTCGCAACCGTTCATGCCGACGATCAGACGGGACTGGCTGCGGCGATCGACGAAGCGATCAAGCGAGGTGGTGCTTACGCGCATCAATATCGCGTGCGGCGTACCGATGGTAGGTACTATTGGATCGAGGCGAACGGACGCGTCGACAACGACGCGGATGGTACGCCGTCGAGCTTTCCCGGCGTCCTCATCGACGTTGAGGAGAGGCGCACCGTTGCGGCGGAGCGCGACCGTGCTACCGCAGAGCTGCGTACCCTCAACGAAACCCTTGAGCAGCGTGTGGCCGACCGAACGGCTGAGCTGATGCGAACCGAAGAGCAACTGCGCCAGTCACAGAAGATGGAGGCAGTCGGCCAGCTCACGGGCGGGGTGGCGCACGACTTCAACAACCTGCTCACGGTGATCAAGTCGTCGACCGACTTGTTGAAGCGACCAAACCTCGCTGAGGAACGTAGGACGCGCTACATCGCGGCGATCTCAGACACCGTCGATCGCGCGGCCAAGCTGACCAGCCAACTACTGGCGTTCGCGCGGCGACAGGCGCTTCGACCCACCGTGTTTGATGCCGGCCAGAGCGTGCGCATGCTGAGCGAGATGGTCAGCACCTTGACCGGAGCACGCATACGGGTTGCAACACATCTCGACGAAGAAGCGTGTTTCGTGAACGCCGATCCGAGCCAATTCGATACTGCGCTCGTCAACATGGCTGTGAACGCCCGTGACGCGATGGACGGTGCTGGGGAGATCACGATCAGGGTCAAGGCAGTCGAGGAAATCCCCGCTGTCCGCACGCATCCCATCGTCGTGACGCCCACTGTTGCCGTGTCGATCAGCGACACGGGCATCGGCATCGCACCTGCGGATTTGGAGCGGATCTTCGAGCCGTTCTTCACGACGAAAGACGTCGGTCAGGGGACCGGGTTGGGGCTTTCCCAAGTCTTCGGCTTTGCAAAGCAGTCGGGCGGTGAGGTGATCGTGGAGAGCGTAGTCGAGCAGGGCACGACGTTCACACTTTATCTACCTCGCGTGCCTGCGCCGGTCGAGGTTGCCATTGAGCATGATGATGAAGCAACCGCCGATGGCGGTAACCTGTGCGTACTGGTGGTCGAAGACAACCGGGAGGTCGGCAACTTCGTGACCCAGACCCTTGAGGAACTGGGCTATCGCACGAACTGGGTCGAGAATGGTCAAGCTGCGCTTCTAGCTCTCGCAGAAGAGCCGGACGCTCACGAGATCGTCTTCTCGGACGTAGTGATGCCGGGAATGACCGGGATTGAACTCGGCCGCGAAATACGGCGCCTCTATCCCGGACTGCCCGTCATCCTGACGAGCGGCTATAGTCACGTCCTAGCCCAGGAAGGCGGGCACGGTTTCGAGCTGCTCCAAAAGCCGTACTCGGTCGAAGCCCTGTCACGGGCCCTGAGCAAGGCAGCATCCAAGCGACGTCGCAGACGCTCAACAAAAGCTCGATAGAAGGCCACGTGGTCTCTCTTTCCTTCTGAAATGAGACCGCATCAGCCAGACGGCCATATCATCACGGCTCGCCCGGCCTCGCGCGCAACTCGACCGCGCCGCAGCTATTAGCGCGGATTTCGAGGTTTATCGGTGGTTTTTCAACACCACGAAACCACTATCGTGACGCTTTTTGCGAGGTCGATTGCTGCTACTGCCACCCCTTCGCACTAGGCTTTCCGATCACGTGGTCGATCCCCTCCAGGATCAGGGAATGGATAGAGCGGCCCCGGTCCTCGGCAATTCTGGCGAGCGCAGCGTGGCGGGCATCATCGAGGTAGACTGTCTGTCGGGCGGCTACATCTCGGCGCCCCTTCGGCCGGCCAGCCGGCTTAGAATTGACGCGCTCCTCTACAGCCGACGAGACAGGCTGATGGATCTCGGTTGCCGTTGTAGCGCGGGCAACGATTGGCTCGGGCTCGGGCTCTGGTGTCGCTACCGGCTCCGGCGGCGCCTCATCCTGCTCGACCTCACGGGCCGCGGCCGCGGCGGCTTTCATCGCGAGCGTCTGCGAGACGTTCGGGCGGCGGCTCATTGGGTCTCTCCGAGGCGAACCATGACGGCGTCGGCGAGCGCGGCGAATTCGGCCGCGGATGGCGTGTCGGCAGGGACCGCCTCCCCGGTCGCAAGGCTGTCGGCCACGATGGCGCGATAGGAGATAGCCGGCGCCACCGGCTCGGTCAGCGCAGCCAGTGTCGTCACCACGTCTCGCCCTGCCCCAGTGCGCTTGTCGATGCGGCTCGGGACAATGAGTATGTCGGGCCGGTCGCGCTTGGCGGCCTTTCGGTGCCGGCGGATCGTGCCGACGGTCTCGGCTGCCCCGCGCACGTCCAGCACGGTCGACCCGGCTGGGACGAGCACGAGGTCGGAAACCGCGATGGTGGCGCCGAACGCCGCGCCCATGGCGCCGGGCGCGTCGATCAGCACGAAGTCGGCTCCCTGGCCCCGAACCGTCTTCACCCACGCGGAGACCGCGGCGTCGGCATCATCCTCAAGCAGATGCGGGGCGACCTTGAACGGGAGTTGCCCATCTTCGGCGATTGAGGCGGCGTGCGCGGCCGGATCCGCATCGAGCACGGCGACGGTGCGCCCGCGGCGGTGCAGCTCGGCTGCAAGGTTGAGGGCCGTGGTCGTCTTGCCGACGCCGCCCTTGGACTGCGCGAGCCCTATAATCCGAGTCATGTCATTGGGCCGCTATCGACGTGATAAAATGGTGGGAAAAAACCGTTGAAGCGACGCTGTAATCACGTCGGTTTGGTTGGATGTGACGGGCGGGTGCGATCCCCGAAAGCAAGCCCGAGTTCCGTTTTCTCGCGGATGACAGCGAGCCGTCGGCGTACCTCGTCGAGGTCGGCAATGACGTCGATGCCGTCGAGCTCCGCAGCGATCCGCTTGAGCGCGTCGCGGGGGCGCATCGACCGGCCGACCACGGTCCACTGCCCGATCGCGTCGTTGTATTGCCTGCTCATCCGCCGTGCCTCCGGCCCAGTCGCCCCATCAGTGAAGCCGCGGTGCTTTCGTGGTGTGATAAAAGCGGTATCGTGGAATGACTCTCGCACGACCATAGCGCGCGTGATAGTGTCTGAGAAGGACAGTTATCGGACACGATGCCATGAAAGCGCTGAAATCTCGCGTCGTGGAGCCTCGGACCAGCTTGCCGATCGTCGCCGGCCTGTCCGATCAGGCCCGGGCGTTCCAGCGGGCGGGCAAGGCCAAGAGCACGCAGCGCGCCTATCTCAGCGACGCAGGACAGTTCGCGACCTGGTGCACGGAGCACGGCTTCGATCCGATGCCAGCGACACCACTCGTCGTGCTTGAGTTTCTGAGCCATGAGGCGACGCGCGGCTCGAAGGCGTCGACCATCGCCCGGCGGCTGGCCGCGATCCGGTACGCGCATAAGCTTGCCGGTGAGCGGGATCCGACGGACGACGAAGGTCTGCGCGAGGGCCTACGCGGGATCCGGCGTGAGATCGGCACACGACCGAAGCAGAAGGCAGCGGCGACGGCCGATATCCTCGCGGCCCTGCTCATGCGGACGCCCGATACTCTCACAGGTCAACGGGATCGTGCCCTGCTGGCGCTAGGGTTCGCGGGCGCGTTCCGCCGATCGGAACTCGTGGCGCTCGACGTCGCCGACCTGGTCCAAGATCCAGACGGCCTGCGGGTTTTGGTTCGGAGATCTAAGACCGACCAAGAAGGGCAGGGGGTCGAGAAGGCCATCCCGCACGGGCGGTTCATTCGGCCTGTCGCCCTAGTGCGGGAATGGCTTGATGCAGCCAGGATCACGGATGGGCCTGTATTCCGTCCCGTGAACAAGGCCGGCAGGGTCGAGGCGCGCCGGCTAGGTGTGAAGACGGTTGAGCGGGTGATGAAACACTACTGCGCGGCCGCCGGCCTCGATGCCTCGACGTTCGGGGCACACTCCCTGCGGGCCGGCTACATCACCACTGCGGCCGAGCGTGGGGCCGATCTCGCCCGGATCATGGATCAGTCCGGACACCGGGACCCGCGGACGGTCGTCGGGTACATCCGGCGGGCGAACGCCTTCAAGGGGCACTCCGGGAGCGGGTTTCTATGAGCGCCAATCCGCTTTTGGAAGGTCGCTCGCCTCAGCAAATGGCCATCGGGGTGATCTCCGATGCTGAGGCTTATCGGGAAGCGGCCCTGCTTGTTGAGCCGAAGGAGGAGCCGCTGTTCGTCAAGGCGAGCTTAGTCGCGCCAGCGTGGCACCTCCTCTGCCACTCAACCGAGCTCGCTATGAAGGCATTCCTGCTCAGCCACGGCGCTGATCCAGGATCGCGGCCCGGCGGGCTGCTCCACCATTCGCTTCGGCATAATCTGGTGGCTCTCTATGAGCGGGCCCAGGAGAAGGGTCTGACGACCTCAAGCAAGTTCGAAGAGATCCTCGCCGAGCTGAGCCCCTTCCACGAGGCGCACATCTTCCGATACCGGCGGCAGGGCTATATCAGCTTGCCAACCCCGCACATCATCGCCGAAGCGCTTGAGCCGGTGATCGCCAACATCAAGGGCGTAGTCCGACAGCGCTGGATGGAGAGCCAGGGGCCACGATGAAGCGCGATATGGGCCTGATCCGCGAACTATTGTTGCAGCTGGAGGCGCTGGAAAAATCACCTCACAGGCGTGTTCATATTCATTCTGAAGGCGACGAGCTTCGCTTCGACGACTACACAGCCGATCAGGTCGATTACCACATGGATCTACTGTACGAGTTCGATCTCATCGCGAGCGGCGACAGCCAAGACGCGATGATGAGTGGCGAGTGGATCTTCGACCGGCTGACCTGGGCGGGACACGACTTCCTCGACACCGTGCGTGACCCTGAGGTGTGGAAGCGGACGAAGTCGGGGGCGAGCAAGCTGGGCGGCCTCGCCTTCGGGGCCTTCAAGGACATGGCGACGGCCTATGCGAAGCACGTCGCCAAGGAGCGGCTGGGGCTGGACCTGTAGGAGCGTGGATGATGATGCCGAGCCCTGATCTGGAGCGGTTCGCCGCCATTATCGCCGACAACGTGGTTTCGGCCTTCGAGCGCGAGCGGGACGGTGCTGAGTTTCACCGCACGGGCCGTGAGACCGCTGTGTCCGTGATAGTGCGGTACCTCCTGGCCGCCCTACCCACCACGTCAAGCGATGCGCTCGCGGCGGCCTGCAATCGCGGTCTCGATGATGTGGTGGGCGCGATGGGTCTCAGCGGTCCGCGGGTCGAAGGGGTCGATCCCGACGACGGGTCGGTGACGTTGACCTGAGCGTAGAGTTCAGAGGAGCGATCTTCAGTGACGACGCGGACGCGATACGCTGTGCAATGCCCCTGCGGGCACACCAGCTCGATCATTATGCGCGAGAACGATGCCCCGTTCTCCAGCCAGTGGGAGGAGTACAGCCTGGACGATTTGAACGGCCAATCCTTCAAGACGACCCTGGCTGGTTGGGATGAGGTTTTTGCGGCGATGGAGCCGGTATGTCCTAAATGCGGATCGAACTTGAAACCTGGCGATCTCGTCAATCCGTGACCGCCTCCAAACCACGCCAGACCAAGGCCAAAAAGCACCACTACATCCCCAGGAGCTTCCAAGAGCGGTTTTCTGGACCCGATCTCAACCTGTGGTTCTACGACAAGCGCGAGAGAGCTTTCGGCGTCCGCAGGAAACCCATTGCCCGGCTGTTCCGGGGCTGGGAGCTTTACACCGTAGTCGGCCTTGATGGTGCACGTGACCGGACGACAGAAACGCGGTTATCCGTCATTGAGGGTCGGGCGTCGCCTATCCTTGATCGGGTCATCACGGAAGCCCGCGAGGGACGAGCGAGCTTGTTCAGCGAGGCTGAGCGGCTAGCCCTATCAACCTTCTTCATTGCTCAGTTCAGGCGCTCCCCCGATTTGCACAATACCGTTGCAGGCCGACGCCGCGTTGATGACGCGGTCGCGGAAGTCATAGCGGAATGGGAGGCTGCGGGTCACATCGCCCCCAGCAGTCAGCGCTCCGCCGTTGAAAACGAGCGACTAGGCCGGAAGATACGTGGAAACCTTCTCGCCGAGAACGCGGCTGCTCCTATGGAAACTGCATCACCCGTCATGATGCAGCGAGGCTTTACCACCGGGGTCATCCGATTGCCTCAACGGAGCTTCGTACTAGGCAGCACTCAGTTCGCGCGGCTCCTGTCCCCACAGAGGCGCCAAGACCTAGGAGACCCAGGTTCTGAGCTGTGGCTGCCTATCGCCTCCGACGTGGCCCTCTGTTCGCACGGCCTGCCAGGTAGGGGGCGGCTTTTGGAGATCGACAGGGACCAGGACGTGAGGAAGGTGAACGGGGCAATCGTGAGCGCCAGCACCGTGTTTGCCTCACCCAACCGAGAGCTTGTCGAGGCTCTATCGCGAAGAATGGGAGAGTACCAACCTCCTGAAGGTGAGATCGCTGTCCCGCCGTCTGCCTTCAATCAGGAGCGAACGTAGCCGAACTCACTCCCACGGCGCCGGAGCCCCCTTCAGCATCGCGTCGTAGTCCCCGCCGAGCTGATGCACGGTCGCCGTCCGCCAGTACGCCACGGCGCGGGGATCAGGTTCCTCAGGGGCGCACAGGGACGCCTCGTACCGCCGGACGGCCTCCTGCAGGTCCTCAGGGCTGAACCGGACCGGCGGCTTGATGTGGGCCGCTTCCAGGGCCACCAGGCGCTTGCCGAGGATGGGCGTCGTCATAGGCTCACCCACTCGGTGACAAGCCGGATGGCTTCTTCGGCATCCGCGATGCTGGGGTACGACTGAAACTTCTCGGGCACAGATGAGACCAGGGATCGGATCACTTCCTCGTTGCTGGTCACCCCCGCCGCGGCGCCGCCGCCATGCGCATTGATGAGCATCGTCAGAGCGACGGTATGCCGAGACCTCCACTCGATGAAGGCGGTCCCGCCGGCTTGCATCGCGGCTCGCATCTCCCCGGCCTTCGCGTAGCCGAGCGACCGAGCGACGCCCTCCGAGACGGCCTCATGAGGCTGGAGGTCGCCAACGTGCACAGCCAGCAGCAGCCACAGCAGCCGAATGCCCGGGGTGTACGAGATCTCGGCTACGGTCGGCGGGGCCTGCTGGGCCTCCAGCCGGGCGATGCGGTCCATCAGCTTCGTGGTCATCGCGTACCTCCTGCGGTTTGCTCCAGCGCGGCCAGACGGCTCGCGAACTCGACGGCCTCGATCGCCTTCACGTGGGCGTCGACCAGCTTCGACAGCTCGGCCGCCTCGCTTGGGGTGATCTCGCCGGCGGCCACGCCCTGCAGCAGCGCGTTCGTCGCCTTCGTGAGGTCGGCCGGCGTGTCGATCGGCGGCAAGGTGAAGAGGATCGGCCGGTCCTTCCGGACGGGCATCAGGCGATCCAGGCAGAGCCTCAGGGCCACCGTGTCGCCGTCCTTGGCCAGTTCGATCACCTTGCGGGTGATGTCCCTGGCCTCGTCCTCGAACATCTTCTCCAAGGCCACGGTGGTGCCGTTGCGGGTGCCCTTGGCCTTGCCCGCTGGGTTGCCGCTCTGCCCGGCCTGAAAAGGCTTGCCCCTACCCGCCACGGTCCGCGCTCCTCAGTTCTGACCCGGCTGCAAATGCAGCGGGGAAGCAGCCACAAAGGCTCCCAGAGACTGCTCCCGGGTGAGGTCCTTCAACGGCAGATTGAGGGGCCTTCCGTCTTCGGCGTCGATGAACACCCTGACGATGTTCAGACCCGTCTCCGGCACGTCGTGCCCGCACTCACGCAGGTAGGTGAGGGCCGCGCCGGAGGGCATGTTCGCTGGCCCTTCGATCGCGAACTGGTGCACCTCTTGGCGCTGCAGGCTCGAAGTTGCGTCCTCAAGCCTCGTGAGACGGGTGTGGAGATTTTGCATGGTCTCTATCTAACCTGGCCTGACGATTGATAACACCTAAGAACAGGATCGACCTACTGCATCCACTGGAGGCAGCCGTCCGTCTCGCACTGGCCGTGGAGGTGGCCGTTGAAGCTGTCTCGGACCCAGCCCAGCCGGCCCCTGCATTCTGGGCACTCGACGGTCCCACTGTCGCCCGCCTCGGCACTGATCGCACGAACACCCGGTGCATCGGGCCTTGGTCGGCCGGCGGTTCGAGGAACGCGACCCTAAGGCCGGAGGCGAAGCCATGAAGCGCGGCAGCCGCGGCCTGCTGGCGAACCTCGCGGGCGTCGTCTCGCACCTCCAGCGTCACAGCCGCGGTGAGCGCCATCTGCCGGGCGGTCTCGATGCCGGCCTTGAAGGCGGCTTGCTCGCGGGGCGTCATGGCCGAGCCCTCTCGTTCGGCCCCAGCAGCAGCCCACCGTTTCGATCTCCGCAGTCTGCCCCATTGAAAGCCCAAGCTCGAAATGCAGCTTGGGGTTGTGATAATTTCGGAGAAGTTGTGATGCAGGCATCGGAATGCTGCATCGTCCGGGTGGCTATCGCCGCCAGCCTCGGCTGGCTGATCGCGATGACCCTGATGTGGAAGCACGGCGTTCTCGCCGCCTTGGTTGTCAGTCCCTTCTTTGGGACAGCAGCGGCGATCGCGGCGATGACCTTGTTCTGGTTCGTGAGCCTGTTCGTCTCGTGCGAACCTATGGCTCCTCGAACACCCCGTACCAGCCGGTAGTTGCCCTGCAGGGTAGAAGCGGATGGGCTCACCGCAGCCCCTCCAGGTCGGCATCGAACGCGGCCATCTCCTCGTCGGTGAAGGCCACAGCTGAACACCACTGGTAGTGAACCGCGATCGGCATGCCGTAGCTCGGCACCGTGTAGGCCCCGAGGGCGTCCTGGCGGATCTGCCCGCCGGTGTCCTCAATCATTCCGGCGTCGATCAAGGCCTTCAGCGTCTTCGGCGAGCAGCCCGGCGGTTGGCCGCAGCCGATCTTGTCCAAGGCTCTGCGCTCGGCCGAGGTACGGCCAGGGTGAGGCGGGCGGGCGGGCGCTGACATCAGCACACCTCCGGGCGGGCGGCGAATTCGGTCTCAGCCAATTCAGCGGCACGCAGGACGGCGGGGCCGGTGAAGTCGGCAACGGCGCGGCCCTTGTCGTCGTCCGGCAGGGTAGCGACCATCTCTAGACCGATGGCGGATCCCATCACGACGATATGGATCAGACCCTCCGACGTGTCGGTGCGGCGGGCGACGGCGACCGTGAGCGGGCCGACCGTGCCGTAGACGGCGATTTCTACATACCGGGCCACAGGCGCCGGCTGTGGGGCTTGTTCGGGCAAGGTGATGACGTTGGACATCGGGTCTCCTTCAGGCTGCGCGGGCGAGGGCGCTGTAGGACGCCAGCAGGTGCCGGCGGTCGTTCGAGGGAAGGCGGTCAAGGGCTGCCAGCGCTGGCTCCAGGGCCGCCGGGTCGGTCTCGGCCTGGGCGAGTAAGCGACAGAGGTCCGCACCGCGCGGGCCGCAGTGGACGCGGGCGAGGGCGCGCATGGCGCGGAGCCTGGCCCGCTGCTCGGCATGGTCGAGGCCGGCGGCCCACGGCCCGAACTGATCGCAGAGGCGGATCATTCTGCGGCCTCCAACGCGACCACGCGCAGGTCCGGCCGGCGGATAGGCGGCCTCCAGCGGATGATCTCCGGGATGACGGGGACGAGCGGCGCAGGCGGCGGCGCGGGCACCTCGACCACGAGGCGGTAGGCGGCGGCCAACTCGGGGGCGAGGTCGGCGCAGCGCGGCCAGCGGGGGGCGACGGCAAGCTGCGAAGCGGCTTCCTCGGGCGCCTCGGGCTCCTCGATCTTCACCCACTCAATCGCGCCAAGGCGGTCAGAGAGCCAGGATTTCAGGTCGGCAGGGGCGGTCGGGAGCAGGACGGCGGCGGCTGGCGCGAAGCGGCCAAGGCGCTTGTACGAGGCGCGTCTGACGCTGGCCCCAACGTCTATAGATGACTTAATTATAGACGTAAGAGCCCGTCCGATAATGATCCGAGGCGGGGTTGAGTGGCCGGGATGGCGATGATTCCAGGCGGGTTGCTGAAGCCTGATCTGGAAGCGCCATGTGGACCCCGACCACCCGGCGGCAGCATAGCCGCGCCGGCCTTCGCTATGAAACCGACCTGACCGATGCCGAGTGGGCGGTGATCGAGCCGCTGATGCCGAAGCCTGAGCCACGCGGGCGGCCTCCGGTCTGGACGCCCCGAGAGATCTTAAACGCGATCTTCTACGTTCTGCGCGGCGGCATCGCATGGCCGCTGATCCCCAAGGATCTGCCGCCGCGATCGACCACGTTCGGCTACTTCAGCCGCTGGCGCGACGCAGGGCTGTTCGGCCGGATCAATCACCACCTCGTCATGGCTGATCGCGAGCGTGTCGGACGCGAAGCCTCGCCGTCCGCCGCAGTGCTCGACAGCCAGAGCGTCAAAACCATGGAGAGCGGCGGGCCGCGCGGCTACGACGCCGGTAAGAAGGTCAAGGGTCGCAAGCGCCAAGCGCTGGTCGATACGGACGGGCGTGCGCTCGTCCTCGATCCGCAGCCTGCCGACGTGCAGGACCGGGACGGGGCCGTGCCGGTCCTACGCCTGTCACGCCGAAGCTTCCCGTTCATCACCAAGGCCTTCGCCGACGCCGGCTATGCTGGCGACAAGCCAGCGAGCGCGACGATCATCGCCGTCGAGATCGTGCGCAAGCCTCCGGATCAGGTTGGCTTCGCTGTCCATCCACGCCGGTGGGTCGTTGAACGGTTCTTCGGCTGGATCAGCCGCAACCGGCGCCTCTGGAAGGATGCGGAAGCGACCCTCGCCTCCGCCAGAGCCTTCCTCTACGCCGCCGCCGTCATGATCCTCGTCAGACGCCTCGCCCGATCACCCTGACTTCTCGGACGGACTCTAAGGGCCAGCGTCGGAAGGCTCATCTCTCGCGCCGATTTCCGCGTCGGGGCGCTTTCGGGAAAGCAGGCCATGATGTCGGCCGCGCTCTCCAGCAGCACACCCTCGGACGCCATCTCGGCCCATGCACCGGGCTTGGCTTCGTCCCACGCCTCGGTGGCGTCCACGCTGATGGGCAGCGGCACGTCGTTGATGATGTCGAGGAAGGCGGGCGCGTCAGCGGTGCGGCGCAGGGCGCGCAGGCGCCCGATGGCCTGGATCAGCCCGCCCTCGGTGATCTGCCAGCGCAAGGCCTCGACCATGCTGTCGGGGTGCTGGCCGCGCTCGACGCGGACGCCGCTGCAGTCAGCGAGGCGGATCGCGCCCCCAACCCGCGGATACCACCGGCCACCGCCCTTGGGGTTCGGCGGGATGGCGTGCGGCACCGTGCCGGTGATGATGCCGGCCAAGGGCTCGACGGTGCCGGGGCCGGGCTGCAGCCGGCCGACGCAGATCAGGCCGGCGGCGTTCGCCCAACGATCGATCCCGGCGACGGCGCCGAAGTGGGCGGTCTCGACGTTCTCGGGCAGGCCGATGTCTTTCAGGCGCTCGATCAGCCGCATCGGGGCGATGACGACGACGATGCGCGGCCAGACCAGCGCGGCGCGCAGGCGGGTGAGCCGCAGCAGGTCGGTGATGACGCGCTTCGGCGCCCCCGGAACATCGCTGTCGACTTCCTCGTCGGTGTCGATGATGCCGAGCTTGCGCGCCGTCACAGGCGCACTGAGGATCTGGCGAACCTTCACGTGCGGGCTCCATCTGGCGGTGATGTCGGCCTTCACCTCGACGCGGTGGCCCATCACGGGCTCAAGCAGCGGGGCTTCAGGCAGGGTCGCGTCGATCAGCAGGGCCGGGGCGCTCCACGACGACCGCACGGTGTCGAGCGATCGACGGTCGAGGGTGCGGGTCGCGGTCTCTTCGTCGTACCGAAGCGACAGGCGGCCGGCCGCGTCGGCGTCGCCGGCCAGGAAGGTCCGCAGCTCGCGCCAGATCCCGGCGAGCATCTTCACATCCTGGTTGTGCTGCCCGACCGAGGCGGCGCTCGCCTTGCGGGTCTTGGGGTCCATGCCCGGCGTGATGCCGGGGTCTCGCAGCCGGTCCCATTCGAGCTTGTACGCGCCGCCCGTGGCCGCGGCGGTGACGCCATGGCGCAGCAGGATCGTCCGTTGCAGCGGCCCGTCATCCTCGTGGTCGCGCAGGGCCCGCAGTAGGTTCGCCCGTGCCGCTTCGAGGTCGTTGGCCGCGTTGGTGAAGATCACGTCCGTGTAGTGCGGTTCGACCGGGGCACGCTCGATCGCGTCCAGCGACATGCGGGCCGGCTTGTCGGGGAGGGCACCCATGGTCAGGCCCTCGTCGATCACCAGGGCGTCCGGGGTCGGGATCGCGCCGGGGCGGGCCTGGAACAGCAGAGCGTGCGGCACCAGCCAGACGGGGGCGTTGGCCTGGCGCTGGCGCTCCATCCCGCAGCGGTCGTGAAACCGGCAGTACAGCTTCTGCCCGTCGACCTTCTTCTCGCACACGGTCGAGGGGATCGGGCGGACGGCGGCCTTCGCATCCTCCATCGCGGGGATGTCGAGGCACATGGCCAGGTCGGGCGCATCCGGGTCGGGGCTTGTGTAGCCGCGATAGACCCGAGCCTCGACGCCCTCAGCCGCGAACCGTTCGGCCAGTTCGGCGAGCAGGCTGTGCATCGGCGCGGCGTAGACGATGCTGGTGCCGGCCTTGGCCGCCTCGGCGGCGCCCTTGATCGCCAACGCGGTCTTGCCGATCGCGGTCTCGACCCGGGCCGCCCAGGAGATCGGATCGGGCCGCACGGGTTCGTCCTGTTTGCGGTCCTTGGCGTCCTCAACCTCGACCTTCCAGTCGGCGATTTCGCGCTTCCAGGCCGGGACGTGCTCGCCGAAGAACCCGGCCACGATGGCAGCCGTCGCGGCTTCGGCCTCTGCGACGGACACCCGGGCATCGGGATAGGTCGGCTCGACCGTCTCGCCGTCGTCGGCCGGCTTGGGGTCGAGACTGACGAAGCCCCGACGCACACGGTCGAGGAGGGCGACAGCCTTGACCCTGGCGGCTTCCGGCGACCAGCGGGCATCGTCCAACACGGTCGAGGTCTTGAACGCCTCCCAGGATCGCGCCGTCAGCTCGCCGACCGTGAGCTCGATGCCGTCGGCCTTCATCGCCAGGGCGGTCGAGTAGACCACGCGCGTCAGGTGGTACTCTCGGCCGTCGATGACCTTGCCGTCGGCGTCGCGCACGATCTGGCCGCCGCCGGCGCCGCCCCCCTGCCCCTTCCGGCCGCCGGTGCCGTTCAGCTCCACAACACTGGTCAGCCCCCATTGAAGTGGTCCGCCCTTTGGTATGGCTTTTGAGCCTGGAGGACGGACGAGATGGCAAAGCACCCGAAGCCCGAGGAGATCGTCGCGAAGCTACGTCAGGCGGACGTTCTGATTTCACAGGGCCAG
>NZ_JAKSYN010000218.1:0-84222 GCF_022829565.1 Methylobacterium sp. J-001
CCGGCTACGATGCTCACACCTTGGCGGGGGGAGGTGGGCCAGGCCGGCCCGAACGCGCGGCTCCCTCCCCCCTCGGCGGGGGAGGGCGGGCCGGCGGGCAGGCCGGGTCGGGCCGGGACGAGGCCCGGCAGGAGGGGCGCCCGGGTTCAGGACATGGCGCGACCGGCAGGCCGAGCAAAGCCTCATCCTGCGCCGTCGCTCCCCTCTTCCGGGACTTCGTGCCGGCCCGACTCCCTTCGGGGGCCACCCTCCCCCGCAAAGGGGGGAGGGAGAATGCACGGGTCCGCCGCTGCCACCAAGACACGATCGGCAGGCCCCTCTCGCGGACCTGTCGCGCGAATCCACTGAGAGGCGCGTAGCACAGACCTGAACATCCGCCCGCCTCGCAGAAGGCACGCCCGCGCGGTTCGGGCGTTACGACCATGGACAGGAGCCAGAGACCAGCATGAACGCACCGACCACCGCCGCCGCCACCGCCGCTGCGACGACCGGAGCCGTCCTGCCCGCATCCCTGGCGCCCCGCGCCGCGGGGCCGCGGATCTACAACCTGTTCCCGCTCCTGGTCGGGCGCGTCTCCGACTGGGCGGCCGAGCTGCCCCGGATCGCCAGCCTTGGCTTCGACTGGATCTACCTGAACCCGTTCCACCAGACCGGCGGCTCGAAGAGCCTCTACGCGGTGGCCGATCCCGAGCGGCTCGACGAGCGGTTCCGGGACCAGGACGGCACCCCGGACGACGAGCAGATCCGCCGCTTCTGCGCCGCCGCCGAGGCCGCCGGCCTGTCGGTGATGACCGACCTCGTGATCAACCACACCGCCGACAACGCCCGGCTGGTCGTGGAGCGGCCCGACCTGTTCATGAAGGAACCCGACGGCTCGATCATGCATCCGGGCGCGGTCGATCCGGACGATCCCTCGATCCGCACGGTCTGGGGCGATCTGGTCGAGCTCGACTATCACACGCCCGTCGCCCGGGACGAGCTGACCCGGATCTGGGGCGCCTACGTGGCCCGGCTCCAGGCGCTCGGCGTCGCGGGCTTCCGGTGCGATGCCGCCTACAAGGTCCCGCCCGAGACCTGGCGCGTCCTGATCGGGGAGGCCAAGGGCCGCGATTCCGCCTGCCTGTTCGCCGCCGAGACCCTCGGCTGCACCTTCGAGGAAGCGAAGGCCACGGCCGGCGCCGGCTTTGACTACCTGTTCAACTCCTTCGCCTGGTGGGACCTCAAGAAGCCCTGGGCGCTGGAGCAGTACGAGCGTCTGCGGGTGCTGGCGCCCTCGATCGCCTTCCCGGAAAACCACGACATGCAGCGCCTGGCCGCCGAGATCGGCGGCGGTCCCGAGGCGGTGGCGCGGCACCTGCGCACCCGCTACGCGCTCGCCGCCTTCTTCTCGGCCGGCGTGCTGATGCCGATCGGCTACGAATGGGGCTACCGCCGGGCGCTGCACGTGGTCGAGACCACCCCGCGCGACCGCGAGCATGACACCGGCATCGACATCTCCGCCTCGATCCGGGCGATCAACGCCCTGCGGGCCGAGCTGCCCGCGGCCAATGTCGAGGGCGCGCAGCTGCGCATCTCGGCCCCCGACAGCGACCTCGTGGCACTCGCCCGCTTCGACACCGGCCATCCGGCCTCGGCGAAGGCTGCCCTGATCGTGCTCTACAATCCCACGGACAAGCCGGTGCCGGTGGAGGCGGGCACGCTCATCGCCCGGACCGGCGGGATGCTCGGCGCCTTCGTCGACCGGACCCCCGAGGCCGAGCCGATCGCCTTCCATCCCGGCAGCGCCATCGACCTGCTGCCGGGCGAGCTGCGCATCCTGAGTGCCAGCGCCGCCCAAATCGCCCAGCTGCCCGAGCGCGGCACGCCGGACGGGGAGGGCCGTGTGGTGATCGAGGCCGTGAGCCCGGAGATCGACGGCGGCCGCTCGGCGGTGAAGCGCATCGTCGGCGAATCCCTGCGGGTCGAGGCCGACATCTTCTCCGACGGCCACGAGATCCTCGACGCCGCGATCCTGTCGCGGGTCGCCGGCACCGAGGCGTGGCGCGAGGACCCGATGGTCTTCGTCGACAACGACCGCTGGGCCGGGCAATTCCCCCTGGAGCGCAACGCCCGCTACGAATTCACCCTGATCGCCTGGCGCGACCCGTTCTCCTCCTGGGTGCGCGACACCCTGAAGAAGCGCGCCGCCGGCGTCGACATCCGGCTTGAGACGATCGAGGGCGTCACCCTGGTGGAGAGCGCCGCCTCGCTGGCCCGCGGCCGCGGTGCCGGGCGCAACGCGGAGCGTCTGGCCGCCCTGGTGGCGGCACTGGCCGCCGAGGAGACCGGTTCGGCCGCCCAGCTCGACCGGATCCTCCAGCCCGAGGCGGCGAGCCTCGTGCGCCGGAACGTCGAGCGGGTGAATCTGAGCCGTTATCCCGTGACCCTGCCGGTGATCGCCGACCGCCTCGCAGCCCGGTTCTCCGCCTGGTACGAGATCTTTCCACGCTCGCAATCGATGGATACCCATCGTCATGGTACCTTCGACGACGTGATCAAGCGGCTCCCGGAGATCCGCGAGCTCGGCTTCGACGTGCTCTACTTCACGCCGATCCACCCGGTGGGCCGGACCAACCGCAAGGGCAAGAACAACACCCTCAAGGCCCTGCCCGGGGATGTCGGCTCGGTCTACGCGGTCGGCGCTGAGGAGGGCGGTCACGAGGCCGTGCATCCCGACCTCGGGACGCTCGCGGATTTCGAGCGGCTGGTGGCGGAAAGCCACGCCTACGGCATGGAGATCGCCCTCGATTTCGCGATCCAGTGCTCGCCGGACCATCCCTGGATCAAGGACCATCCCGAATGGTTCGAATGGCGCCCCGACGGCACGCTGCGCTTCGCCGAGAATCCGCCCAAGAAGTACGAGGACATCTCGAACGTCCATTTCTACGGGGGCGCCCTGCCCTCGCTCTGGATCGAGCTGCGCGACATCCTGCTCGGCTGGTGCGCGCGCGGCGTGCGGATCTTCCGGGTCGACAACCCGCACACCAAGCCGATCCCGTTCTGGGAATGGGTGATCGCCGAGGTCAACGGCCGCTATCCCGACGCGCTGTTCCTGGCCGAGGCCTTCACCCGGCCGAAGATGATGAAGAAGCTCGCCAAGGCCGGCTACCAGCAGAGCTACACCTACTTCACCTGGCGCAACACCAAGCAGGAGCTGACCGAATACGCCCTGGAGCTCGCCGGCGAGATGGGCGAGTACTACCGCCCCAACTTCTTCGCCAACACGCCCGACATCAATCCCTACTTCCTCCAAACCAGCGGCCGGGCCGGCTTCGTGATCCGGGCGACGCTGGCCGCGACCCTGTCGTCGGTCTACGGCATCTACAACGGCTTCGAGCTGTGCGAGGCGGCGCCCTACCCGGGCAAGGAAGAGTATCTGAACTCCGAAAAATACGAGCTGAAGGCCTGGGACTACGACCGGCCCGGCAATATCCGCGAGCACATCGTCACGCTGAACAAGATCCGCCGCGAGAACCCCGCCCTCTGGGATTTCCGCAACGTGGCCTTCACCGGCGCCTCCAACGACCAGATCATCGCCTACGCCAAGGCGACGCCGGAGCGTGACAATTGCGTGTTCACCATGGTCAACCTCGATCCCAAGAATCGCCAGGAATGCACCTACGAGGTGCCGCTCTGGCTGTTCGGCCTGCCGGATGACGGCGCCGTGGAGGTTGAGGACCTGCTCCAGGGCTACACGTTCGAGCTGCGGGGCAAGACCCACCGGATCGCCCTCGATCCGGCCGAGCGATCCTGCATCATCTGGCGTCTTCGGGCGCCGCGGCGGGTTGCGGGCTGAGCCCGCCCATGGCACCTGACCATGACTCCTGATCCCGACGACGGGCCCGCCCGTCGCCGACACTTGCGCCGCGCGGCCGATCGCCCGCGCCCCGGCCGGTTCCCGCCGCCGGTCCCAGTCCCTTCGACCGACGAGGCAGCGACGCGATGATCGATCGCAGCGACCCGCAATGGTACCGTGACGCCATCATCTACCAGATCCACGTCAAGTCGTTCTTCGACTCGAACGACGACGGGATCGGCGATTTCGAGGGGCTGACCCGGCGGCTCGACTATGTCCGCGACCTCGGGGTCACGGCGATCTGGCTGATGCCGTTCTACCCCTCGCCGCTGCGCGACGACGGCTACGACATCGCCGATTACGAGGGCATCAACCCATCCTACGGGACCATGGAGGACTTCAGGGCCTTCGTGGCGGCGGCGCACGAGCGCGGCCTGCGGGTGATCACCGAGCTCGTGATCAACCACACCAGCGATCAGCATCCCTGGTTCCAGGCGGCCCGCGAGGCGCCCCCCGGCTCGCCCGAGCGCGACTTCTACGTCTGGTCGGACACCGACGAGCCGTACAAGGACACGCGGATCATCTTCCTCGACACCGAGGCCTCGAACTGGACCTGGGACCCGGTCGCCAAGCAGTATTTCTGGCACCGGTTCTACAGCCACCAGCCGGACCTGAACTTCGACAACCCGAAGGTGCTGGAAGCGGTCATCGCGACGATGCGCTACTGGCTCGACATGGGCGTCGACGGCCTGCGGCTCGACGCGATCCCCTACCTGATCGAGCGCGACGGCACGAACTGCGAGAACCTGTCCGAGACCCACGACGTCATCAAGGCGATCCGGGCGGCGCTGGATGCCAGCTATCCGGACCGGATGCTGCTGGCCGAGGCCAACCAGTGGCCCGAGGAGACCGCCCAGTATTTCGGCGACGGCGACGAATGCCACATGGCGTTCCACTTCCCGCTGATGCCGCGGATGTACATGGCGATCGCCCGGGAGGACCGGCACCCGATCACCGACATCATGCGCCAGACCCCGGAGATCCCGGAGGGCTGCCAATGGGCGATCTTCCTGCGCAACCACGACGAGCTGACCCTCGAGATGGTCACGGCGGAAGAGCGTGACTACCTCTGGTCGTTCTACGCCGCCGAGCGCCGCGCCCGGATCAATCTCGGCATCCGCCGCCGCCTCGCGCCGCTCTTGGAGAACGACCGGCGCAAGATCGAGCTGATGAAGTCCCTCGTCCTGTCGATGCCCGGCACGCCTGTGCTCTATTACGGCGACGAGATCGGCATGGGCGACAACATCTATCTCGGTGACCGCGACGGCGTGCGCACGCCGATGCAATGGACCCCGGACCGCAACGGCGGCTTCTCCCGGGCGAACCCGCAGCGGCTGTTCCTGCCGGCGATCCAGGACCCGATCTACGGCTTCGACGCGATCAACGTCGAGGCGCAGACCCAGTCGCAGACCAGCCTACTGAACTGGACCCGGCGGATGATCGCGATCCGCAACAACAGCGTCGCCTTGGGCCGCGGCACGATCCAGTTCCTGTATCCCTCGAACCGCAAGGTGCTGGCCTGGATCCGCGAGCACGAGGACGAGCGGGTCCTGTGCGTCGCCAACCTGTCGCGGGCGCCGCAAGCGGTGCAGCTCGACCTGTCGGAATTGCGCACTGCGGTGCCGATCGAGCTCACCGGCGGCACCGAGTTCCCGCCGATCGGCGACCTGCCCTACCTGCTGACCCTGCCGTCCTACGGCTTCTACTGGTTCTCGCTCAGCGCCGCCCGCTCGGGCGCGATCGGCCCGCAGCAGGAGCCCCCGGAGCTGTTCACCCTGGTGCTCACCGGCGGCATCGAGAGCCTGATGTCGGGCCGCGAGCGCGTCGCCTTCGAGCGCACCGTGGTGCCGCCGTTCCTGTCGAGCCGGCGCTGGTTCGGCGCCAAGGGCTCGCGGATCCGGGGCGTGAAGGTCGTCGATTTCGCCGCCCTGAAGGACGGGGACGGCAGCGCCCGCTTCCTGCTGCCGCGGCTGCAGGTGCAGCTCGCCAACGGCGAGAGCCACGAATACTTCATGCCCGTGGGGGTCGAGGAGGGCCGTGAGGACGAGACGCTGCTGCCCTTCGCGGTCGCCCGGGTCCGCCGCGGGCCGCGCACCGGCCTGCTCTACGGCGCGGCCGGCTCCAACGCCTTCGCCGCCTGCCTGATCGAGGACATGCGCCGGGGCACCGAGATCCCCACGGAGAGCGGGCGGCTGGTGTTTGCCACCACCTCGGCCTTCGATCCGGACGTCACGGTGGACGTGGCCGACATCCGCCGGCTCTCGGCGGAGCAGAGCAACACCTCGATCGCCATCGGCTCGAAGATGATGCTCAAGCTCCTGCGCCGCCTGCAGCCGGGGACGCATCCAGAGATCGAGGTCGGGCGCTTCCTCACCGAGCAGGCGGGTTTCTCCAACACGCCTGCGCTGCTCGGCACCCTCGAGCACGTCGCCGAGGATGGCACCCGGACGGCGCTGGCGGTCCTCCAGAAATTCGTCATGAACCAGGGCGACGCCTGGACGCTGATGCTGGAGGGCCTGCGCCGGGACTTCGAGACCGTGGTGCTCACCCCCGAGAGCGAGGCCGCCAGCCCCGAGGAGGCGTTCCAGGCCCACGGCCCCTGGGCGGACCTGCTCGGCCGGCGCACCGCCGAGATGCACGCCGCCTTCGCCATGGAGACGGACGACCCGGCCTTCGCGGCCGAGCCCTTCGCCGAGGACGACCTGGCGGTGCTCGCCCGGGATGCGCGCCACCAGGCCGAGCGGGCCTTCCGGGCGCTCAAGGGCCTCGTGGATCGCGGCCTCGATGCCGGCAAGCCCGCCTGTGCGGCGCTTATCCAGCGGCGGGCCGAGATCGAGGCGCTGATCGAAGAGCTCACCGCCGAGCCGGCGGTGGGCGCCCACAAGATCCGGATCCACGGCGACTATCACCTGGGTCAGGTGCTGGTCTCCGAGAGCGACCTGATCATCGTCGACTTCGAGGGCGAGCCCTCGCGCCCGGCCGACGAGCGGCGGGCGAAGTCGATGCCCTTGCGGGACGTCGCCGGCCTGATGCGCTCCTTCGCGTACGGGGCCGAGACCGTGATCCGCGAGATCACCGTCCGGTTCGGCGATTCCGAGGAGCGGGCGCGGGACGCCGCGAGCGCCTGGCGCGGCATGATCGAGGCGGCGTTCCTGGCCGGCTACGAGACGGCCGTGGCGGGGACGCGGGCGGCCGTGACCGACCCGGCCACCCGGGCGCGGCTGCTGCGCCTCTGCCTGCTGACCAAGGCGCTCTACGAAGTCGATTACGAGGCCAACAACCGGCCGGACTGGATCGAAATCCCCGCCCGGGGGGTTCTCACCATTCTGGACACGGACGGCCACGAGCCCGGAGAAACTGAATGACGGCGATCGACGAGACCTTCGCACCGCGGATCGACCCGGAAGCGGCGAGCGCGCGGAATGCGGATGTCCCGCATTCCGGGGCCGCCTCGGTGGCGCCGAGCGTCCATCCGGATGCGATCGCCGCGCTCATGTCCGCCAACCATGGCGACCCGTTCTCGGTGCTCGGCCCCCATCGGGTCGGCCCGGACCTCTGGGAGGTGCGCGCCGTGCTGCCCGAGGCGCGGGCCGCCGCCCTGGTGATGAGCGAGCGCACCGTGCCGTTCGAGAAGCGGCACCCGGAGGGCTTCTACGTCGCCCGGGTCGAGGGCGAGGGCCGGCCGCTCTACGAGATCGAGGTCGAGTTCTGGGACGGAACGAAGAAGCGGCGCTTCGATCCCTACGGCTTCGGCTCCTCGATCGAGCAATACGACGTCGCGACCCTACGCGAGGTCGGCACCAACCTGGTCTACCGGATGCTCGGTGCCCAGTCGGGCCAGCTCGACGGCATCGACGGCTTCCGCTTCGCCGTCTGGGCGCCCAATGCCCGCAAGGTCAGCGTCGTCGGCGATTTCAACGACTGGGACGGGCGGCGCCACCCGATGCGCCTGTGGCAGGATGGCGGGATCTGGGAATTGTTCGTGCCCGGCCTCAAGGCCGGCGCCTGCTACAAGTTCGAGATCCGCGGCCCCGACGGCGCCCTGATCCCGTTCAAGGCCGACCCGGTCGCCTTCGCGGCGCAGCACCCGCCGGAGACCGCCTCGATCACCCATGGGACCGGTGAGTTCGCCTGGCGCGATTCCGGCTGGATGAAGACCCGCGGCGCCAAGGACCCGCGCCACGCCGCGATCTCGATCTACGAGGTCCATCTCGGCTCCTGGGCGCGGGTGCCGGAGGAGGGCAACCGCTACCTCACCTACAAGGAGCTGGGCGAGCGGCTGATCCCCTACGTCAAGGATATGGGCTTCACCCATATCGAGATGCTACCGATCACCGAGTTCCCGTTCGACGGGTCCTGGGGCTACCAGCCGGTCTCGCTGTTCGCCCCGACCAGCCGCTTCGGCACGCCCGAGGATTTCGCCGCCTTCGTCGACACCGCCCACGAGGCCGGCATCGGCGTGATGCTCGACTGGGTGCCCGGCCATTTCCCGCTCGACGCACACGGGCTCGGCCTGTTCGACGGCACGCATCTCTACGAGCACGCCGACCCGCGCCAGGGCTTCCACCAGGATTGGGGCACCTACATCTACAATTTCGGCCGGACCGAGGTCGCGACCTTCCTAGCTGCCAATGCCCGGTTCTGGCTGGAGCATTACCACCTCGACGGCCTGCGCGTGGATGCCGTCGCGTCGATGCTCTACCTCGACTATTCGCGCCGGCAGGGCGAGTGGATCCCGAACCGCTACGGCGGCAACGAGAACCTCGACGCCATCGACTTCCTGCGCAAGACCAACGAGGCGACCTACAGCCACGCCCCGGGCACGATCACGGTGGCGGAGGAATCGACCTCCTGGCCGGGGGTCTCGCACCCGACCTACACGGGCGGCCTCGGCTTCGGCTTCAAGTGGAACATGGGCTGGATGCACGACACGCTGAAATACGTGTCGGAGGATCCGATCCATCGCCGCTACCACCACCACAACCTGACCTTCGGGCTGCTCTACGCGTTCTCGGAGAATTTCATCCTGCCGCTCTCCCACGACGAGGTCGTGCACGGGAAGGGCTCGCTGCTCGGCAAGATGCCGGGCGACCGCTGGCAGAAATTCGCGAACCTGCGGGCCTATTTCGGCTTCATGTGGGGGCATCCCGGCAAGAAGCTGCTGTTCATGGGCGGCGAGTTCGGCCAGGAGCGGGAGTGGAACCACGACAACAGCCTGGACTGGCACCTGCTCGACGACCCCCTGCACAAGGGCGTCAAGGACGTGGTCCGGGATCTCAACCGGCTCTACGTCTCGACGCCGGCCCTCCACGCCCGCGACGTCGAGCAGACCGGGTTCCAGTGGCTGGTGGCCGACGACCAGGACAACAGCGTCATCGCCTGGGCCCGCAAGGGCGCCAATCCCGGCGAGGTCGCGATCGTGGTGTCGAACTTCACCCCGCTTCCCCGGGAGGGCTACCGGGTCGGCGTGCCGGAGGCGGGCTTCTACCGCGAGGCGTTCAACTCGGACGCTTCCGTCTACGGCGGCTCGAACCTCGGCAACAACGGCGGCCGCCACACCGACGACGCGGCGGGCCACGGCCAGGCCCAGTCCCTGTCGCTGACCCTGCCGCCCTTGGCGACGATGATCTTCGTGCTGGAGCGCTGAGGGCTCTCGTCCCTGATGGTCACGGATCCGAAAGGTCCGTGACCTTTCGCGGGTCCAGGGTGGCGCCCTGGTGTCGGGCTTCGCCCGATCCGATCTTTCGGGGCTCCGCCCCGACCCCCTGCCAAAGGGCTGAGCCCTTTGGAAACCCGACGCTACGCGGCGCGCCAGCGCAGCGCCGGGCTGTTGCCCATGGCGCGGGCGTAGAGGCCGGCATAGCTGTCGGCGGCTTGGTCCCAGCCGAACCGGGCGGCCATGGCGCGGCGGCGCATGGCGTTGAGGCGCTTCTTCTGGCCGAACGCCTCGAAGGCCCGGCGGACCGCCGAGCCGAAGGCCGAGGCTGACGCCTCCGGGAAGGTGAAGCCCGTCACCCCGTCCTCGACCGTGTCGGCCAGGCCCCCGGTGCGGTGCACGATCGGCAGGGAGCCGAAGCGCTGGGCGTACATCTGGGCGAGCCCACAGGGCTCGAACCGCGAGGGCATCAGCAGGAAGTCGCTGCCGGCGAACATCCGCCTGGCCTGGGCCTCCTCGAAGCCGACATGGACGCCGACCGCGTCGGGATGGCGCTTGGACAGGCCGCGCAGGGCCTGCTCGAACCGGCCCTCGCCCTGGCCGATCACCACGAGCTGGCCGCCCTCGGCCACGATCGCCTCCGCCGCCTGCAGGCTCAGGTCGATGCCCTTCTGGTGCACCAGGCGCGAGACGATGGCGAAGAGCGGGCCGCGGGAGACGGCGAGCCCGAATTGCTGGCGCACCGCCTCGGCATTGGCGCGCTTGCCCTTCCAGTCGTCGACCTCGAACCGGGTGGCGAGATGCTGGTCGGTGCTCGGGTCCCAGCTCTCGTCGATGCCGTTGAGGATGCCGGCGAGCCGGCCCTGGCCGGCGCGGGTGCGCAGCAGCCCGTCGAGCCCGCAGCCCATCTCGGGGGTCTGGATCTCCCTTGCGTAGGTCTCGCTCACCGTGGTGACTTGCGAGGCGTAGAAGATGCCGGCCTTCAGGAACGAGAGCTGGCCGTAGAATTCCGCGCCGTCGACCTGGAAGGCCGCGTCCGGCACGCCGAGGCGGCCCAGGCTGTCGCGCGGGAACAGGCCCTGATAGGCGAGGTTGTGGATCGTCAGCACGCTCGGGATGCGCCGGCCGCGCCAGGCCAGGTAGGCCGGGGCCAGCGCCGCCTGCCAGTCGTTGAGATGCAGCAGGTCCGCCGCCCAATCGGAATCGGCGCCGGCGGCGATCTCCGCGGCGGCCAGGCTCAGCCGCGCGAAGCGCAGGTCGTTGTCACCGAAATCCCCGTGGGCGTCGCCGTAGGGCGTGCCGTCGCGCTCGTAGAGCTCGGGCGCCAGCAGGACGTAGATGCGCAGGCCGTCGGCGGCCTCGACCAGGCCGAGGTCGCAAGGCGGAACGCCCGCGAAGCCTTCGAGCCGGGCGACCACCGGGATCTCGGGGAACGCGGCGCGGACCTGCCGGTAGCCGGGGATCAGGACGCGGATATCGTAATGCGGAACCAGGGCCCGGGGCAGGGCAGCCGAGACCTCGCCGAGGCCGCCGGTCTTCACGAAGTCGGCCATCTCCGGGGTGGCGTAGAGGATGCGGCGGCGCAGCGAGGCCGGCCAGGCCGGATTCGTGGCTTGCGCTGCGGCACCGCCGCTCTCGCCGAAGGCATCATCGGCGAGGGGGCCACCGCGAAGCGCGTCCTGCATCGGCATCGATCCTGGCCGGGCGGGATGCCCCGGTCGGGCAGAGGATCGGGCAGACACGGCTGTCACGGCCTCAACCATGTCCAATGCTCCTCCGTCACGACGGTTCCGTTGCGACGCACAATTTAGGCCAGCGGCAGCCTTAAGCTTCGGTTACAGATTCGGCTACGGCCGAATAACTGCGCTGCACTGCGACAAGAGATGGCAGGCCGGGTTCAGGCGCGGCGGAGAATCACCCCCTCGTCGGGGCCGAGGGCGAGCGTCGTGCGGGCCTGCGCGCCCGCCCGCCCGGCCAGCGTCGAGAGCAGGATCGTCCAGTCGCCCTCGGGCAGCGGCAGGCTCTGCGGATCGCTGCCGAAGTTCAGGACCACCCGCAGGCTCTCCCCGTCGGCGAACCGCTCGTAGGCGAACACCTCTTCGGCCTCGACGGGCACCCCCCGGTAGCCGCCCGCGCAGAGCGCCGCGTGGTCGCGCCGCAGCGCCAGGAGCCGCCGGTGCAGGGTCAGCATCGAGGCGGGGTCCGAGCGCTGGCCCTCGACGTTGCGGACCGGCCAATCTTCCGACAGCGGCAGCCACGGCTCCGCGGTGGAAAAGCCGGCGTTCGGGGCCTCGTCCCACTGCATCGGCGTGCGCTCCGGGTCGCGGCCGTGCCCGGGCTCGTTGCGCTCCCAGGGGTCCTGGGCACGCTCTGGGAGGATCCGGATGGGACCGAGGCCGATCTCGTCGCCGTAATAGAGGGTCGGGGTGCCGCGTAAGGTGAGCAGCAGCATCGCGGCGATGCGCGCCTGCGCTTCGCCCACCCGGGCGGCGATCCGCGGCTGGTCGTGGTTGCCCAGCACCCAGTTCGGCCAGCCGCCCTCGGGCAAAGCCGCCTCGTAATTCGCCACCAGGTCGGCGACCGCGTCGGCCCGCCACGGGGTCTGGATCAGCTGGAAATTGAAGGGCAGGTCGGCGCCGGTGAGGTCGGGGCCGTAATAGGCCACCAGCCGCTCGATCGGCAGGTAGATCTCCCCGATCAGCACCCGCTCGCCGTATTGGCGCAGCACCGCCCGCATCCCGGCGATCACGTCGAACACCTCCGGGCGGTCGGCGGAATAGACCTGGGTGAAGCGGTTGATCTCCGGCGTGCCCGGCGCGTAGGCGGGATTGGCCGGGTTGTCGCGGAATCCCGCATCCTTCATCAGGTGCCAGATCACGTCGACCCGGAACCCGTCGACCCCGCGCTCCAGCCAGAAGCGCAGGGCGTCGTGCATGGCCTCCCGCACGGCGGGGTTGCGCCAGTTCAGGTCCGGCTGCGCGGCCAGGAAGGCGTGGTAGTAATATTGGCCGGTGGCCTCATCGAGGGTCCAGGCCGGGCCGCCGAAATTCGACACCCAGTTGTTCGGCGGACCGCCCCCCGGGGCCGGGTCGCGCCAGATGTACCAGTCCCGCTTCGGGCTCGACCGCGACGACCGGCTCTCCGCGAACCACGGATGCGCGATCGAGGAATGGTTGGGCACGAAGTCGAGGATCACCTTCAGCTTGCGCCGGTGCGCCTCCGCGACCAGCGCATCGAAATCGGCCAGCGTGCCGAACAGCGGATCGATGCCGCAATAATCGGCCACGTCGTAGCCGAAATCCGCCATGGGCGAGGGGTAGACCGGCGAGATCCACACGGCGTCGACCCCGAGCCAGGCGAGATAGTCCAGCCGTGCGGTGATACCCGGCAGGTCACCGACCCCGTCGCCGTTCGTATCCTGGAACGAGCGGGGATAGACCTGGTAGACGGTCCCGCGCTTCCACCAGACGGTCTCGGTCATGCTGCGCCTCGCGAATCCCCGACGCACGGTTAACCGCTGAGCCGCGCGCTGGCGACGGCTCAGATGCGCGCGTCGCGGGCTGGCGGCGCAGATCGTTGTGTCTAGAATGTCACGTAGTCGCGCCATATCTCTGGCCGCATCGTCGCACGCCCCGGTCGGGGCGGCGCTGCCACGACTTCGCCCGGAAGCCGGTCGCACACTCGCGGCTTCGGGGCACGGATCGTCCGGCCGTTCATTCGCTGGCAATCCGTCAAAAGAGATAATCCGCCCCCGATAGCCCTGGCGCTAGAATCCGGGGCGCCGACTTTTGGGGGACCCGCACGTGCTGAACGACGTTCTCACTCCGCCCGCCCAGCGGGACGCCTTGCGCGACGACAACGCGTCCGAGATCCCGGCGGCCGCCGCCTGGACCGCCCCGCTCCTGTCGCAGACCGGCGATGCCGTGGTCGACCTGCGGGAATCGATTCGCGCCAAGCTCACCTTCGCCCTCGGCCGGACCCCCGAGAACGCCCGCCCGCGCGACTGGTTCGCGGCGACCGCGATGGCCCTGCGCGAGCGGATCGTGGCGGCCTGCATGGCCTCCGAGCACGCCGTGCCGAACAAGCGGGTCTACTACCTCTCGCTCGAATTCCTCATCGGCCGGCTGATGTCGGATGCGATGAACAATCTCGGCCTCACCGAGACGACCCGGGCGGCGCTGCGCGAGCTTGGGGTCGATCTCGACGCCGTGCAGGATGCCGAGCCGGACGCGGCGCTCGGCAATGGCGGCCTCGGGCGGCTGGCCGCCTGCTTCATGGACAGCATGGCCAGCATCGGCATCCCGGCGGTCGGCTACGGCATCCGGTACGATCACGGCCTGTTCCGCCAATCCTTCGAGGATGGCTGGCAGCGCGAGGCGCCGGAGACCTGGCTGGCCGAGGGCAATCCCTGGGAGTTCGTCCGGCCCGACGCCGCCTACACGATCGGTTTCGGCGGCACCGTCACGCTGTCCTCGCCCAATGAGGGCGTGATCCGCCGCCACTGGCAGCCGGCCGAGACCGTGCGGGCGGTGGCCCACGACATCCCGGTGGTCGGCTGGCGCGGACGCCACGTCAACCGGTTGCGCCTGTGGAAGGCGGAAGCCGGCGAGCCCGTCGACCTCGCCCGCTTCAACGGCGGCGACCATGTCGGCGCGGTCGCGGCACGCATGCGCGCCGAGGCGATTTCCCGGGTGCTCTATCCGAGCGATTCGTCGGCCGACGGCCAGGAACTGCGCCTGCGCCAGGAATACTTCTTCACCTCGGCCTCGCTCCAGGACCTCATCGCCCGCCACGTCATGGAGCGCGGCGACGTGCGCTCCCTGCCGGACCACGCCGCGATCCAGCTCAACGACACCCACCCGGCCATCGCGGTGCCGGAGCTGATGCGCATCCTCATGGAGGACCACGACCTCTCCTGGGAGGATGCGTGGCACGTCACCACCAACACGCTGAACTACACCAACCACACCCTGCTGCCCGAGGCGCTGGAAACCTGGCCGGTGGAGCTGATGGAGCGGCTGTTGCCGCGCCACATGCAGATCATCTACCTGATCAACTGGATGCACTTGGAAGAGCAGGCCAAGCACGGCCGCCGGGACGCCGCCCACCAGGACGCCGCCTACCTGGCCTCGATCTCGCTGATCGACGAGGCCCATGGCCGCCGGGTGCGCATGGGCCACCTCGCCTTCCACGGCGCCCGCCGGGTCAACGGCGTCTCGGCGCTGCACACCGACCTGATGCGCTCCACGGTGTTCGCGCACCTGCACGCGCTCGATCCCGATAAGATCGTCAACAAGACCAACGGCATCACCTTCCGGCGCTGGCTCCACAACGCCAATCCGGGCCTCACCCGGCTCGCCGTGGAGACGGTGGGCGCGGGCGTGCTCGACGATCCCGCGCTGCTCCGGGGCCTGGAGGCCCATGCGGAGGATCCGGCCTTCGTGGCGCGCTACGCGTCCGTGCGCCGGCAGCGCAAGGAGGCGCTCGCCAAGGTCGTGGCCGAGCGCACCGGCATCGATATCGATCCGGACGCGCTGTTCGACGTCCAGGTCAAGCGCATCCACGAGTACAAGCGCCAGCTCCTCAACGTCGTCGAGACGGTGGCGCTCTACCAGGCCATCAAGGCCGAGCCGCACCGGGACTGGACGCCCCGGGTCAAGATCTTCGCCGGCAAGGCGGCGCCGAGCTACGTCCGGGCCAAGCTGATCATCAAGCTTGCCTGCGATGTGGCCAAGGCGGTGAACGACGATCCCGATGTCGCCGGCCGGCTGAAGGTGGTGTTCCTGCCGAACTACTCAGTGAGCCTCGCCGAGACGATCATCCCGGCTGCCGACCTGTCGGAGCAGATCTCCACCGCCGGCATGGAGGCCTCGGGCACCGGCAACATGAAGTTCGCCCTCAACGGCGCGCTCACGGTCGGCACGCTGGACGGCGCCAATATCGAGATCCGCGACCATGTCGGGGCGGACAACATCTTCATCTTCGGCCTCGACGCGGCCGGGGTGCAGGCCCGCGAGGCCGAGCCGGGCTACGCGGCGAAAGCCATCCAGGCCTCGCCGCGGCTGGCGGCGGCGCTGGACATGATCGCCTCCGGGCGGTTCTCGCCGGAGGAGCCGGGCCGGTTCCGTCCGCTCACCGACGACCTGCGCCAGCGCGACCAATACCTGCTCACCGCCGATTTCGACGATTACTGGCGAGTGCAGCGCGCCATCGACGCCGCCTGGCGCGACCCCCGCGGCTGGTGGGCCAAGGCGATCCGCAACACCGCCCGGATGGCGTGGTTCTCCTCCGACCGGTCGATGCGCGAATACGCGGACGAGATCTGGCGCGTCCGCCTGAGCTGAAGAAGTCCCAGTTTCGAAAGGTCCGAGACCTTTCGCGGGTCCAGGGCGGAGCCCTGGTGTCGGGCTCCGCCGGAAGGCGGGGCCAAGTCCTGGATGCTTTGCCCCGACACCCCGCCGAAGGGCCTCAGGCCCAGCCCTTTCAAGGTGTTTGGCACAGCGATTCAGTGGGACGCAACGCTCTCTCCTCCCCCTTGCGGGGAGGAGTTGGAGGTCGGGGTGGTGCAGAAGGCACCGTCACGCGCGATCCTGCACCACCCCTGGTCCCTCCCCGCAAGGGGGAGGGGAAAGCGCTCGTTTTTCAAAGCGTTGGCGTCTAACGGGGGCGTGTGATTCCGCTGGCTGACACGTCCCGATCGCGAGCCAATCCAAGCACCTCGAAACGGCTGGGCCTCAGGCTCTTCGGAACCCCCTGAGCCGGCGCCAGAGCCGGTGGCGGAGCAGGGCCGCGCGCTCGGCAAGGCCGAGCCTGCGCCGGAAGAAGATGTGCGAGACCCGCCCGAGCCGTGGCCCCCGGTCCGGCTCGCCCTTGCGCAGGGCGACGTCCGGCAGCGCCGCCGTTTGCGTGATCGTCAGGGACCGTGCGGCCGGGAACACGGCGCTGCGGTAGACCGAGCGCGTGTAGTACGAGAATGCGTCGAAGGCGGTGATCGCGCGGGCCCGCCCGGTGGCCGGATCCCGGATCGTCAGCGTGCCGGCCCGGGGGCCGTAGGTCACGAGCAGGCCGATCACGTGGCGCGGCCGCCCCAGCGGGATCTCGACGCTCGCGCCCTCGGGAATCTCCAGGAAGTGCAGCGGGAGGCCGTTGCGGTGTAGCGCGAACCCGCATTCCAGGCTGGGGAGGGTGCGCAGCGGCAGGATTTCGAACCGGACCGGCAACCCCCGGAACCGATCGATATAGGCGCGACCCGGGGGCGGCGCCCGCATCAGCGCGTAGACCAGGGTGCCGTAGAGCTCGGCCCCGGCCGGGGCGACATGGGTCCCGTCCTTCAGCAGGTAGGTGATATCGCCCGCCCCAGCGGCCGCCACCGGGGCGGCGAGGTCGAGATACGGGATGCCGTAGAGGGCGCGGTACTCGCCAAGCAGGCCGGCGACGGGCTCGGCCGCGTAATCGACCCCGCCCTGGTGGAGATTGAGGAAGGCCACCGGCAGGTTCCGGCGCGCGGTCGCCGCCAGGATGTCGTCCAGGTAGTCCCGCATCGTCGCGCCGTCGAAGTAGCGGACGTTGCCGGTGAACAGCTCCAGCAGGACGTGGTCGCAGGGACAAGCGTCGAGGATGGCGTCGATCAGGCCGGCGATCGAGGGCAGGGAGTGGCCGCCCCAGCCGCTGCGCAGGAAGGTGACCGGCCGCCCCTCGGCCGCGGCCAGGGCGTTGGCCCGCTCGACATAGCCCGGCAGCTCCGTGACGCTGTAGCCGAGGCAGAGCACGCGGAGCATGGACGCGGACGAACTCACGGGAAGACACGGGTTCCCAAAGGGCCCCCGGCCCTTTGGCGGGGTATCGGGGCGGAGCCCTGATTGATCGGGCGCGGTCCGCGGATGGCCGTCGTATTCAGTCGAGCATGATCGGGTAGCAGCGCGCGCCCACCGAGGCGGCGAGCACCTGCACGGCGCCGACGGTGGCGATGTCGCCGGCGACATGGACGACGTCGGTGGCGCGCAGGCTCGGCAGATGGGCGGTAAGCAGCCCGGAACGCACGTCCGGCGGGCGCTGGCGGCCTCGGTCGGCGCAGAGCACGATCCGGCCGACGCCGGTGCAGCGCAGCCAGTCGAGGCTCTCGCGCATGTAGAGGTCGAGGGCGTCGCGGGCGCCGACCGCGAGCGCCATCTCGCGGGCGGGCTCGATGTAGCGGGCCGCCCGGGCGATCGACCAGATCGGGCCGAAGCCGGCGCCGGCCGCCACCAGCACGAGGCGCCCGCCGCCGGGCCGGTACTGGCCGCGGCCGACGGGCCCCTTCAGGCGCACGGGCTGGTCGAGCCGGATCGCGTCGACCGGGTCGCCCTCGGGATCCCGGGGGATATGGAACACCGCCTCGTTGATCTCGGCCGAGCCGTCGACCCGCAGGGTCGGGGACAGGGTCAGGGCGGGCAGGCCCGCGAAGGTGACGAACGCCTGATGGCCGGGTTCGAGGTTCGGGCGCCGGGTCAGGGTCGCCACCACCTCGACGATACCGGGGCAGAGCCGGCGGATCTCCGAGACGGTGCCCTTGCGGATGGCGACGGCCGGGGGCGGAGCCTCCTCCTGGCCCTGGATCGGGGCGCCGGGCAGGCTCGGCCGAAGGGCCTCGGCCCGGGCCCGGCGGGCCGGGGGCCGGCGGCTGGAGGGCGCGGCGCTGCCCTGGCCGGCGAGCTGGTTGGCGAGCTGCGCCTGGACGGGCGCGATCATGCCTTCGGCGAGCGCCGCTTCGAGTGGCGTGTCGCCGGTCGAGACGCGCACCGACCGGCCGTTGACGACGAGCGAGCAGCGCGCGCCCATGGCCGTACCCCGCTTGGTCTGGAGAGGGATCACCGGGCGCGGATCAGGAGCGTGTCGACCAGGGACGCCCAGCGCTCGCGGGTCGCCCGGACGTCGTCGCTCGCCACGGACTCGGTCAGGAGCTGGCGCTGCGCCCGCAGGGCCTCGACCTCCTGCCGCTGGGCCCGGAGCACCGCCTTCATCACCTGCAGCTCGGTCTCGAGCCGGGCGATCTCGTCGGCCTCGTCCGAATCCTCGGATCGGTCGTCCTGGGGGGCGCCGGAGACGCGCGCCTCCTGGCCGGGCAGGGGCAGCCGGCTGCGGGCCTGCTGCTCCAGCCGGACCGGCCGGGCGATCAGGCGCCGCACGAGATCCGAGCTGCCCGCCTGCTGGTAACGCCTCGCCGCCTCGGCCATCCGCCCATCCCCATCCCGGGCGCCGGAGCGCCAATCCATCAACAGGAGCTTGCGCGGGCATGGTTAAGGGGGACTTAAACTGGTCGGACGACTTGTTGGCTCTAAGCGGCCTCCGGCGCCGCGCCGACGATCTGGCGGGCCTGGAGCATGGTCATCGGCTCGCCGAAGGCGGGGCCCAGCGCGTATTCGCAGCCGAGCCCGGCCAGCGCCTGGGCGTCGCCCTCCGATTCGCAGCCTTCCGCCACGATGGCGAGGTTCAATTCGCTCGCCATCCGGACGATGGAGCGCAGGATCGCGGTCTGGCCGGTGCCGATCTGGCGCACGAAGGTTGCGTCGACCTTGATCGTGTCGAACGGAAAGCGCTGGAGGTAGGACAGGGCCGAGTAGCCGGTGCCGAAATCCGACAGGCACAGGCCGGCCCCGAGGTCGTGGATCCGGGCCAGCATCTGAGCGGCGTATTCCGGGTTCTCCATCACCAGGCTCTCGCTGAATTCCAGCTTGAGCGAGCCGGGGAGCGCTCCGGAGCGGGCCAGCACGGTCTTCACGTCGTGCAGCAAGTCGTGGCGCAGGAGCTGGCGGGAGGACAGGTTGCAGGCCGCGAAGATCGGCGGCTCGACCTCCAGGGAGCGCTGCCAGGCGGCGAGCTCCAGGGCGGTGCGCTCCAGGGCGAAGATGCCGAGATTGACCACGAAGCCGCTCTCCTCGGCCAGCGGCATGAAGGTCGAGGCCGGGATGCGCCCGAGCTTCGGGTGGTCCCAGCGGAGCACGGTCTCGAACCCCGCCACGGTGCGGTCCTCGAGGCGGACCACCGGCAGGAACAGCACCTTCAGCTCGTTGCGCTCGATCGCCTTGCGCAGGTCGCTCTCCAGCATCAGCCGGTCGGAGCGGTCGGTGCGCATATGGGCGCGGAACACCTCGATGCGGTCGCCGCCGTTGCGCTTGGCCTGGATCATGGCGATCTCGGCGCTCTTGAACACCTCGTCGCGCTTGAGGTTGGCGCCCGCCTCGTAAAGGGCGAGGCCGATCGAGACGGTCAGAAAAATCTCCCGGTCGGCGTAGGTGATCGGCGTCGCGATCGCCCGGCGGATCATCTCGGCGAAGGCCAGGATCCGGTCGGGGTCGCGCTCGGACAGCAGGATCACGGCGAACTCGTCGCTTGAGATCCGGGCCAGGCTGTCCTGCGGCCGCAGCAGGCGGCCGAGCCGGCGGGACAGGGTCAGCAGGATCGAATCGCCCGCCGACAACCCGATGGCGTCGTTGATGCCCTTGAACCGGTCGACATCCAGCACGATCACGGTGGGCTTGAGCCGCTGGTCCTGGCCGGCGAAGGCGAGGGCCGCGTCGAGGCGGTCGCCGAACAGCTCGCGGTTGGGCAGGCCGGTCAGGCTGTCATGCACGGCGTCATGGAGCAGGCGCTCCTCGGCGGTCTTGATCTCGGTGACGTCCGCGATGGTGCCGACCACGCGGATCACCTCGCCGTCGGCGCCGATCACGGGGCGCGCCTTCAGCCGGTACCAGAAATAGGTGCCGGCGGCCGAGCGCAGGCGGAAATCGTGGACGATGCGCCCGCGCCGCTCCTCGATCACCGTGTCGAGGGCGGCCGAGTAGCGCTCCACGTCGAAAGGGTGGAGCGTGCCGAGCCAGTTCGTCGCCGGGCCCTCCAGGGTGCCGCGGGGGAGGCCGAGCTGCGCCTCGATCTCGGGGCCGGCAAAGACCCGGTCGGCGGGCACGTCCCAGTCGAACACCACGTCGCCGGCACCGGTGAGCGCCAGCGCCCGCCGCTCGGTGTCCGATACCAGGGCGTGGCTGAGGCCGCCCCCCGCGAAGGCGTGCTGGAGCACCGTGAAGCCGATCAGCATCACGATCAGCACGAGGCCGCCGATCAGCGCCGGCTGCACCAGGTCGCTGCCGATCTGGCCGGTGACCGCGAAGCCCGCAGCCGTCACCCAGACCACCAGCAGCAGCCAGGTCGGCACCAGCAGGATGGCGCGGTCGTAGCCGTTATGGGCGGCGAGGTAGACGATCAGCAGCAGGCCGATTCCCGCCACGGCGGCGATGGAGATGCGCGCCACCCCCGCTGCAACCGGCGGGTCGAACACCGCGAGCCCCACGAGGCCCGCCAGGAAGGCCAGCCAGAAGAACGCCACATGGCTGTAGCGCACGTGCCAGCGGGCGAGGTTCAGGTAGGCGAACAGGAAGACCAGCAGCGTCGCCCCGAGCACCGCCTCCGCGGAGGCCCGGTAGACCCGCTCGGCGAGCTCAGTGACGGGGAACACCCGCTGCAGGAAGCCGAAATCGATGCAGGCATAGGCCAGCACCGACCAGGCCAAAGCCGCGGCGGCCGGGAAGATGATCGCGCCCTTGACCACGAACACGATGGTCAGGAACAGCGCCAGCAAGCCGCTGATGCCGATGATGATGCCCTTGTACAGGGTCAGCCCGGCGGTCTTGCGGCGATAGGCGTCCTGATCCCACAGGTGCAGCTGCGGGACGTTGGGGCCGCGCAGCTCGGCGACGTAGGTGACGGTCGTGCCGGGATCCAACGTGATGGTGAACTGGTCGGCCTCCGGGTTCTCGTCGCGCTCCGGGCGGATGCCCTGGCTCGCCGTGATGGCGGCGATCCGCGAGCCGCCGAGATCGGGCCAGATCACCCCGGAATCCACCAGCCGGAAATGCGGCGCCACCAGGATGCGGTCGATCTGCTCGTCGGTGTCGTTGGTGAGCGCGAACACGATCCAGTCGGGCCGGGCGCCGGCATCGCGCGCCTTCACGACGATGCGGCGGACGATGCCGTCCTTGCCGGGCGCCGTGGAGATCTGGATCAGGTCGCCGTCCGAGCGGTAGCGCTCGATCGCGGTGGTCAGGTCGATCACCGGCGCGTCGAGGGTGACGCGCACCGCCTCGACGGCCAGGGCCGGGGCGCTCGCCGAGACGGCCAGCGACAGGGCACCGACCAGGGTCAGGAGGAGGGCGAGGATGCGCAAGGGTGTCTTGAGTTCCGGCCGTGCGAGCTTCGGCATCGGCCACCCGGGCGGCCGCGATCGATAGGAAGGTCCCGATCCCGGGGCAGCCGCCCCGGTCCGGATCCGGACTCCGCGGATCGCGCCCCTTTGCGGCCAAATCAAGTTGGGTGCGGCGGGGAGGGGCCCGGCCGGGGTCGCTTGTCCGCGGAGGCGGTGGATTTCAGGCCGTGCCGAGGGCGGCGGCGATCTTGTCGAGGGTGGGCAGCTTGCGGATCGGGCCGATCGCCGCGAGCGTCGGGGCGCCCTTCAGCATCGCGGCCGCGGCCTCCCGCACGTCCGCCACCGTGACGGCGTCGACCTTGTCGATCACCTCGCCGGCCGGGATCACCCGGCCCCAGGCCAGGATCTGGCGGGCGTTGCGCTCGATGCGCCCGCCCGGCGTCTCCAGGGCCGAGAGCAGGGACACCTTCAGCTGCGCCTTGGCCCGGGCGATCTCGGGCTCGGCGAGGTCCCGGGCGGCGCGGGCCGTGGCCGCGAGCGTGACGTCGACGAGCTCGGGCAGGTCCGCCCCCGCGGTCCCGGCGCCGATGCCGAACAGGCCGCAATCGGAGAAGGGCCAGTGGAAGGCCTGGATCTCGTAGGCGAGGCCGCGGGTCTCGCGCACCTCCTGCCAGAGCCGGGAGGTCAGGCCGCCGCCGAGCACCTGGGCGAACATGTGCAGCGCGTAGTAGCGATCGTCCCGGAACGACAGGCCGGGCAGGCCGATCACCACGTTGGCCTGTTCGAGCTTGCGCGGCATCCGCCGCTCGCCGCCGCCGTAGAGGCCCGGCACCGCGGCCGGCGCTACTGTCGCCGGCAGGGCGCCGAAATGGCGCTCGGCGGCTTCGACGATCGCCTCGTGGGTCACCGCGCCGGCCCCGGCCACGACGATGCGGTCGGGCGTGTATTCCCGGGCGAGATAGGTGCGGATCCCGGCCTCGTCGAAACTCCGGATCGTCTCGGGGCGGCCGAGGATCGGCCGGCCGACCGGCTGGTCCGGGAAGGCGGCCTCCGTGAAGGCGTCGTAGACCACATCGTCGGGGGTATCCTCGACGGCGGCGTATTCCTGCAGGATCACGCCCTTCTCCCGGGCGAGCTCGCTGGCATCGAACACCGAATCGGTAAGGATGTCGCCGATCACGTCGAGGGCGAGACCGGCATCCTCGCCGAGCACCCTGGCGGTGTAGCTCGTCCCCTCCGTGGAGGTGGCGGCGTTGATCTCGCCGCCGACATTCTCGATCTCCTCGGCGATTCTCTGGGCCGAGCGCGTGCGCGTGCCCTTGAACGCCATGTGCTCGATGAGGTGGGACAAACCGGCCTCGTCGGCGCGCTCGTTGCGCGAGCCGGCCCCGACCCAGACGCCGAGGCTGGCGGTCGCGACCCCGGGCATCGGCTCGGTCACCACCGTGACGCCGTTCGCAAGCCGCGTGGTGCGCAGGTCCGGGGAGGCGGCGTGCGTGGAGAAATGCTGGTTCATCGCGGGTTTGCCCCACCCCGGGTGATGCGGGCGCGCTCGCGGATCAGCCGCTCCACCGCGGCTTGGTCGTTGGCCACCGGGGTCATGCGCTCGGGCCGGTCCATGAGGTCGGCGAGGTGCGGCGGCAGGGGCGGGCGCAGGCCGCCGGTGGCCTTGGCGACCGCGTCCGGGAACTTTGCCGGGTGCGCCGTGGCCAGGGCGACGACGGGGGTTGCGGGATCCCGTTCCAGGAGCCGGCGACCGGCGCGCACCCCGATGGCGCTGTGGGGATCGAGCACGATCCCGGTGGCGGCCTGGATCAGGGCGATCTCTTCCATCACGTCGGGCTCCGGCACCGCGACGGCGTCGAACTCGGAGCGGACCGCGGCCAGGATCTCCGGGCTCAAGGAAAAGCCGCCGGACTGCTTCAGCCCGGCCATCAGCCGCGACAGGGCCGAGGCGTCGCGGCCGAGCGCCTCGAACAGCAGCCGCTCGAAATTCGAAGAAATCTGGATGTCCATGGAGGGCGAGGTCGTGGGCACGACGCCGCGCAGCGCGTAGGCGCCGTGCTCCAGGGTCCGCACCAGGATGTCGTTGGCGTTGGTGCCAATCATCAGCCGCTCGATCGGCAGCCCCATCCGCTTGGCGACCCAGCCGGCGAGCACGTCGCCGAAATTGCCGGTCGGCACCGCGAAGGAGACCGGCCGGTGGGGCGCGCCGAGCGCCACCGCGCTGGTGAAGTAGTAGACGGCCTGCGCCGCGACCCGGGCCCAGTTGATCGAGTTGACCCCGGACAGGCGCACGGAATCGGCGAAATCCGCGTGCTGGAACAGGGCTTTGACCAGGTTCTGGCAATCGTCGAAGGTGCCGTCCACGGCGAGCGCGTGGACGTTCTGGGCCGGCACCGAGGTCATCTGCCGCCGCTGGACCTCCGACACGCGCCCGTGCGGGTAGAGGATGAAGATGTCGACCCGGTCGAGGCCCCCGAACGCCTCGACGGCGGCCGAGCCGGTATCGCCCGAGGTCGCGCCCACGATGGTGGCGCGGGTGTCGCGCTTGGTGAGCACGTGGTCCATCAGCCGCCCGAGCAGCTGCATCGCCACGTCCTTGAAGGCCAGCGTCGGCCCGTGGAAGAGCTCCAGCAGGAACAGGTTGTCGTCGAGCTGGGTCAGCGGGCAGACCGCCGGGTGCCGGAAGGTGGCATAGGAGTCGTCGATCATCCGGTCGAGATCGGTGTCTTCGATCTCGCCATCGATCAGCGGGCGCAGCACGCGCTTGGCCACCTCCGCGTAGGGCTTGCCGGCGAAGCCGGCGATCTCCGTCCGGCCGATCTGCGGCCAGGTCTGCGGCACGTAGAGTCCGCCGTCGCGGGCGAGGCCTGCGAGGAGGGCATCCGAGAACGAGAGCGGCGCGGCCTCGCCGCGGGTCGAGACGTGGAGCACAGGGGCCTCCGGGAGGAAGGCGCCCCCTCTACACGATGCGGGCGGACCTGTCGAAAGTCCGGGCGGTCGCGGCGGGCCCACGCGGTTTAACCGGGCCTGAACGGGCCGGTTCAGGACCGGTTGCGCCGCCGCGCCTAGAACCGGATCACCCCCGCGGCACCCCGGTTCGACCGGCCGGCGCCGCCGGGGCGGCCCGACCCCGCCCGCGGGGTGCCTTCGGAGAAAGAGCCGCCATGATTCGAACCCGCGCCGTTCGCCCCCTCGCCATTCGACCCCTGGCCTTGGCCGGCGCCGCCGTGCTGCTGCTCGGCACCGCCGCCATCGCGCAGACCCCGCCCCCCGGCGGCCCGAGGCCGGGCCCGGAGGCCGGCGCCCCACCCCCGCCCCCGGGCGGTCCCCGGCGCGGTCCCGGCCCGGACGGAGCGCCCCCGCCCCCCCCCGGCGGTCCCCAGCGCGGCCCGGGCCCCGACGGCCCGCCGCCGCCGCCGCCGCCGAAGGGTGCGCATTTCCGGCTCGAGCGGGGCGACGCCCGGATCGACGTGAAATGCGCCGACGAGGATTCGATGAAGGCCTGCGCCGACATCACCCTGCAGCTCCTCGACAAGCTCGGGACGCTGCGGCCCGCCGACGCCCGATAGCGTCTCGCCACGACGGCGGGGCTCGGAAGCGACCCCGCCGCCCGCAAATGCCGGCCCCCACGACAGGATCAGCGACATGACCGACACGACAACCGATTTGCACGACGCCGCCGGCACCGTCTGGGCGGTGTTCGGGCACCGCTTCGCCCTCGACGGGGCCGGGGGGCGGATCCTGGCGGATCTCGGCCCGAAGGGAGCCGCCGGCATCACCCTGGCGGTTGGCGACCGGGTCTCGGTGCAGGGCACGCGGAAGCCCTCCGAGATCAAGGTCGCCCGCCTCACCCTGGCGGACGGCTCGACTCGCACGATCGACTGGCCGGAGAAGGACGGATCGAAGAAGGATGGCCCCGATCATCCGCCGGCCGATCCCGCCCTGGCGATCCGGGCCGCGGAAGCCGCGGGCTACACGGTCGCCGGCGTGCCCGCGCGCAAGCCCAAGCATTTCGAGCTGCGGGGGGCGAAGGACGACGCGGAGCACGAACTCCACATCGCGCTCGACGGCCAGATCCGGAAGACCAAGCGCCTCGCCGCCGCGTAGGGCGCGGCCGGACCGCGAGCGCCGTCAGGCGCTCGTGCCCGGTGCCTTGATCAGGCGGCAGCCGGTGATGCGCCAGGACCCGTCCGCGTCCCGGGCGAGGCTGTACTCGGCCGTCCAGTCGACGCCGTACTCGTCCTGGATCGCCACCGACTGCATCACGCCCGCCTCCCCGGTATCCCGGCCCTCGCCGAACACGAAGCTGCGGTGGCGGTAGACCGGGCGGTACTGGTTGCGGACCATGCCGATGAACAGGTCGGCGTTCGGGAACAGCTCCTGGATCGCCGGGGCGGCCTGGGCGTAGGCGGTCGACGCGTCGTCACGCCCGAGCGCCTCGACCTGCTTGGTGATTACCGCCCGGGCCGCCGCCCGGGCGCCGTCATCGGCCAGGGCCGGCCCCGCGAGGCCGAGGATCAGCAGGAGGGCGAGCCACACGCGCATCGACGGTCACTCCGATCGGGCGCCTCCCATGAGACACCTGAGCCGACTGATCATCTAGACGGATGACGGCGGTCGGCAAGCACTGCGCGCGCAGGATGTGCAGGCATCGCGCGCCGGTTGTGCAAGTCGCTGGAAAGAGAGGCATTTTCAGCCCCGAACAGGCGTGCGGGTTTGATTCTCCGCCCGGGTTTTGCGAGCGTCCGCAGACCGACTCACGCCCACACGGGGCGGTCGCGCGGAGCAGAGGGCCATGGTGCAGAACCAGCCGGACGCAGAAACCCCTCCCGAGACCGTCCCGGCCGAGGACGTCCCGGCCAAGGACATCCCAGCCATGAGCGTCGGTGTGTTCATCCCGATCGGCAACAACGGCTGGCTGCTGTCGGAGAACGCCCCGCAATACCGGCCGAGTTTCGAACTCAACAAGCAGATCACCCTGAAGGCGGAGGGTTACGGGCTCGATTTCGCCCTGTCGATGATCAAGCTGCGCGGCTTCGGCGGCAAGACCGAGTTCTGGGACCACAACCTCGAATCGTTCACCCTGATGGCCGGGCTGGCCGCGGTCACCACCCGGATCAAGCTGTTCGCCACCGCGGCGACCCTGTGCATGCCGCCCGCGATCGTCGCCCGCATGGCCGCGACCATCGATTCGATCTCGGACGGCCGCTTCGGCCTGAACCTCGTCACCGGCTGGCAGAAGCCGGAATACGACCAGATGGGCCTCTGGCCCGGCAAGGCGTATTTCTCCAAGCGGTACGATTATTTAGCGGAGTATGCTCAGATTCTGCGCGAGCTCTGGGAGACGGGTGCCAGCGACCTCAAGGGCACGTTCTTCCAGATGAACGACTGCCGCCTGAGCCCCCGGCCGCAGGCGGCGATGAAGATCATTTGCGCCGGGCAGAGCGGGGCCGGCCTGGATTTCACGGCCCGCTACGCCGACTACAATTTCTGCTTGGGGAAAGGCCTCAACACGCCGACCGCCTTCGCGCCCGTGGTGGAGCGGCTGGCCGAGGCCAGCGCCAAGACCGGGCGGCAGGTGACCGCCTACGCCCTGTTCATGATCATCGCCGACGAGACCGACGCCGCCGCGCTGGCGACCTGGGCGCATTACAAGGCCGGCGCCGATACCGAGGCGATCGCCTGGCTCGGGATCCAGGGCGCGGCCGACACCAAGTCCGGCAGCGACACCAATGTCCGCCAGCTCGCCGATCCGACCTCGGCGGTGAATCTCAACATGGGTACCCTGGTGGGCAGCTACGCCCAGGTGGCCGCGATGCTCGACGCGATCATGACGATCGACGGCGTCGAGGGCGTGCTGCTGGTGTTCGACGACTTCCTCAAGGGTCTCGACGCCTTCGGGACCCGGATCCAGCCGCTGATGCAATCCCGCCGGCACGTGGTGCCGGCGCCGCTCGCTGAGGTCGCGTGATGAGGGTGATGGCGTGATGGACAGGCAAGCCGGATTCCACGATCCCCATGGCCGCCACGGCGGCGTGATCCTGCCGGCCCGGCCCGAGCCGATCGCCTTCGACCCGGCCGCGACGGCGCTGATCGTCGTCGACATGCAGAACGCCTATGCCAGCCCCGGCGGCTATCTCGATCTGGCGGGCTTCGACGTCTCGGAAACCGGCCCGGTCATCGCCCGGATCATCAAGGCGGTGGCGGCGGCCCGGGCGGCGGGCATCCGGATCCTGTGGTTCCAGAACGGCTGGGACCCGGACTATGTCGAGGCCGGCGGCCCGGGCTCGCCGAACTGGCACAAATCCAACGCCCTCAAGACCATGCGGCGGCGGCCCGACATGAACGAGCGCCTGCTCGCCAAGGGCTCCTGGGACTACGCCCTGGTGGACGCCCTGAAGCCGGAGCCCGGGGACATCGTGCTGGGCAAGCCGCGCTACAGCGGCTTCTACAACACGCCGCTCGACAGCATGCTGCGGGCCCGGGGGGTGAACACGCTGGTCTTCACCGGCATCGCCACCAATGTCTGCGTCGAGTCGACCCTGCGGGACGGCTACCACCGGGAGTACTTTGGGATCGTCCTGGCCGACGCCACCCACCAGGCCGGGCCGCGGAGCCTGCACGAGGGGGCGCTCGCCAATATCGAGACCTTCTTCGGCTGGGTCTCGGACGTGGCTTCGTTCGAAGCGGCGCTGACCGCGCAGACCCGCGCCGCCGCCGAATAAACCACCCGCCGTCTCCGAACCCGCACCGCGAAAGTCCCAAAACAATGCCGAAGCAGGTCGTCATCCCGCCTGGGACCGGCAAGCCGCTCGCCCCCTACGTGCCCGGCACCCTGGCCGACGGGGTGCTGTACGTCTCGGGCACGCTGCCGCTCGATGGCGACGCGAACGTGGTCCATGTCGGCGACGCCGGAGCCCAGGCCCGGCACGTGCTGGAGACGATCAAGGGTGTGGTCGAGGCCGCGGGCGGCACGATGGACGACGTGACCTTCAACCACGTCTTCCTGAAGGACTGGGCCGATTACGCGGCGATCAACGCCGTCTACGCGTCCTACTTCCCGGGCGAGAAGCCGGCGCGCTACTGCATCCAGTGCGGCCTCGTGAAGCCCGAGGCTCTCGTGGAGATCGCCTCCGTGGCCCATATCGGCCGCTGATCAGCGCCCCCGCAACAGCTTCGGCGCGAGGCCGGGTAGGGCGGCGGCCAGGAGCCCGGCCGCGCGCAGCACCTCGGCGGCCTCGGCGGCCGAGCGGCGGGCGAGCGCCAGGGCGAGCCGCAGCGGCACCTGCGCGCAAAAGCTCGCCGCCGTGAGGGCGAGGGCGGCGGCCCGGCCGTGATGCTTGTGCGCATAGAGGATCTGGCTGCGCAGGAAATAGAACAGGCGCCGCGCCCGCACCTGCCGGGTCGTGCCCTGGCCGAGATGGTGGGCGACGGCCCCGGCCACGTGCCGCACCACGAAGCCGGCGGCCCGGGCGCGGGTGCAGAGGTCGGCATCCTCCCAGTAGACGAAGAAGCGCGGGTCGAAGCCGTCGAGCGCCGCGAACAGGTCCCGGCGGATCATCAGGAACGCGCCCATCACCTGGCCGACGGCCTGGTCGTCGGCGTGGTCCCACTCGACCAGAAAATGCGGCCGGACCAGGCCGAGCCGGTCCAGCGCAAGGGCACGGCCGAGCAGGCCGAGACCGGTGGGCGCCCGGGCGCAGGAGCGGGCGGTCCGGCCGTCCGGGTCGACCAGCCGGGCGCCGACGATCCCGGTGCGCGGATCGGCCGTCAGGGCGTCGAGGGCCGCCCGGAGGGCGTCCGGGGCGACCTGCGTGTCCGGGTTGAGGAACAGGATTGCCGGGGCGTCCCCGGCGGCCGCGCCCTGGTCGCAGGCCCGGCCGAAGCCGCGATTCTCGGCGTTGCGAATCAGCCGGAGCGGGCGGGGCAGGGCGGGCAGGCCGTTCGCCGAGCCGTCCTGCGAGGCGTTGTCGACCACAATGACCTGCACGGTGGCGGCCTCCTGCACCGAAGCGAGGCTTGCCAGGCAGGCCCGGAGCAGGGCGCCGCCGTTCCAGTTGACGATCACCACGTCGAGGACGGCACGGTCCGTCATGGGCGATCCCGGGGCGGGCCGAGGCGCCCGAGGGCACCGTCGCGGACGGCCGCGAGCAGCCGCAACAGCACGGCCGGCCGCCAGCCCGAATCCGCCCAGTACAGGCCGGCCTGGAGCGGCAGGTAGGCGGCCTGGGCGAGCTTCCAGCGCAGAGGCACGTGCGGCAGGCGCCAGGCATAGACGGCGTTGCGCAGGTAGGTCGCCATGCGGAACAGGGGCTGGCGCGGCATCGCGATCCCGAAGCCGCGGATCACCCCGCCCCCGACCCGGTGCGGGATCGCGACGTCCCGGGCGAGGTAGCAGCCCAAGCCCAGGCTCCAGGCGCGAAAGCACCATTCCAGTTCGACGCCGTCGATGAAGAAGTCGGCGCGGAACGGACCGATCCGGGCGAGGGCGTCGAGGTCGATCAGCGAGCCCGAGGTCGCCAGGAACTGCACCGGGGCGAGGGGGCTAGAGGCTGGGGGGAGGGCTCCGCAGGCCGGCGCGCCGGGGCGGGGCGGGTAGGACGGTGCCTTGTGGCCGGCGGCCGGGGCGGGGGCCGGCCCCACGACCGCCACCGGGATCGCGGCTGCCCGGAGCCGGGCGAGGGCGGCGTGCAGCGCCGCGGCGAGCCCCGCGGGCGGCTCGGCATCCTGGTCGAGCAGCAGCAGGGTGTCCGCGCCCGCCGCCCGGGCCGCCGCGGCGATCCGGTTGAGCGCCTCGGCGATGCCGACATTGCGCCCGGCCGACAGCAGGGTCACGCCGGCCCGGGCGATCCGCTCCGCCTCCCCGTCGGGCAGGCCGCCATCGTCGAAGGCGATCACCCCGGCGAATCCGGACGCGGCGTGCGCCAGCACCCGGTCCACTTGGTCCCGGCTTGGCCGGAACAGGGTGATGCCGAGCGCGAGGCGGCCCAGTCCGGGATTAGGCACGGGCCGGGCTCCGGCGGCTCACGCCCGCTCCACGCCGACGTTGTGGGTCGGCATCGGTCGAGCGGGGATGCCGGAAGGGAAAGCCGGCGAGGCGGCGCATGGCGTCGATCCGGTCCCGATGGGTTGGCGTTTCGATATCGCGAGGCCCGGTCCCCGACAAGCGGCCAGGCCGGGTCGCGCAGCCGCACGGGCCGAGGGCGGACCGGCCCATGGTTTACGGACTCGGCCGGTTCCGTTAGTTCGACGGGCGAAGAATGCGACGCCCGCCGCCGCGCCTCGCACGCCCCCGACGCTGCCGACCATGAGCCGATCCGAGACCAGCGCCTCGACCGCGTCGACCCCGAAGGCGGCCGACGGATGCCGCGCCTCGTGACGGCACGCGGCGCACGTTCCCCCGCAGAGCCCTGAGATGCGCCTCGGTTTGCCCCCGACAATCGGGCGGTTCAAGCGCCGCATCGGCCGGCCGGTCGCGCGCGGCGCCGTCGAGTCGGCGCGCGCGCTACGCCTCGGCTGGCGCCGGATCAGCGATCCGCTCGGCCGGCCCGCCGCCCTGCAGGCCCGCTGGGCCGGCGCAGGCGCCGGCGAGGATGTCGAGGCGCGCCTGATCGCGGCGCTGGAGCCGTATGTCGATACGGACTTCTACGCGAGCTGGTACGGCATCACGGTCGATCCGGTGCGCGACTACCTCACGGTCGGCTGGCGCGCGGGCCGGGATCCGCGACCGGACTTTTGTACCGCCGACTATCTCGCCGCGCGGCCCTATCTCGCCCGGGCCGGCATCAACCCGTTCCTGCACTGGGTGACGGCCCAGCGCACCCAGAGCGGCGCCCTGCCCCGGCCCGACACCCGCCAGGCCGAGCGCCTGGCCCGCCGCCTCGTGGATGGGGCGTTCTACCTCGCCCACAATCCCGACCTGCAGGCGGCCGGCGTCGACACGGTGGCCCACTACATGGCTTCCGGCTGGCGGGAGGGCCGCGAGCCGTCGCCGCATTTCGACACCCTGGCCTATTGCCTAACCCGGAACATCTCCTACGCTACCCAGAATCCGCTGGCGCACTACGTCCTGCACGGCGGCCCGGCTCGGCCCGAGCCGGAGGATTTTTTCGGACTTCAGGCCGAGACGCTCGCGCCCTATTTCGACGCCGCCTACTACCGGGACGGATTGGACGAGCGGGAAGCCCAGGAACTCGCCGAGGCCTCCGACACCGAATTGCTCCGCACTTATGTAGCCGGCGGCTGGCAGGCGATGCGCAGCCCGCGCCAGGATTTCGACCCGGCCGGCTACGTGCAGGCACGGGCCGGCAGCCGTGCGGTGATCGGCGACCCGTTCTTCCGGTACGTCGCCGAGACCCGGCTCTCCGGGAAAACGCCCTTTGCGGGCCCGGACAGGCTGAACGTCCCGGCGGTGGACGAGGCCTGGTACCGGGCAACCTACGCGGACGTCCAGGAGACCACACCCTACCTGCACTTCGCCACCAGCGGCTGGCGGGAGCTGCGCGATCCGGGCCCGGGTCGCTCGACGCTCGACGCGCTGCTGCGGGTCTGCGGCCTGCGCCCGGCGCATCCGCCCGTGGAGGACACGCTCTGGCTCGGCGCTATCGGCCGCCCGCCCCCGGATCGGATGGCGTCCCTGGACCTGCAGGCCGGGCTGGCGGCGCTGCATTTCGACCACGCCTTCTATCGCCAGCGCTACGGCCTGGCGGAGGATGTCGACGCCGTCCGCGACTATTGCGACGCCGGCTGGCGCCAGGGCCGCAACCCGCGCGCCGACTTCAACGGGCAGGCCTATGGCGACGCGCATCCCTGGGTGCGGGAGACCGGCATCGCGCCCCTGGTCCACCACCTCGCCACGGCGCTGCTGCACGGCACCGACATCGCGGACGGGCGGTTCGACCCGCGCTACGGCCCACCGCCCTCGGAGGCGGACGCCCTGGCGGAGCAGGTGCGGCTGTTCGAGCCGTATTTCGACGCGGCGTACTATGCGAAGCGCAATCCCGACGTCGCCGGCGCGGCAGGCGGCCCGCTCGGCCATTTCGTCGCCTACGGCCAGCACGAGGGCCGCGATCCCAGCAAGCGCTTCTCGATCGCGTTCTACGCGGAGACTTACGGCCATCTTCTTGCGCCGGGCGAGACGCCATTCCTGCATTACGTCCGCACCGGCCGGGCCGCCGGGCTGATGGGCTGTCCCGAGGATCTCGGCAGCTGGCCGGCCATGGAGGCCCCCGAACCGCAGGACTGGGACGGCCTGCCCCGCGCGCTCACCCTCGCCCAGGCCCGGGTCGTCGTGATCATGCCGGTCTACAAGGGCCGCGGCGAGACCCTGCGCGCCATCCACGCCTGCCTGTCCGCCCCGCAAAAGACCCCGTTCACCCTGCTCGCCGTCAACGACCGATCGCCCGACCCGCAGCTAACTGCGGAACTCGCCGAGCTGGCCGGCCGCGGCCTGTTCCACCTCGTCGAGAACCAGGAAAATCTCGGCTTCGTGCGCTCGGTCAATCGCGGCCTGTCCCTGCGCCAGGGCAAGGCCGTGGTCCTGCTCAACTCCGACGCCCAGGTGTTCGGCGACTGGCTCGACCGGCTCGTCGCCCATGCCGAGACGCGACCGCGGGTCGGAAGCATCACGCCGCTGTCCAGCAACGCCACGATCTGCAGCTACCCGAAGTTCAACGCCAACAACGCCATGGCGCTGGAGATCCCCCGGCCCGAACTCGACCAGGCCGCGGCCCGGATCAACCGCGGCCGAGCCGTGGAAGTCCCCACCGGGGTCGGCTTCTGCATGTACATGACCGCAGAGGCGCTCGACGCGGTCGGCACCCTCGACGACATTGCCTTCGGCAAGGGCTACGGCGAGGAGAACGACTGGTGCCTACGCGCCCGCAAGGCGGGGTTCTCCAACCTGCTGGCCGAGGACGTGTACGTCTACCATGCCGGGCAGATTTCGTTCGGGCTCGATCCAGGCGGCGAGTACGACCAGGGCCAGGCGGCGCTGCTGGCCAAGCACCCGGACTACCCGGCTTTGGTCGGCCAGTTCGTCCAGGCCGATCCCGGCCGGCGGGGGCGGGCGCGGCTCGACCTGTATCGGCTCGCCCGGCACTTCCGCGGCCGGGCTTTGCTGTTCGTGACTCATAGCTGGGGCGGGGGCATCCAGCGGCACATCGACGACATGATCGCCCGGCTGAAAGCCGAAGGCACCACCGTGGTGCTGCTCTCGGTCGACCGGGCGCGGAACATCCAGGTCAACGTCTCGTACCGCAGCCGCGAGTTCGTGTACCTGCCGAGCCTGGATAGCCTGTACCTGCCCCGCGATGCCGACGCGGTGGCCGCCTTCGTCGAGCAGTTGGCGCCGCTGCTGATCCACGTGCACTCGCTGGCGGGCCTGCGCTGGAACGCGGCCCGCGCCTTGATGGACCTGGTCGCCAGCTCCGGCCGACCCTATGCCTGGACGCTGCACGACTTCTCGCCGGTGTGCCACCGCAACCACCTGGTGATGCCGGACGGGCGCTATTGCAGGCTGGCGCCGGTGCCCGTGTGCCGGGACTGCCTGGCCGCGGACGCGGACGGCTACGAGGAGCCGGACCCGGGCGAGCGCCGGGCCGTGTTCGGGCGATTCCTGGCCGGGGCGGCGCGGGTGTTCGCGCCGTCCGCCGACACCGCGGGGCGGATCGGGGCGGTGTACCCGGACCTGGCGATCACGGTGCGGCCGCATGTCGAGCACCACCGGAGCGTGCGCTCCACCGCCCTGCGCAGGCCGGGCCGTGTGCGCCGGGTCGCCGTGCTCGGCGCGATCAGCGCGACCAAGGGCGGCCTGTTCCTCCAGGCGCTGGCGACCGACGCGCAGGACCGCAAGCTGCCGCTGCGCTTCGCGATCGTGGGCTACACCGATCCCGCGCTCACGGGCGGGCTGGAGCGGGCCGCGGTGACCCAGACCGGCCGCTATGCCGGCGACGCCGAGGCGCTGGATCTCGTCTGGCGGACCTCCGCCGACCTGATCCTGCTGCCGGCGATCTGGCCCGAGACCTACTCCTACGCCCTGACCCTGGCGCTGCGGACCGGCCTGCCGGTGACGGCCTTCGACCTCGGCGCCCAGGGCGACCGGCTGCGCGCCTACCCGAACGGCCATGTCCTGCCCTACGCCCTCGCCAACGACCCGGCCGCCTTCAACGACCGGCTGCTGGCGATCGACATCACGGCCGGCGGGGAACTCTCGGTGCCGATCCAGGCGGCCGCGTACGACGACCTGATGCGCGACTACTACGTTCTGGACCAATCCGGGGCGAAGAACCCACTCGACGAGGACGCCGCATGATCTCCGTCAACGAGGACATGAAGCAGGAGATGCTGCGGCGCGGCATCTCGGTGCTGCATCCGGCCCCGTTCGGCCTGCCGGAGGATTGCACCTTCGAGCCGCCCTGCAGCATCAAGTGGATGGGGATCGATTACTGCCTCACCATGGGGGCGTTCTCCTACGCGGTGAGCGGCTATTATTTCGGCGCCGACATCGCCCGCTACTGCTCGATCGGCGAGAGCGTGCAGGTCGGGCGCGGCAGCCACCCGGTCCATTGCGGCTCGACCTCGCCGCTGTTCTACACGCACCATTCCGCGGTGTTCGACCGGCTCGATCCGCGCGCCGAGGATTACGAGATCTGTGGCCCCTACCTGTGGCCCAAGCGCGTGCGCATCGGCAACGACGTCTATATCGGCCACGGCGCCTTCCTGATGCCCGACATCACCATCGGCGACGGGGCGATCATCGGCGCCATGGCGGTGGTGACCAAGGACGTGCCGCCCTACGCGATCGTCGCCGGCAGCCCGGCCCGGGTCGTGAAGATGCGCTTTCCCGACAAGCTGATCGAGCGCTACCTCGCGGTGCGCTGGTGGCGCTACGCCTTCTGGGACCTGCGCCAGTGCTCGATCACCGACCCGGAACAATTCCTCGACGCCGTCGAGGAGCGCATCGCCGGCGGGATGCAGGAATACCGCCCGGACCTGATCCCGATCCAGTCGCTGGTGCCGGGCGCCTGAGGCTCACGCGCCCGCCTCGGTAAACCGCGCGAACGCCGAAACCAGCGCGTCGGTCGTGACCTGACCGGCTGGCTTTGGACCGGGCTGATTGAGAGGATCAGCCAGGACCGGAGGAGTCGGACATGCGGCGAGGTCAGAAGACGAACGCGGAGCAGATCGTGCTCAAGCTGCGCCAGATCGAGGTGCAGGCAGCTCAGGGCAAGAGTTTTGCCCTTGCATGCAGGGAGTCGGAAATCTCTGAGCAGAGCTATTATTGCTGGCGCAAGGAATACGGCGGCCCGACGGTCGATCAGGCCTAGAAGATGAAGGATCTGGAGCGCAAAAACGCCTGGCTTCGTCGCCTGGTGGCCGATTTATCTTTGGAGAAGCAGGTACTGGCGGACATCGCCTCTGGAAACTTGTAGCCCCCGAGCGACGCCGACAGGCGGTGGACGGCATCCGGGGATCCGGGGGTCGTGCCCCAGGCGGTGGTGTAGCTGACGGGTGGTCATCGGCGGTTGCCGGGTAGGGTCGGGTTGCGAGCACCAACCCCAAACCCGAGAGACCCCCGATGACCGACGAGATGATGAGCCTTCGCGGCGTGATGGAGAAGAGCGCCGACGCCGATCTGCTGCGCGAGATGATCGGCTTTGCGGCCGAACGACTGATGGAGCTGGAAGTCGGTGGCCAGACTGGCGCGGCTCACGGCTGTAAGAGCGCCGAGCGGCTGGTCCAGCGCAACGGCTACCGTGATCGGGATTGGCAGAGGCGCGCCGGCACGGTGGAGTTACGCATCCCCAAGCTGCGCAAGGGCTCGTACTTCCCCGGCTTCTTGGAGCCGCGACGCTTGGCCGAGAAGGCGCTCACCGCCGTGATCCAGGAGGCCTACATCCAGGGTATCTCGACCCGCTCGGTCGATGATCTCGTCCAAGCCATGGGCGGCACGGGTGTGTCGAAGAGCCAGGTCAGCCGGCTCTGCCAGGAGATCGACGAGCGCGTGGGCGCGTTCCTCGACCGGCCGATCGAGGGTGAGTGGCCGTATCTCTGGATCGATGCGACTGACGTGAAGGTACGCCAGGACGGACGCATCGTCTCGATGGCGGTGATCGTGGCGGTGGGCGTCAACGGTGACGGCCGTCGTGAGGTGCTGGGCATGGACGTGGGCCCGTCCGAGGCCGAGACGTTCTGGACGGACTTCCTCCGCAAGCTCGCCCGCCGGGGGCTGCGCGGGGTCAAGCTGGTTATCTCGGACGCCCATGAGGGCATCAAGGCGTCGGTGGCCAAGGTCATGAACGCGACCTGGCAGCGCTGCCGCGTCCACTTCATGCGCAACCTCCTCGCCCATGCCGGGCGCAGCGGGCGGCGTGTCGTCTCCGCCTTCATCGCCACCGCGTTTGCCCAGGATGACGCCGAAACGGCCCGGCTCCAGTGGCGGCGGGTGGCCGACCAGCTCCGGGCCCAAGGTGCCTAAGCTCGCGACCCTGATGGACACGGCCGAGCCCGACGTGCTGGCCTACATGGGCTTCCCGGCCACCCACCGGGTCAAGCTCCACTCCACGAACCCGCTGGAGCGCCTGAACGGCGAGATCAAGCGCCGGACCGAGGTCGTCGGCATCTTCTCCGACGAGGCCGCCATCACCTGCCTCGTCGGTGCGATCCTGCTGGAGCAGAACGACGAGTGGGCCGTCCAGCGGTCCCGCTACATCACCCTGGACAGCATCGCCCCGACCGGCGATGATCCCCTCGTCAGCCTGCCCACCCTGGCAGCCTGATCGTCTCGGCCCAAGCCGGTGATCGTGGTGGCCCTCCGCGAGCTACACCACGCTCAGGGACACGATCTTGCTTCGTTCGTGCTAATCCCGTTCGACGAACGCGGATACTTGCTACCCTCAACCTCGAAGCGCAATCTCCAACGCGATTTATGGTGGGACTGTAAGCAATCTGCTCAATTCCGTATCGCTGATCTCAGGCAGCGTTCGCAGAAAAACGTGCGCATTATGCCTGGGGATGTCTCACCAGGGAATGCGGCCGTACCGCTCGATGAGTATCTTATACTCTGTCTGACTCTGTTTCTTAAGAACGGGATCGACTGCGATCTGGGCCGTGCCGGATCGGGAATGAACCAACCGCGTGACCAATGGGGTCAACACCGTGTGGCGCTGAACTTCCACGTTGTCTCCTCCCAAACGCACAACGTTGGCAAGCCAAGGGCGCACCTGTTCCGCCAGCGCGAGGCTGTTCGGCGCCATCGCGTCAACGAGATGGCAGCGTTTGATCCTGCTTTCGGCGAGACGGCCGAGCCATTCATTGTCGAGATGCCAGCGTAAGGCCGAGTCGAAGCGTCCCACCCGCCGGAGCGTCTCAAACGGCATTATCCAGCCTGATGGCGTCGGAAAATCGTTGATGCGGACAATTTGACCGTATTCGTCGACCTCAAGCTGCGTCGTTGAGACAAAGCCATAGCTATCCAGAGCGGCCAAGCTCAAAGCGAGGTATTGCGGATCCCAGCGATCATCATCCTCAAGAAGCGCGATGTACTCGAATCGATCTCCCGCAGCGTCGATCGCGGCGTTGAGAGCCCCCCTGCGAGGCGGCATTGCTGGAAGCCCAAACGATTTCACTCCGCTCAGCAAGACGTGGAGGGATGCTTGCACCAGCATCAATCCCGACGATAAAGCTGAGCGAGACTCGACCTTCCGCGACGATCTTCTGAGCCAGGGCGCTGGCAATGGCGCGCTCCAGCAAATAGGCATTGGGACCAATCTGCTGCAGACGAGACGGTATGATTACACCGATCGATCGCATTCTGGATGTCATCTGTGGTACAATCTCGAATCTACAGACCTTAACAGAAATTTAATCTTGCCGATCTACGTTAGTGTTCAAATAAATGACAGGTCCATACCTTCGCAAGATAGAGTCATAAAAACACGCGGAACATTCGCTGTCTTGACGTATAAAATTTCAGGTTGAAAGATTTTATCTGATATATTATCTCAAACTAAAAACAATTCATACCGCTGTCGGGACAGAAATGACTTTTTAGGTCGTTCGTCCCTGATCTTCACGGCTTATCATCTTGATCAGCAAGCGATGTCAACGAGCATCAGGTGCCCACAGTGAAGCGATAAATTGATTTTATTTATCTGAATTGTCTATACATAAATACTTTTGCCAATAGCATGCACTCACCTGATTCAATTTTTTGCTTCCGGAAAAATAATGTTTGATTGAATATGACCCCGTATTTCGGCAGATGAATGCGGCTTGTGGATAACCCAATCTAAATTTGGGCGGCCCGATTTGCACAATCCGATGTGTCGCAAATTTATTGCCTTATTATCCTATAAAATTTAACTACAATGATGTCTATTCAATCGTGCCGACTTGAAAAATATTTTTGTCGAATAAAAAATAATCTTTGTTCTGAAGATGCATATTCCGACTTGAAGCAAAACCACGGGCGCTGGAGCCTGCGGCATCTGAAAGTTGCTCTCGGCCGATCATATCGGTCGTGCCGGTGGAGCTGTCCCGCCTGAACCACGAACTGGTTCGGCGGAACTATGGTGAAACCCCATTCTCGTCGTAAATACGCAAGATGAGGAGCATCCCGCCCGCGGAGTCTGCGGCGCTCGTGAGCCACATGGAGGACGTGCTGGCTGTTCCAGGCCTGGCCTGCCGGCATACGCCGTCCGCTCGCGTGTCCCGATGACACCAGCCTGCGGTTGATCGGCAAGGTCTGCAAGCGCCGGTCCTCTGGCCAGGCTGCGAACGAGCTTCGCGAGGATGCTCCCGATCCTGAACCTAATCAGCCGTTTTTGTTGCACCGGAACCTATCATGTCACCCCCCCCCCCAAACCCCCCCCCCCCCCCCCCCTGTATGCGCGCCCCAACATGCAAACCGCACGTTACAGGCTCACCCCCGCAACCGGGTGGTGTTGCCGCCGGGCGGCGGGACCAAACGGCTCGGCGCGGGGGGGAGCCGGGGGGCGTGGTGGGGGGTGCGGCCGGCGGCCGGGGCCCTCCCCGCACCGAGGCTGCGGGCGCGCCGGGATGCACTGCAGGGCGGGCGTGACGTTCCAGGCCTGGCTCGCGCGCATACCCCGTCCCGTCGCGGGTCCCGAGTGACGCCGGCCGCGGTGAGCCGGCAAGGGCCGCAAGGTCCGGGCCCTCGGCAAGGGTGGCAACGGGTTTGCCGTGGGAGCTCCCGATCCGTAACCCCACTCGCCGCTTTGGTTGCACCGGAACCTATACCGTGCCCCACCCCCCAACACCTCCGCCGCCGCCGCGCCAAGCGCGCGCACCCCGAAGGCCAGGTCCACGTCGCTGGTATCCTCCGCCCAATGGTGGCTGATGCCGCCGATCGACGGGACGAACAGCATCGCGGCCGGGAGGATCCGGGCGATGTTCTGGGCGTCGTGGCCAGCGCCCGAGGGCATCACCTGCCAGCGACCGGGGCAGACCAACTCGGCGGCCTCCGAGAGAGAGCGCCTGAGGTCCGGGTCGCAGGGGGCGGGGATCGCTTTCGATAGAGCCGTGAGCGTGGCGGGGCAGCGCTCGCGCCGGTTCGATTCGCGCACCAGCGCCTCGAGGCACGCTTCCATCCGCTCCAGCACCGGGATCGACACGTCCCGGAACTGGAAGGCCACCTCGGCGCGGCCCGGGATGATGCTGTAGCCGCCGGGATCCAGGGTGATCCGCCCCGTGGTCCAAGTGCTGCGCGGGCCGCAGACCCTGGGAAATTCCCGGTCGATCGCCGCGAGCAGGCGCACCGCCGAGAGCCCCGCATCCCGACGTTCGGCCATGGTGGTGCCGCCGGCATGGTCCTGGTTGCCTGCGAACACGATCTGGAATTGCCAGATCGCCACGATGCCGCTGACCACGCCGAGATGCAGGCCAGCGGATTCGAGCTGCGTGCCCTGCTCGATATGCAGTTCCAGAAAGCCCCGATAGCGGGCCGGATCGAGCCGCATCCGCGGCAATCCAACGAGCCCGGCGGATTCGAGGGCCGCGCGCAGGGGCGTGCCGTCGGTGCGGTTGCGGGCGGCATCGATCTCGGCCTCGGTCAGGTCGCCGATCGCCGATCGGCTGCCCAGGAAGCCCCCGGAGAAGTGCCCTTCCTCGTCCGCGAAGGCGACGACGTCGACCGGCAGCCCGGCCCGGGCCAGAGCCAGCCCGGCGACCACTCCCAGCGCCCCGTCGAGCCAGCCGGCCTCGTTCTGGGTCTCGATGTGGCTGCCGACCAAGAGGTGGGGTCCGGGCTCGCAATGGCGCCCGAGTACGTTGCCGATCCCGTCGATCGACGCCTCAAGGCCGCAGGCCTCGATCTGGGCCATCAGCCAGCGGCGCGATTCCATGTCCTGGGGCGAGAAGGTCGGCCGATGGACGCCGGTGCGGAACCGGCCGATCTCGCGCAGGGCGTAGAGGTCGGCCAGGAAAGCTTCGGTGTCGATCTCGGTCATGCTTCGGGCCTGAATGCTGAAAGCCCGGACCGTGCAAGCGCCATGCGCGCCGACGGGGTTTCCAAAGGGTGAGCCCTTTGGCGGGGTGTCGGGGCGAAGCCCGACAGCAGGGCTTGAGCCCTGCACCCGCGAAAGGTCACGGACCTTTCGAAACCATGACCCGCCGCGCTACTCTGCCGCCGCGGGCCGCCAATCCACCGTGGGGGGGCCCGCCATCCAGGCCCCGAGGTCGGCCCGGGCGCGGTCGGTGAGCGCCCGCCGCTTCAGCACGGCCTTCTCAGGCCCGCGCAGGCGGCGGCCGGTCTCGTTGCGGGGGGCCTGGGCCAAGGGCGGGAACAGGCCGAAATTGACGTTCATCGGCTGGAACGAGCGCGGGGCGTTGGCCTCGCCGTCGGCCCCGACATGGCCGCCGGTGATATGGGCGATGAGGGCGCCGAGCGCCGTGGTCTGGGGCAGGGGGCTGAGCGGCCAGCCCGCCGCCTCGGCCACGGCGAAGCGTCCGGCCATCAGCCCGATTGCGGCACTCTCGACATAGCCCTCGCAGCCGGTGATCTGGCCGGCGAAGCGCAAGGTGGGCCGGGCCTTCAGCCGGAGGGTGGCGTCCAGCAGCCGCGGGCTGTCGAGATAGGTGTTGCGGTGCAGGCCGCCGAGCCGGGCGAACTCGGCCCGCTCCAGGCCGGGAATCGTGCGGAAGATCCGGACCTGCTCGGCATAGGTCAGCTTCGTCTGGAAGCCGACCATGTTGTAGAGGGTACCCAGCGCGTTGTCCTGCCGCAGCTGCACGATCGCGCAGGCCTTGACCTGGGGATCGCGCGGGTTGGTGAGCCCCACGGGCTTCATCGGGCCGTGCCGCAGGGTCTCGGGGCCGCGCTCGGCCATCACCTCGATCGGCAGGCAGCCGTCGAAATACGGCGTGCCCTCCCATTGCTTGAATCCGATTTTTTCCCCCGCCACGAGGGCGGCCACGAAGGCGTCGTACTGCGCCCGATCCATCGGGCAGTTCAGGTAATCGGCGCCCGTGCCGCCGGGGCCGGGCTTGTCGTAGCGGGACTGGAACCACGCCACGTCCATGTCGATCGAGTCGCGATGGACGATCGGCGCGATGGCGTCGAAAAAGGCGAGGGACTCGGCGCCGGTGAGCGCCCGGATGCCCTCGGCGAGCGCCGGGGCTGTCAGCGGGCCGGTGGCGACGATGCAGGGCCCCCAGTCTTCCGGGGGCAGGCCCTCGACCTCGCCGCGCACGAGCGTGACGTTGGGGTGCTGCTCCAGGGCCCGGGTCACCGTGGCGGAGAAGCCCTCGCGGTCGACCGCCAGCGCACCGCCCGCCGGCACCTGGTTGGCGTCGGCCGCCCGCATGATCAGCGAGCTCAAGGAGCGCATCTCCTGGTGCAGCAGGCCGACGGCGTTGCTCTCCGGATCGTCGGAGCGGAACGAGTTCGAGCAGACGAGCTCGGCCAGGCCGTCGGTCTGGTGGGCCTCGGTGCCGCGCACCGGGCGCATCTCGTGGATCACGGCGCGATGGCCGGCCTCGGCCACCTGCCAGGCCGCCTCGGATCCCGCGAGGCCGCCGCCGACGATGTGAAGGGTCTGTGTCATAACCCAGAATAGCGAAGGACCGTCGCCCGGATCAACGGGCGGCGGTCCTTTGGGTCGTATCGCGATGGGGCCGGGAGATCAGACGCGGGCGATGCCGTGAATCTCGCTGCGGTTGATGCCGAGATCGGCAAGATCGCGATCCGAAAGGCGGGAGAGCTGGGAAACGGTGTCGCGATACCGGAGATAGGCGCGGACGCGACTCAGGACGCTACGAGCGGCGGACATAGAATACATTGACCTCTGTTCAGGCAGCGGATGGCGCGCCGTTGCGCATCGCTGCCTCTTGTTGGTGCAACGCACATATAAACCTGCCGCGGCGCAGCAGGAGTCATAAGGTCAAGGATCTGGTCTGCACGGGCCGCATGGTCGGCTTAAGAAACCGGCAACCTTCCCGGCTGGTCATTCTTTGTGCGCATGCCGGGAGGCGGGTAAGAATGCGCGAAGGGCGTCCCGCCGGCCGGCGGGACGCCCTTCGCAGCGCGGACCGGGCCCGGTCGCTCAGTAGAACGGGCGCGGGCCGTAGAAGCCGTAGGGCCGGTCATAGGGTCGGTAGAACGGGCGCGGGCGGCCATAGCCATAGCCGCCGTCATAGACCGGCCGACGCCAGTGGGGGCGGGGCCCCCAGCCCCAGTTCGGGCGGCAGATGCCCCAGGGGTTCGGATGAAAGCCCGGGCCGCAGCCCCCCGCCGCCTGGGCGGGGCCCACGAGCCCGAGGCCGCCGGCGATCGCGGCGGCCATAACGAGTGCCTTCGCGCGCGGTGCGCTCAGAATCGCCATGACAGATCTCCTCGAAGCGTCCGGCGGATCGGTGCCGGTCGAGAGAGAGTCGGCCCCGTCGCCTGAACCGACGCTGAGCCTGTGGTTGTATCCCGTGCAGGCTCGCGTCGGCATCCGAGAAGCGCAGCCGCGGCGGCGACGGTTTCGCGGGCGGCTGTCAGTGCAGCGAGGGCGTGCGCAGGAACCGCTCCCGGTCCGCCGAGACCAGGGCGAGCTTCACGCCGCGGCCGTCGCGGCGCACGGTGAGCGGGACGCGCACACCCGCCTCGCCGAGCGCCCAGATGCTGCGGAACAGGGCGGCGAGGTCCGGGACCGGCTCGCCGGCCACCGCCTCGATCACGTCGCCGCTGCGCAGGCCGCCGGTCTCGGCCGGGCCGCCATCGGCGAGTCCCATCACCACGATGCCCTCCTCGCTCTCGGTGGCATAGAGGCCGAGCCAGGGCCGCGGCGGCCGGTTCGCGCGCCCGCGCGTGACCAGATCGTCGAGGATCGGCGGCAGGAGGTCGATCGGCACCACCATGTTGATCGGGCGCGCGCTGCTGCTGCCGCCCTGCTGCAATTGCAGCGAGCCGATGCCGAGCAGCTCGCCCTGCGCGCCGATCAACGCGGTGCCGCCCCAATGCGGATGCGCCGGAGCGGTGAACAGCGCCTCGTCGAGGACATACTCCCAGTACCCGGCGAATTCCTGCCGGGCGACGACCTCGACGGCGACGCAGCGCTGGCGTCCGCCCGCACCGGCCACCACCGCCCGGTCGCCCGTCTTCAGCTCGGCCGAGCGGCCGAGCGGCAGGGCCGGGACGCCGAGATCGCCCAGGGCCTGGACCATGCCGAAGCCGGTGGCGGCATCAAAGCCGAGCACGTGGCCCTGGACCGAGCGGCCCTCCCGGGTGGTCAGCCAGACGCTCTCGGCCTCCGTCACGAGGTAGCCGACGGTCAGCACCAGCCCGTCCTCCCGGATCACCACGCCGTTGCCGGCGCGCTCGGTCCCGAGAGTTTCGGCCGTGAAGGCGCTCTCCGGCACCCGCGCCGACAGGGCGAGCACCGACGAGAGCGCCCGATCGAGATCGTAGCCGTAATCCGCCGGCCTGGGCTGGGCCTGCGCGGGGATCTTCCACTCACCCTGCGTCGCCATGAGATTCCTTCGACTGTTCGCTCTGCTCCGGCGCCGCCGGACGCGCGAAATCGAACTTAGATAAGCTGTCCGCGCCGCCTGCGACACCCGTGGCGCCGCGCCGCGCGGCGATCGTTGAGCCGGCGCCCCATCGACGATCCTGTGCGGAGCCGGTGATGTGACAGGACGGGCGGGGCCCCTTAGATCTAGTCTTACGGAAGCGCGACCGGCAGGGGAACGGGCGTGCGGACACAGGAACGGATCTTGGCCGGACCGATTTTTGCCGCGGGGGGGACTCCGGACTGGGTGCAGCCAGGCCTTCCCGGCGCCGACGACGCCCGGCTGCGGCGGCTGCTGTTCGAGATCGGGCGCGGCGAGGCGGCGGCGCTGGCCGAACTCTACGATCTGACCAGCCCGAAACTCTTCGGCGTGATCCTGCGTATCCAGCGCGATCGATCCCTGGCCGAAGACATCCTTCAGGACGCGTATCTGCGGATCTGGCGGGCGGCCGGGAGCTACGACCCCGAGGCCGGACGCCCGCTCGCCTGGCTGTGCACGATCGCCCGTAATCGGGCGATCGACGGCCTGCGCCGGAAGGGGGCGGTGGAGGTTCAGGGACCGGTGCGGGACGACGGCGAGGATTGGGTGGCGCGGCTGATGGACCCGCATGACGACGCCGCGGCGTTCCTGGACCGGGACGCCCTCGCGGCCTGCCTGGGCCGGCTCGAGCCGGCGCATCGGGATTGCGTGGTGCTGGCCTATTGCGAAGGCCAATCCCGCGAGGAATTGGCCCAGCGCTACGCGAGGCCGGTCAACACGATCAAGACCTGGCTGCACCGGGCGCTCGCCTCCCTGAAGACCTGCCTGGAGGCGGTCTCGTGAGCGGCGGCCCCGGCGACCTCGCCGCGGATCCCGGTTCGGATCCCGACCTGCGCGCGGCCGAGTACGTGCTCGGCACCCTCGACCCGGGGGAGTGGGCCGCCATGGTTCACGCGCTCGCCACCGATGCGGATGCGGCGGGCCGGGTGCGGGCGTGGGAGCGGCGGTTGTCGCCGCTGCTGGCTGCGATCCCACCGGTGGTGCCGCCGTCGCGGGTGCGCGCAGCGCTGCTGCGGGCGGTGCCGGCCGGGTCCGGCGGGTCGCCCGACCCGCTCGCCCATCTGCGCCGGCAGGTCCGGCGCTGGCGGATCGCCACCGCGGGGGCCGGGCTGCTGGCGGCTGGCCTCGCGGTGTTCGTCGCATTCGGATTGCGGCCGGAGCCGGAGGGTGGCCGCTACCTCGCGGTGGTCCAGGGCGGCGGTGCGCTCCCGGCCCTGATCGTGCGCGTCAACACCCGCACCGGCACCGCCCAGGTCCGGCCGGTGGGAGCCGAGGCGCCCGCCGGCCGGAGCCTTGAGCTGTGGTATGTCGGCGCCGCGGGGCCGAAGCCGCTCGGCCTCGTCGGGGCCGGTGCGAGCCGGGTGAGCCTGCCACAGGACGCCACCCCGGACGGGGTGCTGGCGGTCTCCGTGGAGCCACCGGGCGGCTCGCCGAGCGGCCAGCCTACGGGACCGGTGGTCTATACCGGCAAGCTGATCGCGGAATAGGCGCCCCCGAAGAGCCCGCAGCGCCGGGTCGGCGCCGCGGGCGATCGGATCACCGGATCCGTCAGGGCATCAGCACGGCGTTGATGACGTGGATCACGCCGTTCGACTGCATCACGTTCGGGATCGTCACCGTGGCGGTGCCGCCCTTCACGTCGGTGATCAGGACCTTCTTGCCCTGCACCGCCACGGCGAGCGGCTCGCCCTCGACGGTGGTGAGCTGACCCTGGCCGCCGCCCTTCTTGACGAGCGCCATCAGGTCCTTGGCGGTGTAGACGCCCGGGACCACGTGGTAGGTCAGGATCTTGGTCAGCGTCGGCTTGTTCTGCGGCTGCACGAGGTTCTCGACGGTGCCGGGCGGCAGCTTGGCGAAGGCCGCGTTGGTCGGCGCGAACACCGTGAACGGGCCGGGTCCGCTCAGCGTGTCGACGAGGCCCGCAGCCTTCACGGCGGCGACCAGCGTGGTGTGGTCCTTGGAGTTGACCGCGTTCTCGACGATCGTCTTGTTGGCATACATCGGCGCGCCGCCGACCATCGGGTTCTTGGCCTGGGCCGCGCCGGTCACGCCGAGGCCGAGGGTCAGAGCGAGGGCGACCGTACGGGCCGCACGCCGGCCTCTGAAAGCGTTGAGCATCCTGGAGTTTCCTTCCGTCAGGCATCCCGGGATCGCATGAGCGCCGGGCTTGCATCGCCGCTTACGGGGTCTCGCGCGGAAAGGTTTCGCAGGATCTGAATATCGGCCCCGGTCCAGGCCGGACATGAAAAAACCGCCCGGGCGGAGGCCGGGCGGTTCGCCGTCCTGGCGGACGGTGTGGCGGGGATCCGGGGTCCCCCGCCACGTGCGCGGCGGGGGACCGGCATCTCGGTCGATCAGTACTTGCGGACCAGGGCGGCCGGGACCGGCGAGACGGGGGCCGGCGAGTACAGCGGCACGATCAGGCGGAGCCAGCCGTCTGTGGAGTAGTCGCTGCGGGTGCGGCCGAACGCATTGGTGAACTGCGCGCCGGTGACGACGTCGCGGGCCACGTAGGCCTGCACGGTGAAGACCTTGAAGTCGTAGCCGATCAGGCCGCCGACGGCGAACCGGCCGCGGTTGTTGGCGGCCGCGCTGAACTGGCCGATGTCGAAGTTGTAGGTGCCGTAGGCGACCGGACCGATCTCGAAGTTGCCGAACTTCTTCGTCGCGGTGATGTCGAAGTTCAGGGCGTTGGACAGGTAGAACGGGCCGAGGGCCGCGCCGACCGGACCACCGAAACGGCCGGGCGAGTCGTAGATGTTGGCGGTCAGGTTGCCGGTGATGTTCCAGCCGTCACCGGTGTAGCTGCCGGCCACGCCGAAGCGGTAGGTGTTCGAGGAGAGCTGCGGCAGCACCGGGGTCGCGGTCGTGCCGTTCGCGGTGATGATCGAGCCGCGGTCGCCGTTGAGGTCGTTCAGGTACACGCCGCCGAGCAAGCTGACGCCGAAGTTGCTGCCGAGGTCGAACGCCCAGATACCGCCGACGAAGGTGCCGACGTTGATCGAGATGTCCTTGTTGCGCACGCCGGCCGGGTTGCGGGTGAAGGCGAACACGGTCGGGGGGGCGACGAGCAGCTCGACGCGGCCGCCGAACGGCACGAACGGCGTCGACCAGACCAGGACCGGGACGTTGACGGCCGTATCGGGATCGTTCCGGCCATCGGTGCGGCGGAACGTGAAGGTGTTGATCGCGTAGATGCCCTCGGGCAGCGGCGCGCCGATGGCGAGGCCGACCTGCTCACCCGGAACCGTCGTGGTCTGCGCCTGCGCGATCGTCGACGTCATGCCGACCGTGAGCGCGACCGCGCCGGCCGCGAGCCAGTTCTTCATCATTGTTTCATTCCTTCCCAAGGTCTCAAGGCATCCGTCCCGCATTCGGCACTACCCTGCCGGTCTGCTCGCCAATGGCGGCTGCCGGCTTCCGGTCTGCCGAGCGCCCCCACGGTGCCCGCCCGTCTCAACGCTGCTGACTATTCTACAGAGACCTGCGGAAAGACAGTGGAATGCTGGTCGAAGCGGCAAAACCGGCCGAACCGTTGCGCAAAAGCCGCATTTTTGCGGCGACGCAACACAGTCCCCAGAATTGAATATCGCCCCCCGATCGGCAAAATATCGTTGAATGGTCAAGCTGTTGATCGCGGCATCCGCGGGAGAATCCGGCAAGCCCCGGCGGGCGGACGGGCAGAGGCCCGTCCGGCGCAGGCGGCCGGAAATCCCGGTTTCGGACGGCCCGAGACGGGTCCGAATGGGGGCCGGCGGCCCGAATCACCGATCGCCGCAAACGGTCCCAACCGAAATCCCGGTCGTTACCCGGCAGAATCTGCCGCCCCGGGGCCTATTCGGCGGCGGTGCGTCGGCCGGATTGCGGGGCCGGGCGACGGGCCAGCACCTCGCGCAGGAACCGGCCGGTATGGCTCGCCTTCGCGCGGGCGATCTCCTCCGGGGTGCCGAGCGCCACCACCCGGCCGCCGCCATCGCCCCCCTCGGGACCCATGTCGATCACCCAGTCGGCGGTCTTGATCACTTCGAGGTTGTGCTCGATCACCACCACGGTGTTGCCCTGGTCGACGAGCTCGTGGAGCACCTCCATGAGCTTGGCCACGTCGTGGAAATGCAGCCCGGTGGTCGGCTCGTCGAGGATGTAGAGGGTACGGCCCGTCGCGCGCTTCGACAGCTCCTTCGACAGCTTCACTCGCTGCGCCTCGCCCCCGGACAGGGTGGTGGCCTGCTGGCCGACATGGACGTAGTGCAGGCCAACGCGCTTGAGGGTCTCGAGCTTCTCGCGGATCGCCGGCACCGCCTTGAACAGCTCGGCCGCCTCCTCGACGGTGGAATCGAGCACGTCGGCGATGGACTTGCCGCGGTACTTCACCTCCAAGGTCTCGCGGTCGTAGCGCTTCCCCTTGCACACGTCGCAGGTGACGTAGACGTCCGGGAGGAAGTGCATCTCGATCTTGATGACGCCGTCGCCCGAGCAGGCCTCGCAGCGCCCGCCCTTCACGTTGAAGGAGAAGCGCCCCGGCTGGTAGCCCCGGGCCTTCGCCTCGGGGAGACCCGCGAACCAGTCGCGGATCGGCGTGAAGGCGCCGATATAGGTGGCCGGGTTCGAGCGCGGGGTGCGCCCGATCGGCGACTGGTCGATGTCGATGACCTTGTCGAGATGCTCCAGCCCTTCGAGGCGGTCGTACGGGGCCGGGTGCTCCAGCGCCCCGTTCAGTTTCTTCGCGACGGCCTTGTACAGGGTGTCGATCACCAGGGTGGATTTCCCGCCGCCCGAGACGCCGGTGATGCAGGTGAAGGTGCCGAGCGGCACCTCGATATCCACGTCCTTGAGATTGTTGCCGCGGGCGCCGAACACGCCGAGCTTGCCCTTGCGCCCCTTGCGCCGCGCAGCCGGGGTGCGCACCGACAGCGCGCCGGTGAGGTACTTGGCGGTGAGCGAGGCGGGGTTGGCCAGAACCTCGGCGGGGGTGCCCTGGGCGATGATCTCGCCGCCATGGATGCCCGCGCCCGGGCCGACATCCACCACGTAATCGGCCTGCAGGATCGCGTCCTCGTCGTGCTCTACCACGATCACCGAATTGCCGAGATCGCGCAGGCGCTTGAGGGTGCCGAGCAACCGCTCGTTGTCGCGCTGGTGCAGGCCGATCGAGGGCTCGTCCAGCACATAGAGCACGCCGGTCAGCCCGGAGCCGATCTGCGAGGCCAGCCGGATGCGCTGGCTCTCGCCCCCCGACAGGGAGCCGGAGCCGCGGGCCAGCGTCAGGTATTCGAGGCCGACATCCACCAGGAAGCTCAGCCGGTCGCGGATTTCCTTCAGAATTCTGACCGCGATCTCGTTTTGCTTGGCCGTCAGCTTCTCCGGCAATGCGGAGAACCAGCGATGGGCTTCCGAAACGGATAGAGCCGTCACGTCGCCAATATCGGCCATGGCGATCTTCACGGCCAAAGCCTCGGGCTTCAGCCGCTTGCCGCCGCAGGACGCGCAGGGCGTCTCGCTCATGAAGCGGCCGATTTCTTCCCGGACGGCGTCCGAGTCGCTTTCCTTGTAGCGGCGCTCCAGGTTCGGGATCACGCCCTCGAACGGCTTGTTGACCGCGTATTTGCGCAGGCCGTCGTCGTAAGCGAAGCGGATCGCCTGCTTGCCGGAGCCGTACAGGACCACGGCGCGGGCCGCCTCCGGCAGGCTCTGCCAGGGCACGCTGGTCTTGAAACCGTAATGCTCCGCCAGCGCGTCGAGCGTCTGGCCGTAATAGGGCGAGGTCGATTTCGCCCAGGGGCCGACCGCGCCGCGCTTCAGGCTGAGCGCGGGATCCGAAATCACCAGCTCGGGGTCGATCCGCATCTCGTGGCCGATGCCGCCGCAGGTCGGGCAGGCGCCGAACGGATTGTTGAACGAGAACAGCCGGGGCTCGATCTCCGCGATGGTGAAGCCCGAGACCGGGCAGGCGAAGCGGGACGAGAACGTGATCGTCCGGGGCTCCGCGCCCTCGGGGGCGTCCGCGAACACGATCTCGCTGATGCCGTCGGCCAGTTCCAGCGCGGTCTCGAAGGAATCGGCCAGCCGCGCGGCGATGTCGGCCCGCACCACGATCCGGTCGACCACCACATCGATGTCGTGCTTGAACTTCTTGTCGAGCTTGGGCGCGTCATCGATCGCGTAATACTCGCCGTCGATCCGCAGCCGCTGAAACCCTTTTTTTTGGTACTCCGCGATCTCTTTCCGGTATTCGCCTTTTCGCCCACGGACCACCGGGGCCAGCAGGTAGAGCCGGCTCTTCTCCGGCAGCTCCAGCACCCGGTCGACCATCTGCTGGACGGTCTGGCTCTCGATCGGCAGGCCGGTGGCCGGGGAGTACGGGATGCCGACCCGCGCCCAGAGCAGGCGCATGTAGTCGTAGATCTCGGTCACCGTCCCGACGGTGGAGCGGGGATTCTTAGAGGTGGTCTTCTGCTCGATGGAGATCGCCGGCGAGAGCCCGTCGATCTGATCGACATCGGGCTTGGACATCATCTCCAGGAACTGGCGGGCATAGGCCGAGAGCGATTCGACGTAGCGGCGCTGCCCCTCGGCGTAGATCGTATCGAAGGCGAGCGACGACTTGCCCGAGCCCGACAGCCCGGTGAAGACCACGAGCTTGTCCCGGGGGATCGTCAGGTCGACGTTCTTGAGATTGTGCTCCCGGGCGCCCCGGACGGTGATCACCCGCCGGTCGGCGGCGCTCGGCGGCGCGGCGTCGAACAGGGCCTCCAGCTTGGCGTCGGTGGCGGCCTCGTTCCGCATGTCGGTGCGGGGGGCGGCGGGCAACGCGGACTTTTTCAGACGCGCGGGTTTGGCCGGGGCCGATCCGGCCGGCGCCGCCTTGGTGGGCGCTTTGGGCGAAGACGCCTTCACGGGAGCCGGTTTGGGAGCAGCTTTGGTGGCGCCGATTTGGGGTCCCACTCGGGTTCCGGCTTGGGCTTTGGCCATGAGGGCGGCGGTCTTTCGAGGCGTCGACACGGTCGGGCTGGCTTGCGCACGGGTCAGCCGCCGCACCCGCTCATGTCGAGCCCGGAACGGCCGACGGCAAGGTGGGACCGGCGGGACGCAGGCCCGTCATGCGACGCCCTTGCTAGAACGAAACGCGTACGCCGGCAACCGCCGCTCGGAGACCTGTCGTTTCATGACCGGGAAGACCGGGTTTCCAAAGCGCCTGCGGCCCTTTGGCGGGGTTCAGGGGCGGAGCCCTTGAGACCTGCAGGGCGCTGCCCTGCAGCCACAAAAGGTCACGGACCTTTTGGATCCGGGACTTCACGCGTCGGCGTTGCGAGCCATGAAGGTGGCGGGGGTGCCGTCCTCGGGGTTCACGAAGATGATGTCGGTGGGCGCCCGCCGCGGGGTGTCGATCGACAGGAACGTCACCGGCTCGCCCGGGGCGATCTCCGGCATCGCGTGCACCGTGCCCTTCTCGAAGAACAACAGCTGGCCGGGGCCGAACGTCGTCAGGTTCGCGGGGTCGCCCAGCCAGACGGTGCCGCGTCCCGACAGGCAGTAGAGGTACTCGTCGCAGGTGGCGTGGTAGTGCGGCGGGGTCGGCCGGTAGACCCGGAACACCCGGGCGCTCGCGGCCGCCCGGTCGGTCAGGTAGGTGTCGACCAGGAGCGTCTGCGCGCTGTCGGGCAAGGCCGACGCGAGCGCCAATACGTCGAAGAGGCCGGTGCCGGTCTCGGTCATGGCGCCCTCACGACGAATAGCCTTCGAGTACGATCTTGCCCTTGGCGCGCCCGCTCTCGATCAGCGCGTGGGCCCGCCGAAGGTTCTGGGCGTCGATCCGCCCGTAATGCTCACCCAGGGTCGTGCGCAGGCGCCCCGCATCCACCAGCCGGGCGACCTCGTCGAGGAGCGCGCCCTGGGCGCCGATGTCGGACGTGCCGAACATCGAGCGGGTGAACATGAACTCCCAATGCAGCGACAGGCTCTTGCGCTTGAGCAGGGCCACGTCGAGCTGCGCGGGGTCGTCGATCAGGGCGAACCGGCCCTGCGGGGCGATCAGCGCGGCGATCTCGGCGAGATGCGCGTCGGTGTTGGTGGTCGAGAACACGAGGCCCGGCGCGCCCAGGCCCAGGGAAGCCACCTCGGCGGAGAGCGGCTTGGCATGGTCGACCACGTGGTGGGCGCCGAGGTCCCGGCACCAGGCCGCCGTCTCGGGCCGGGACGCGGTGGCGATCACGGTCAGGTCCGTGAGCGCCCGGGCGAGCTGGATCGCCACCGAGCCGACGCCGCCCGCGCCGCCGACGATCAGGATCGCCGGGGCGGCGCCCGGCACCGGCTTGCCGGTGTCGAGCCGGTCGAACAGGGTCTCCCAGGCGGTGATCGCCGTGAGCGGCAGGGCAGCGGCCTGCGCCCAGTCGAGGCTGGCGGGCTTGTGCCCGACGATGCGGGCGTCGACGCAATGGTATTCGGCGTTGGTTCCCGGCCGGGTGAGGTCGCCCGCATAGAACACCGCGTCGCCGACGGAAAACCCCTCGGCTTCCGCACCCTTGGCGACCACGGTGCCGGCGGCGTCCCAGCCCAGCACCTTGACCCCGCCGGCCTCGGGCTCGGCCCGCAGGCGGACCTTGGTGTCGACCGGGTTCACCGAGACCGCCTCGACCTTCACCAGCAGGTCCCGGGGTCCGGGTTCGGGCCGGGGCAGGTCGTGATCGACCAGGGCCTCCGCCTCGGTGATCGGCAGGGACTTTTTGTACCCGACGGCGCGCATCGCAATCTCCTCCGGCTTCACGTGTCAGGAGATGCCGTCCGCCTTCCCGGGGCGCAAGTACGCACATAAAACGCCGCTAGTGCCAGACATGATACCGTCGAGGATCCCGCCATGCCCCGCATCCGGCACCATCGCGGCGCCTGCAGCCCCGGCTGCGCCGTCGAGGCGACCCTCCGGCTCATCGACGGCAAGTGGAAGGGTGTGATCCTCTACCACCTGCTGGAGGGGACCCTGCGCTTCAACGAAATCCGCCGGCGGCTGGCGAGCGTGACGCAGCGCATGCTCACGAACCAGCTGCGCGAGATGGAGGCGGACGGCCTGATCGCGCGAAAGGTCTACGCCGAGGTGCCCCCGAAGGTGGAGTACAGCCTGACCGCGCGCGGGCGCTCCCTGGAGCCGATCATCCAGGCCCTGAAAGTCTGGGGCGATCGACACATCGAACTGCCTATTGATGCGGCGGATCCCGTCGAGACGGCCGCCTGATTGTGCATGGCTCGCGGCGTCAAACCCCTCCACCGTAACGGTGTTTTCATATCCGCACCGGATGGTTCTGGTTAACCCTGAACCCTTCGGGAATCCGATGGCCGTCTTCTCATCGCTTCGCGCCCGCATCCTCGCGGTGGCGCTCGCGCCCTGCCTCGCCTTCGCGGGGGCGGCCGGATGGGCGGTCTCCGACCAATGGGCGCGGCGCGCCGAGATGAACCGGGTCGAGAGCCTCGTCGGCCTCGCCTCACGGGTCAGCGCCTTCGTCCACGAGGGCCAGCGCGAGCGCGGCGCCTCCAGCCTGTTCCTGGGCGCCAAGGGCGCGCAGTTCGGGCCGGAACTCGCGGCGCAGCGCAGCCGCACCGACGCGGCGCTCGCCGGGCTTCCCGACGCAATGGCAGCCGCGGCCGGCTTCGGCCCCGCCTTCGCGGCGCGGGCGGACGCCTTTGCCAAGGCGCTCGCCGGGCTTGCGGCCCAGCGCCGGGCGGTCGACGCCCTCGACGTGAGCGCGCCGCAGGCGGTGGCGTTCTACACCGGCCTGATCGGTGAGGGGCTGGGCGTGGTCCGGGCGATGGGCGGGGTGATCGGCGAGGCCGGCATCGCGGCCCGGGCGAACGCCTACGCGGCGTTCCTGGCGCTGAAGGAGGCTGCCGGCCAGGAGCGGGCCGCCGCCTCGGCGGTGTTCGCCTCCGGCACCCTGGATCTTCCCGCCGCGCGCCGGCTCACCACCCTTTCGGCCGATCAGGCGACCTACGGCGCCACGTTCCGGGCCGGGGCCTCGGACGGGCAAGCCGCGCTCTTGGACGCCGCGGAGGCGACCGAGCCGGCCCGGGCGGTGGCGCGCCTGCGCACGGCCACGCAGGAGACGATGCCAGGCACGCCCCTCGCCTTCCGCGACGCGCCGGCCTGGTTCCGGCTCGCCACCCAGCGCATCGACGCCCTGAAGGGTGTCGAGGACCGGCTGACCGCCGACCTCGTAGCCGCCGCCGACGCGGTGCGGGCCCAGGCCGACCGGATGCTCACCGTCTGGATCGCGGGCGGCCTCGCCCTGTTCGCGCTCTCGGTCGGCTTCGCCTTCTGGCTGGGCACGGCCATCGCCCGCCCCCTGGTCCGGATGGCCGGGGTGCTGACGGCGATCGGCCGGGACGAGCCGGGCGCCGCCGAGTTGACGATTCCCGCGGGGGGCCCGCGCGAGGTGCAGGCGATCGCCGCCGCCGCGGTCACGTTCCGCGACAGCGTCGCCGAGCGCCGGCTCGCCCGGGCCGCGCAGCAGCGGCGCGCCGCGGAGACCGCTGCCGCGCAGCGTACCGCCGCCCTGGGCCTGGCCCACCGCTTCGAGCGGCAGATCGGCGGCATCGTCGAGGCGGTCTCGGCCGCCGCCGAGCAGCTGGAGGCCTCCGCCCACGGCATGGCCCGGGCCGCGCAGGACACCACCGACCTCAGCCGGGCGGTGGCCGGGGCCGCGGATTCGGCCGCCCGCTCGGCCGATACGGTGGCGGCGGCGACCGAAGAACTCACCGCCTCGGTCCGGGAGATCGGCGTGCAGGTCGGGGCCTCGGCCGACCTCGCGGCGTCTGCCACCCGGGATGCGGACGGCATGGCCGGGGAGGTCCGCCGCCTCGCCCAGGCCGCCGGCAGCATCGGGGAGATCGTCGCGATGATCTCGGACATCGCCGGCCAGACCAACCTGCTGGCGCTCAACGCCACGATCGAGGCGGCCCGGGCCGGGGAGGCGGGCCGCGGCTTCGCCGTTGTGGCCGCCGAGGTCAAGAATCTCGCCGGCCAGACCGCGAACGCCACCGAAGAGATCGCCGCCAAGGTCGCCGAGATCACCGGCTCCACCGAGGCCTCGGTCCGGTCGATCGGCGGCATCACCGAGGTGATCCGCAACCTCGCCCGGATCGGGGCCGAGATCGCCGCCATGGTCGAGCAGCAGGGCGCGGCCACCGCCGAGATCGCACGCACCACCGGCCAGACCTCGCAGGATACCCGCGCGGTTTCGGGTAACATCGCCGGCGTGGGCGAGGCGGCCGACACGGCCAGCCACGGCTCGTCCCAGGTGCTCGACGCCGCCAGCGACCTGACCCGCCAGGCCAGCGCCCTGCGCGGCGCGGTCGGCGACTTTCTGGCCAACGTCCGGGCCGCCTGACGGCAAAGTCTCGGATTCACAAGGTCCGGGACCTTGTGCGGGTCCAGGGCGGAGCCCTGGTGTCTCGGGGGCTCCGCCCCCGAACCCCGCCAAAGGGCTCGCCCTTTGGAAACCCGGGACTAGGCCTCGGCGAGGCCGAGTCCGAGCAGGCGGTTGGCGTTGCGCCAGAGGGCGGCATCCAGGGCGTCCTCCGCCAGGCCGAGGGCGCGAAAATCCTCGACGCCCTGGCGCATCGGCCGGAACGGGAACGAGGACCCGAACAGGAACTGGTCCTTCATGAAGCCGTTCGCCGCCTCGACATAGAGGCCGCCGCCGGGGGCGAAGGTGTACATATCCGGGGAGACGAACACGTTCTCGTTGCGGAAGGCGACCGTCACCATCTCGGCGACGTGCGGGTAGAACCCGTGGCAGCACACGATCGGCAGCTTCGGGAAGGTTTTGGCGACCCGGTCCACCGCCAGGGGATCGTTGAGGCGCAGATCCGGTGTGGTCGGGCCGGACATCACGAAGGCGGGCACCGCGAGTTTCTCGCACAGCTCGTAGAGCGGCATCAGCCGCTCGTCGTCGGCCCGCAGGCCCTCGCGGTAGAAGCCGGCATCGAGGTTGATCCCCTTGAAGCCGAGCTCGGTCACGGCACGCTTGGCCTCGGCGACCGCGGCCTTGCGGCCGAGCTTCACCGGATCCACCGAGGCGATGCCGATCAGCCGCTTCGGATCGTGCCCGGCGGCCTGCGCGAGGGCGTCGTTCGAGATCCGGACCCTCGGCACCGAGCGGGCGACCATCACGGCGACGTCGATCCCGGCCCCGTCCATCTCGGCACGGAACCCGTCGATCGTCGCACCGCGGGTGAAGTGCTCGACCTCGCGGCTGCCGACCCGGGCGTTCAGCCAGCGGGCGACGCCGAATTCCGGCGTGTCGGGCTCGGCGCCGAAGAACTTGTGCAGGAAGGTCGGCCGGCTGCGCATGTCGACGACGGGCATTTTTTGGGGACTCCATGGTTGTGACTGGATCCACAAGGTCGAGACCTTGTGCGGGTGCAGGGCGGAGCCCTGCTATCGGGCCTCGGGCCGAGCGCTCAAGGGCTCCGCCCCTGAACCCCGCCAAAGGGCTGAGCCCTTTGAAAACCCGATCTCGTCCCTGGCAGGCGGGTCTCGTCAATGCGAGACGGCTTCCAGCACCTTGCCGCGCGTCTCGACCCCGAGGGTGAGCACCAGCAGGGCGGCGATCAGGAAGCCGCCCGCACCGACCTGGAAGGCGGTGGCCGGGCCGTAATCCCGCACCAGCACCGGCACGATCATCGGCCCCAGGATGGCGCCGATCCGCCCGAAGGCCGAGGCGAACCCGGCCCCCGTGGCCCGGGCCCGGGTCGGGTACAGCTCCGGCGTGTAGGCGTAGAGGCAGCTCCACATGCCGAACATGAAGAACTGCATCACGAAGCCGGCGACGAACAGCCCGGTCACCGCGAGGCCGGCGACGGTCAGTACGGGCTCGCCGCCGGCATTGCCGTACAGCCAGGCCGCGGCCGCCGCGCAGACGAGGAACAGGGCCGTGGTCGGCTTGCGGCCGATCCGCTCGAGCAGCCATGCCGCCGTGGCGAAGCCCGGGATGCCGCCGAGCGTGATCAGGGTCACGAAGCCCACCGAGCCGACGATCGAGAAGCCGCGCTCCTTGAGCAGCACCGCGATCCAGGAATTGAGCCCGAAGAAGCCGATCAGCGCGAAGAACCACAGCCCGAAGGCCATCACGGTGCGCATCCGGTAGGCCGGCGCGAACAGGGTCGCCACCGCGCTCAGCCGGGGAGCCGGGACCGTCTCCGCCACCGCGGCGGCGATCTGCGGGGTGACCGGGGGCAGGGGGCGGCCGGTGGCGCGCTCGACCGCGCGCTCCATCGTGGCCATCACCGCCTCGGCCTCCGCGTGGCGGCCGGCTTCGGCGAGCCAGCGGGGCGATTCGGGCATGGTCCGGCGCACCGCGAGCACCACCAGGGACAGCAGGCCGACCACCACGAAGGCCCAGCGCCAGCCGAGATAGGGCAGCACGAAGAAGCTGATCGCCCCCGACAGCACGTAGCCCACCGCCCAGAACCCCTCCAGTATCGCGATGTATTTGCCGCGCACGGGGGCCGGGACGATCTCGGAGACCATCGCCTGCGCCACCGGCGCCTCGCCGCCGACGCCCACCCCGATCAGGAACCGGCAGGCCATCAGCACGGGCAGGCTCCAGGCGGTCGCCGCCGCGAGGCTCGCCAGGCCCCAGACCACCATGGTCACCTGGAACACCGCCTTGCGGCCGAACCGGTCGGAGGCGGTGCCGGCGAGGATGTTGCCGACGAGCTGGCCCGCGAAGGTCATGGCGGCGAGCTGGCCGGCCTCCGTGGGGGTCAGCCCGAAGGCCACCACGATCGAGCCGAGCAGGAAGGTCAGCAGTGCCACGTCGATCTGGTCGACCAGCCACGCGGAGGCGATGATCGCGAAGATTTTTCGCTGGTAGCGCGACATCGGCAGCCGTTCGAGGCGCGCGGCGATATCCGAGACGACCGGGCGCCCGTCCCCGCGCGGTGGGTTGGCCGTCGGATCGGCGACAGGCTGCAAAGCGGATTCTCCCTCGACATCCGGACCGCCGCAGGCGGTCGCGCATGCGCTCCGGTACAGCAGGGCCGCCCGTCGGAACAGGCGCGCGGTGTCGGCGGCCCGGATCCGGCCTATCTGGTCGGCTGCCTCCGGACACTGGACCCGCGATGAATGATGCTCCCTCGGCCGCGCAGCACGGCCGCTACCGCTACAGCGCCCTGCCGGACCGGCCGGCCTACGACTGGCCCGGGGCTAAGCGGCTCGCGGTCTATGTCGGGCTCAACCTCGAAACCTTCGATTTCGGGTCGGGGCTCGGGGCGGAACTCGCCCCGGGCGGGCCGCAGCCCGACGTGCTCAACTACGCCTGGCGCGACTGGGGCAACCGGGTCGGGGCCTGGCGGCTGCGGGAGACCCTCGACGCCCTGGGCCTGCCCGCGAGCGTGCTGGTCAACAGCCGGCTCTACCGGGACTGCCCGGGCCTGATCGAGGCGTTCCGGGCCCGGGGCGACGAGATCGTCGGCCACGGCCGCACCAATGCCGAGCGGCAGGGCACCCTGTCCGAGGCGGAGGAGCGCGCCCTGATCGCGGAGGCCACCGCGATCCTGACCCGGGAGGAGGGCCGGGCGCCCGCCGGCTGGCTCGGGCCCTGGATCTCGCAGTCGCGGGTCACGCCCGACCTGCTGGCCGAGGCCGGCTACCGCTACCTGCTCGACTGGTGCCATGACGACCAGCCGACCTGGATGGCGACCCGGGGCGGCGGCCGGATCCTGGCCGTGCCCTATCCGCAGGAGCTCAACGACATCCCGGCGATCGTCGCCCGCAAGGAGACCGGCCGCCAGTTCGCCGACGCGATCGTGGACGCCTTCGACGAGATGCTGGAGCAATCCGCCGCCGCACCGCTGGTGATGGGCATCGCGCTCCACCCGTACATCGTCGGCCAGCCCCACCGGCTGCGGCCCCTGCGGGCGGCGCTCGGCCATATCGCGGCCCACCGGGACCGGATCTGGATCACCACGGCCGGCGCGATCGCCGCGGCCATTGCCTGACCGCCAAAGACAGGGTTTCCAAAGGGCTCAGCCCTTTGGCGGGGTTTGGGGGCGGAGCCCCTGAGTACGGCGGGCTCCGCCCGCACCCGCAAAAGGTCTCGACCTTTTGAATCCGGGATTCGCGTCGTTCAGTCGGGGATCGCGAGGCCGATCGACAGGCACAGGGCGGCCACGGCGGTGAGCGCCACGGCCGCCTGGCGGACCTGATACCAGCGGGCGTTGCGGGCGTGCTCCTCCGGGCTGGCGCCAAGACGCAGCTCGTCGTCAAAACCCTTCACGAAGGATTCGAAGCTCGGGAAGGCCCGCCGGGCAAGCCACAGCCACACGCCGACCGCGATCAGGCTGGCGACCCCGCCCCCATACGTAAAAGCATCGTCCAGCATCCGGCGTACGCCTACCAGCCCACGCCCCCCTCAAGGCGTTCGTGTACTGCAAACTGCTGGAATTGCCTAGGTCGTAGCCCCGATTCGGGGGGCGCCTTTTGGTTTCCGGTCGGTATCCGAACGCCATTCAGGCCGGCGGGCGGCCCAGCGCATAAAGGGTGATGGCGGCGGCGTTCGAGACGTTGAGGCTTCGGATCGCCCCCGAGAACGGGATCCGGGCCAGGACGTCGCAGCAGGTCCGGGTCCGCTCCCGCAGGCCCTTGCCCTCCGCGCCGAGGACGATCACCAGCGGCCGCGCGATGGTGAGCGTGTCGAGGCTCGCCGGCGCATCGGAATCGAGGCCGATCCGGGTGTAGCCGCGCTCGCCCAGCTCGATCAGCGCCTCCGCCAGATTGCGGACGGTGACGAAGGGCACGTGCTCCAGGCCGCCCGAGGCGGATTTCGCCAGGACCCCGGTGGCGCCCGGCGCGTGCCGCACGGTGGTGACGATGCCGGCGACCCCGAAGGCCGCGGCCGTGCGGACGATCGCCCCGACATTGTGCGGGTCGGTGATCTGATCCAGCGCCAGCAGCAGGGCATCGGCCGGCAGGTCGTCGAGGCCGGGGGCGGGCAGGGGCTCGGCCTCGAGATACAGCCCCTGGTGGACCGCGTCCGGCCCGAGCAGACGGCCGATCTCGCTCGGCCGCACAAGCTCGGGGGTGATGCGCAGGGCGTCGCCGAATTCCTCGGCCAGCCGGGCGGCGGCGTTCTCGGTGGCGAGCAGCCGGTGCAATCCGCGCTCGGCGTTGCCCAGGGCCTGAACCACCGGGTGCCAGCCGTAGAGCACGGCGGAGCCGTTGGCTGCACCGGATTCGGGACGTGGTCCGGATCCGCCGGCACGGCCGCCGGGCCGAAAGCCGGGTCGCGATCCGAAACGGGGGGGGCCGCCGGGGCGGCCGTCGGTACGACGGCCGGTCATCGGAGCGCGATCGGAGAGGGGAGCATCGGCACGGCCTTTCCTGAATGGGTCGCTCCGAGAAACCGGGCGGCACCGTCCACGTCAAGCCGAGGCCACTTGAAAGACCGCATCGGCGTGAGGGGCCGGGTTCGATCTTCCGAGGCCCCCATCCCAAGCAACCCCGGTCTGTGGATGGATCCGGGATATTCTCTTCAAACCATGTGACTATCGACGGAACCAGGTGTGTTCTTCAGAGCGAACGAACGCGCGATTACGTAGGAAAAATATCAAGATGGAATCTTTCAGAGAGTCAGTTCGGAAGACTATATGCAGTGCCGATTTCATCATTCTGGACAAAGGTTTGAGTGGGTTTTTCGTATCCAACTCTGCGCAGGTGTGCATGCGACTCTGCGCTGTGCCGTATCGGAGTCTGCGGGCATCCGGCTGGTGCGCGTATCGGATTCTGCGCGGTCCCGTATCGGATTCGGCGCGGATTCGGGCTTGGAGCGGTGGAATGTGGGGATAGAACGCTCAAGCCCGGGCGTATCGAACTCTGCGTAGGTCCAAGGCCCCGACCCGCGCGTATGCAACTCTGCGCCGCTGCCGATCGCGTGCTCCCCGGGGAAGCGTGGATTGCCGGGACAAGCCCGATCGAACCGGAGCCCTGGCCGGTGAATCGTGGCATGGCAGGATCGGGCCGCCCCTCCGCCTTCCGGAGCGGTGGGCCCGCATGCGGCTCGGACTGAGGGGCGATGGGCATCGAGGAGAAGATCGCCGCGATCCAGGATGCGGATCTGCGAGCCGAGATCGAGGCGGCACGCGGCGGCTTCCTGTTCGCGCAGATCGTCGAGCACGTGCTGCACCGCCAGCGCGCGCGCGATGCCGAGGCCGCCGTTCTCGGGGAGCAGGAACTCCGCCGCGCCCAGCTGTCGCGCGACCAGCGCCGCCGCGACGCGGTGCGCCTCGTCATCGAGAGCGAGCCGGCAGTGCCGTCGAGCCTGCAGCACATCCATTCCGTGCTGGCGCTCTGCGGCCTGCCCTATCGCGACCCCGGACCGGTGCGCGAATTCACCCGCACCTACGGGCGCAACTCGCTGAGCCTGATGGCCGGGCGGATCAAGGATCCGGAGACCGGCGCCTTCGAGCCCCAGGGGCTGCCTTATGGGCCGAAGGCCCGGCTGGTGCTGCTGCACCTCTGCACCGAGGCGGTGCGCCAGCGCAGCCCGACCGTGAAGGTCGCCGAGACGCTCTCGGGCTTCATGCGCGAGATGGGCTTCGCGGTGACCGGCGGCGAGCGCGGCACCATCCGGCAGTTCAAGGAGCAGCTCAACCGGCTGGCCGCCTGCACCATGCAGATCGGCCTGTGGGACGGGCGCGACAGCGCCACCACCCTCAACGTCCCGCCGTTCCGAAGCCTGGAATTGTGGAAGCCCCGGGCCGGGGAGGGCGAGGACGAGGCGGGCCGGACGGTGCGGTTCGACCCGGAATTCTACGAGACGCTGATCAAGCACGCGCTGCCGGTGGACGTGCGGGCGGCGCGGGCGTTTTCCGGCTCGGCGCGCAAGCTCGACCTGCTGTTCTGGACCGGCTACCGGCTGCGCGCCCTGCAGCGCCCGCTGCGGCTGACCTGGAACAACCTGCACGCGCAGTTCGGGGCCGAGAACGCCTCGATCCGCAGCTTCCGGCAGGCCTTCAAGGCCGATCTGGCGCATCTGCGCGAGGTGTTTCCGCGGCTGCCGATGGTGCTCGACGATGGCGGCCTGACCCTGCACCCGGCCGATCCGAGCGCGCTGCTGGTACCGCCGCGCCCCGCTTCCACGAAGGGAATGAAGGCGCGTCGGCAGGGAATTTAGTGCGCCCAGATGGAACGCCGTCCATACCCTGTCTATTCCATCATGTTCCCTTCAATTTTGAGAATGGGACGGCTCAAGGCATTCCCAGGCTAATCGGAATGCGGTAGATGTTCCCTCGCGCTGAAGGGAATGATGCATGAGCCTGTCAGAGGACGAGATCGAAGCGCGGCTCGCCGCGTTGCGCCGGCAGCGGGAGGCGCTCGACCGGGAGATCGCCGATCTCGTGCTTTACCTGGAACTCGGCCGGCGCTTGAGCGGGGCGGGGAGCGGACCGGCCCCGGCCGATCGGGGGCGGGGCGACGGTCCGGGCCATCCTGCCCGCCCCGCCCCGGAGCCGCCGGCGGTCGTGGGCCACGACACGCCCGTCGATGCCGGCCTGCCGCGCAGGGCTCGGCCGGTCTCGGACCCGACTGGGTTCGAGGCCTGGGACACCCCACCGCGCGAGCCACAACACGGCCCAGCGCATCCTGAGGACGCGGACGGGATCCCGCCGGCAATCGCCTTCACGGAGGATGCGGCGGCCGCCCGCCGCTACGGACGCGCGCTGGTGGAGGCGGCCTGCGCGGGGATCCTGGAGGCAGGCCGGCCGTTGCACGCGGGCGAGATCCTGGAGATTCTCGTAGCCCGCGGCTTCACCCTGCCGGGGCGTGATCCGGTGGCGGCTCTCAACACCCGCCTGTGGAAGCGGGCCGGCCCGGGAGGCCCCCTGCGCCGCGTCGCCGAGGCCACCTACGCCCTGGCCGGGGATTCCAGACCCGGGCAGAGCTACGATCCGGAGGCTTGAGGGACGGCAAGGCCGGCAGTCACGATGCCGTGACGCTCGTGTGACCCGGTGCCGATCCCGGCCAGGCCTGACCCATATGGGGGACGCGCCGCCGCGGGACCGTCTATACGGTCCCGGATCGTCTCCCTCGGGGCGGATTGAGGATCGTGAGCCATGCACAGCGACGCGCGATCCCGCTCCGCGGGGCCGGCGTCAGGCCCATGACGGCGGCTCTCGCCGTACCGGCCGCGCAGGTCTGCGCCTTCGCGCTGGGCTGTGCCGTGATCCATGCCGCGCGCGGACATGCCGAGATTCTGACCCGGGTGCTCGCCGCCGCGGCGATCCTGGCCGCCGTCCTGGTGCTGCTCGTCGCCTCCCTCGACTGCGCTCCCGAGGCTGACGCGGTCATGGGCCCGAGCGCGGTCTCCGCGGCGTCCTGAGCGCCCCGCAGGTGCTGGACCGTCAGTTGATCAGGCAGAAGCCGGCGCCGGTGCCGACGCGCCTGTCCTGCGCGCACCAGGGCCTGGGGGCTGCCCGGAGCGCCTCCTTGGGCAGGTCCGCCGGAATCTTCAGGGCCGAGGTTGTCTGGGCGGCTTCGGGCTCCGGGTGACGCAGCGCGAGGCTGTCGAGCAGAAGGCGGGGCTCGGCTTCCGGACCCGGGCTTGCCGCCACCGGCCGGAGGCCGTCGGTCCGCTCCTGTGCGGCCGCAGCCCCGGTCAGGACCAGGCAGGCGATCGGGGCCGCGAGGAACCTGAACATCGACGAAGCTCCCTGCCGAAGACGCACGTCCGGCCGATCCCGGGCTTACGGGACGGCCGGACAGCGCGAGTGTGGCGACGGCATCTTAAAAGGGTGCGAAGATTCAGGCTTAACCGGATGCCAAGATCGTGGATCGAAGGATCTATACGGGTGGACAAAGTCGTCGGCCTACCGACGATTGATCGCCAGTGGGCCGACGACTTTGTCCGGTTTGAGCGGACAGGGCCGGCGCCTACGCCGCCCGCATCCGGTCGCCCGGCAGGGGCGACTGGGCCACGGGCATGTCCGCGTCCGCGATCGGACGGAACCGTCCGGTGGCGCCGTCATAGGCCAGGAGCGCGCCGGACTCGATCTCGAAGAACCAGCCGTGCAGGCGTAAGGAACCCTTGGCCAGGCCGGCGGCGACGCTTGGATGGGTGCGCAGGTTGGCGAGCTGCACCACCACGTTCTCCAGGGCGAGGGCCCGGTGGCGCTCCTGCGGATCCATACCCTCGGGATAGGCCTCGCAGACGATGCGCTCGGCGGCCTCGGCGTGGCGCAGCCAGGCCGCGACGCTGGGCATCTTCTTCAGGAGGTCCGGCTTCATCAGGCCGCTCATGGCGCCGCAATCGGAATGGCCGCAGATCACGATGTCGCGCACCCCCAGGGCCACCACGGCGTACTCGATCGCCGAGGAGACGCCGCCGACCACGTCGGAGGCCGGGGGCACGATGTTGCCGGCGTTGCGGCAGACGAACAGGTCGCCCGGCCCGGCCTGGGTGATGTGCTCGGGGGAGACCCGGGAATCCGCGCAGGCGATGATCAGGGCGCTCGGGTGCTGACCGTCGCGCACGAGCTGCTGGTACATCTGGCGCTGGCCGGGGAAGACGCTCCCCTGGAAGCTGGCGATGCCCTGGATGATGCTGTTCACGGATGCTGTCTCTGCGGCAGGGGATTGGACTGGAGAGGCCGGACAGGGGCACGTGGGAGCGCGCGCACCGCGCCGGCTCGACGCTGCGTGCCGGATTCGGGCGGGGGTATGTGGGGGGATCGCGAGCCGGTCGCCGGACGGGCTTCTCGCGCATCGTCCCGAAAGCGGGTTTCCGGCTCTGGGGACGATGCGGAATTCAAGGCCTCGCGTAGCGCCCGGATATCGGGTTCGGGAGGATGCGCGAGGCGGTCTCGAGGTGCGTCAGCGCCGGACGCGGCGCTCCACATGCCCGGACGCCCAATGGGGATCGATCACGCTGCGGCGCGCGACCGTGGCGTGGCCCCTGTCATGCACCATCGGGGCACCCAGGAGCTGACCGCTGCCCACGCGCTGCGAATGCAGGGAGCGCGGATCGTGGGAGGGATCGCTGACATAGGAACTCATGTGGCCGCCGCCGGCAGCCTGCCGGCTGCCGCCCCCGCCCTCGCCGGCCTGAGCCGCCATGGGCAGGGCGAGGGCACCGGCCAGGAGGCCGAGGGTCAGGAAGCGCTGAGTTGTGATGCGCGTCATTCGAGGCTCCGCCCGTGTTCGTCGTGGTGGCCCGGGACACCGCGTCCTGTGCCGATGAACCCAACATAGCCGGTTCCGATCAAAGTAGATGTGCGGATAAGCACAGTAGATTGATGTAAAATTTAATCCTTTTCTTTGATTTACTTGGTGTGAGACCGCACGCGTCGGTCAGGCGCTCGCCGAACGGAGGGATTAAGAGCCTCGCACAAAACGCCCGGTTCCCGGGAGCTCTCCCTCCCATGGGACGGTGCCACGGCGTTGCGTGCGAGGCTCTGAGCCGCATAAACCGAATGCGCGCCGCAGCGTCATGGCGGGATCGAGGCCGGCCGGTCCCAAGGGGCGGTCGGGGCGGGGTGGGGGCGAGCCGGACGAGACCGGCTTCGGACCGGACCCGTCGAGGCCGAGCAGGTGCGGGATATCACCCAGAAGGCCAGCCTTCTTCAGGGGGACGGGTTTCGGCCGAACAGCAACGCTTAGCGGTGCCACGGCGCCGGCGTCGCGCGGCGCTGGAGGTTCAGCCTCCGAGCAGCGCATGCGCCGCCCGCACCAGGATCCCGCCCGGCCGTCGCAGCTCGCCAAGCACCGAAAAATGCTCGGCGCCGGGCACCGGCAGCAGGGGCCCCGGCGCATGGGCCGCCGCCCGGAGGGCGTGCAGGTTGCGGGCATCGTGGATCAGGGCCGGCAGCTCGCGGCTGCCATAGGCGAGGCAGAGCGGCTTGCCGACCACGGGCAGGCGCAGGGGCGACAGGGTCTCGACCTCGGCTTCCGTAAGGCGCAGCTTGTCGTCGAGGGCGGTCTGGCGGATCGGGGCGAGATCGTAGACGCCCGAGATCGCGAGGCCCGCGGCGATGGCCGGGTGGCCGAGATGCAGGGCGGTCAGCAGCCCGCCCGCCGACCAGCCGGCCAGGACCAGGGGGCCGCCGATCCCATGGGCGGGTCCGTGGCTGCCGATCCAGTCGAGCGCCGCGCCGATCTCGGCCGCGATCCGGGTCAGGCTCGCCTCCGGGGCGAGGGTGTAGCCGACCATCGCCACGGACCAGCCGGCGGCGTTCGGCCCCTCGGCGAAGCAGGCGAACAGCTCCCGGGCGCCGCGCTGCCAGTAGCCGCCGTGGAGGAAGACCAGGGCGGGGGCCGAGGCGTCGCGGGCCGGGTAGAGGTCGAGGGCGTTACGGGCGCCCGGGCCGTACGGGATGTCGAGACCGGCCGGATGCGCGGCGCGGTAGGCGGCCGAGGCGGCGTCGCGGGCGGCCACCTGGACGGCGCTGTCGGCGACCGCGCGGGTGTTGTCGTAGCAGGCGCTGCGGGCGTCCCGGTCGAGTGCGGCCCAGCGGCGGCGCGGATCGGCCGGGGTCGGATCGTCCAGGCGGAAATCCAGAACCATCGTGGGGTGTCTCCCGGCCTCCCGCCACACCATGACAGGCCGCCGGACCTGGGTCGAGGCGCCGGGGTCAGAGCGCGGTGCCGGGATCCTGGGCGCCGATCGCCCGCAGGGCGGCGCGGGCCACCGCGACATCCTGGTCGCTGGTGCCGGAACCGACCCCAATTCCGCCGAGGCACGCCCCGTCGATCACGATCGGCAGGCCGCCGGGCAGGTTGGTCAGCCGCCCGCCGGAAGCGAGGGCGACCGTCACGGCGAGATTGGCGGGGAGGCGGCCGGTGGGCGCGCCGTTCGAGGCGGCGGTCACCGCCTTGGCGAGCGCGCTCTCGCGGGACAGCAGCTTGGCGCCGTCCATGCGCAGGAAGGCGAGCAGGTTGCCGTCGGCATCGACCAATACGACGTTCTCCGGCACCCCGATCGCCTCGGCGTGGGCGATTGCCGCCTGGAGGGCGGTCAGCGCTGCCGCATGGGTGAGCCGGGCTGCGGGACGGGTGGTGGGGCGCATCGCGGGCCTCGGGATCGGTCTCGGCGGGGAAGGGGCAGCGGGTCAGAAGCCGGGCCAGGCCCCCGGGATCGGGCCGCCGTAGCCCCAGCCGGTAAATGGCGGGGCGGCGACCCGCTCCCGCGTGGCCGGGGGGAGGGGGCGTGCGAAGGGCCGGGGCACCTGCCAGGCCCGCCAGTTCCGGAGCCGGTCGCCTTCGGCCATGTGGGCCAGCGTCGCCTCCATGTCGGATGCGTGCCGGTGGTGCGGCTTGCGCTGGGGCGGCCGGGCCTCGGCCGGGGCGATCGCCAGCAGCAGCGCCGCCGGCGTCAGGGTCGCGAGGATCAGGGGGCGCATGGTTCGGGCTCGCAGGGCGCGCGGCGGGGCCTTCACCGGCGGCTACGCCGTGCCCTGCCATCGGTTCCGGGGACGAGCCCGGGGCAGGGCGGTTTTCGCCGGTCCGAAACCTGCAAAAACCCCGTAGGATGCGGGACGCCCTCCCCCGAGACCCTGCGAGCCGCCCGATGACGATCGCCGCCAAAAACCCCGCCGCGCAGGATCCGGTGGCGCTGCTCGAGACCCTGGTAGCCTTCGACACGGTGAGCGCCCGCTCGAACCTGCCGCTGATCGACTGGGCGGAGGCGTATTGCCGCGCTCACGGCGCCGCGGTCGCCCGGGTGCCCGACGCCACCGGGACCAAGGCCGCCCTGCTCGTCAGCGTCGGCCCGTTCGAGACGCGGGCCGGCTACGTGCTCTCCGGGCACAGCGACGTGGTGCCGGTGGAGGGCCAGCCCTGGTCGTCGGACCCGTTCGTCCTGCGGGAGGAGGCGGGCCGGCTCTACGGGCGCGGCACCTCCGACATGAAGGGCTTTCTCGCCGTCTGCCTGGCACTGCTGCCGGAGATGGCAGCGGCCGAGCTCGCGACCCCGCTCCACATCGCGATCTCGTACGACGAGGAGGTCGGCTGCCTCGGGGTGCGCCCGCTGATCGCCCGGATGCTGGAGCGGGGGCCGCGCCCGCTCGGCTGCTTCGTCGGCGAGCCCACCGGGATGGGCGTGGTGGTCGGGCACAAGGGCAAATCCGCGTCCCGCCTCACCTTCCGGGGCAAGGCCAGCCATTCGGCCCTGGCGCCCGCGGGCGTCAACGCGGTGGAATACGCCGCCCGCTTCATCGAGCATGTCCGCCTGTCCGCGGAGGCGATCGCCCGGGACGGCGCCCGCGACCCGCTCTACGACGTGCCCCACACAACCGGCCTGTCGAGCGTGGTCCGGGGCGGCTCGGCGCTCAACATTGTGCCGGATGCCTGCAGCGTGGAATTCGAGTACCGGGCGATCGGCGCCGACGATGCCGGGGCGCTGGCGGCCGCCGCGATCGCCTACGCCACCGAGACCCTGGCGCCGCTGATGCGGGAGACGGATCCGGCCTGCGGCGTCGAGGTCGAGCCGCTGATCGACTATCCCGGCCTCGACACCGACCCGGAGGCGGCGATCGTGACGCTCGCCAAGCGGCTGGCCGGGCGCAACGCCCATGGCAAGGTTTCGTACGGGACGGAGGGCGGGCTGTTCGAGCGGCTGGGGGGGATTCCGGCGGTGGTGATCGGCCCGGGCTCGATCGCCCGGGCCCACAAGGCGGATGAATACGTGACCCGGGACGAGCTCGCGGCCTGCGCGGATTTCGTCCGGCGGCTGATCCGGGACTGCCGGGGCTGAAGGGACGGCGAAGGGAAGCGCGGCCGTCCCGGCGAAGGGACTGCGAAGGCTGCCCCCGTCCCGCCGGCCGTCGGGAGTCCCTTCGAAGAAACCTTTGCACCGCTCGCGGTTTGAGGAGCGGCGGCCCGCGGGGCCGGGTCGGGAATCGGCGACAAGCGCATGGCCAGCCTCAGCGTCGCGATCGCGTTCGGCGTCCGCCTGCTCCTGGTGCTGCTGTTCCTGCCGTTCAGCGCGCTCGACAAGATCCTCAACTTCAAGGGCGCGGTCGGCCAGGCCCGGCAGGCGGTGCATGCCACCGGACCGGCGACCCTGCTGATCCTGATCGGGCTCGGGGTCGAGATCGGGATGTCGCTGTGCATCCTGACCGGCTTCGCCGACCGGGCGGCAGCCTTCGTGCTCGCCGGCTATTGCGGCGTCACCGCGCTCCTGTGGAAGCCGTTCTGGGCGCCCGGCGACTTCTGGGCCGGCGGCAAGGGCCGCGAGCTGTTCTGGGACTTCTTGAAGAATTTCGCGCTGGCCGGAGGTTTTTTGCTGATCACCTTCGGGACGGGCGCCGGGACGGTCCAGGGCTTCTTCGCCGACCCGCTGGCCTCATCCCACCCCTACGCGGTCCAGGGCCGGCCGTAGAATCCGGGATCCCAAAGGGCCCACGGCCCTTTGGCGGGGTTCGGGGCGCGCAGCCCCGAGGCCTCACCCCTTCGGGATCGTCGCGACCATCGAGGGCCGGCCCTCGAACACCGCGGACCAGGCGGCGGTGGCGGGGCGTCCCTCGCGCCAGGCGAGATCGGGGAAGCGCAGGTCGAGATAGCCCAGCGCGCAGGCCATCGCGACCGTGCCGATATCCAGGACCGGCATGTCGGCGACCAGGGTCTCTAACCGGTCGAGCGCCGCCGTGATCTTGGCCACCTGGCCGGCCTCCCAGGCCGCCCAGCGCTGCGCCTCCGGGCGCAGGACCCGCTCGTAGCGGGTGAGCAGGGCGGCATCGAGCAGGCCGTCGGCGAGCGCCTGCCGGGTGAGCGCGTCCCAGCGCGCCGAACCCTCGGGGAACAGGCGCGGGCCGTCCGAGAGGCTGTCGAGATACTCGCAGATCACCCGGCTGTCGTAGAGGGCGGTGCCGTCCTCCAGCACCAGGGCCGGGACCTTGCCGAGGGGATTGTGGGCGGCGACCTCGGGGGAGGGGCCGGTCGGGGAGGGGCCGGCGGCGGTGACGGCGATCCGGTCGATCAGCCCGGTCTCGTGGGCCAGCACCAGCACCTTGCGGGCATACGGGGAGGCGGGGGAGTAGAGGAGCTTCATCGGACCGTCCCGGTTCATCGTGACGCCCGGACCTTGCACTCCTCTGCTTGCCGGAATCCAGCCCCGGCGCGGCAACCGGGTTTCCAAAGGGCTCCGCCCTGGACCCGCACAAGATCGCGGACCTCGTGAAACCGGGCCTGTCAGGCGCGATCCGTGCCGGCCGGATCGAAGCGCAGCGTGCCGGCCCGGCGGGTCGGCTGGCCGGTGTCGTTGGTGTGGTTGACCCCGTCCATCACGGGCACCGCGGGGAAATCGAACGGGCTGACCCCAGCGAGGCACGCCACGTTCACGGCGTAGAGGGCCTGGTTCGAGCGCCGCTGGTGATGGGTGTAGATCCCGCAGCGGGAACAGAAGAAGTGCTCCGCCGTCCCGGTGTGGAAGCGGTAGCGGGTCAGCGTCTCTGCGCCCTGCAGGATCTCGACCCCGCCCGCCTCCGCCATGGCGACCACGGCGCCGCGCATCCGGCAATAGGAGCAGGTGCAGCGGCGGATCGACGTGAAGCCGTCGCCGAGCCGCGCCCGGAAGCGCACCGCGCCGCAATGGCACTGGCCGGTGTGGAGGGTCATGGTGCGCGGTCCCGCCCGGAAACCCGTCGGGGGTAGACCCGGGATCCCGGCCGGACAATCCCTGAAACCCTCACGCGGCGCGTGAGGAAAACGCACGCGCCGCGCGCGGCCCTCACGCGCTCTCCGCCAGGACGGATTGGCGTTCGAACAGGGCCCGGTAGGCCCCGCCCGGGCGGCGCACCAGGGCGGCGTGGGGGCCGTCCTCGACGATCCGGCCGTGGTCGAACACGAGGATGCGGTCGAGCGCCTGCACGGTCGAGAGCCGGTGGGCGATCACGATCGCGGTGCGCCCGTGCATCAGCCGGGCCATCGCCTCCTGGACCAGGGCCTCGGATTCCGAGTCGAGGCTCGAGGTCGCCTCGTCCAGGATCAGGATCGGCGCGTCCGCCAGGAAGGCGCGGGCGAGCGCCACCCGCTGGCGCTCGCCGCCCGAGAGCTTGACGCCGCGCTCGCCCACCAGCGTGGCGTAGCCCTTGGGCAGCCGCGCGATGAAAGCGTGCGCGTTGGCGAGCCGGGCCGCCCGCTCGATGTCCTGCGCCGAGGCGCCGGGCCGGGCATAGGCGATGTTCTCGGCCAGCGACCGGTGGAACAGCACCGGCTCCTGGGGCACGATCGCGACCTGCGCCCGCAGGCTCGCCTGGCTGGCTGCCGCCACGTCCTGCCCGTCGATGGTCACCCGCCCGCCCGAGACGTCGTAGAGCCGCTGGATCAGCTTGACGAAGGTGGTCTTGCCCGAGCCCGAGCGGCCGACCAACCCGACCCGCTGGCCCGCCGGGATCGTCACCGACAGCCCGTCGTAGAGCGGGTTTCCGTGGGCGCCGTAATGGAAGCGCACATCCTCGAAGCGGATCGTCCCGCCCGCGACCGCGAGCGGGACCGCGCCGGGCCGGTCGGCGACGCCGACGGGCTCGGCCGCCAGGGCGACCAGCTCCTCCATCTCGTTGACCGCCCGCTGCAGATGGTTGATGTGGCCGCCGATCTCGCGCAGGTAGCCGTGCACCACGAAGGTGGTGGTGAGCACGTAGGCGACGTCGCCCGGGCTCGCCTCCCCGCGCCACCACAGCCCCAGGGCGGTGGCGACGATGGCGGTGCGCAGCGCCAGCAGCAGCCCGAGCTGGCCGGTACCGCTCCAGGTGATGATCATCCAGGTGCGGTGCGTGCGCCGCTGCCACTTGGCCAGGAGCCGGCCGAGGCGCGCCTCCTCCCGGCCCTCGGCGCCGAAGGCCTTGACCACGGCGTTGTTGCCGATCGCATCGCTCAGGGCGCCGCCGAGCCGCGTGTCGAGGGCGTTCGAGAGGGCGGATGCGGGCGCGATGACCCGGGTCGCCAGGAGGGCGGTGGCGCCGACATAGGCGGCGGCCCCGAGCGCCACCACCGCGCCGAGGACCGGCCAATGCAGGCCGAGCACGAGGGCGGTGCCCAGGAGCACGACCAGGGCGGGCAGCAGCGCCAGCAGCAGCGTGTCGTTGAGCCCGTCGAGGGCCCACATGCCGCGGGAGATCATCCGGACGGTGGAGCCCGAGAAGGTGTTGGCGTGCCACTCGGTGGAGAAGCGCTGGACCCGGGCGAAGCCGTCCCGGGCCATGTCGCTCATGGTGTGGAGGGTGAGCGGCACCACGAGGCTCCACGCCACGTGCCGCAGCAGCGCGGTGGCGAGGCCGAGCGCCGTCATCGCCAGGAAGGCGGGCAGGGCGGCCGCCAGGGCCGCCTGGCGCTCGGGCCCGGTGAGCGCGTCGACCAGCCGGCCCGTGTAGAGCGGCAGCATCACCTCCGCGAAGGTGGCCAGCGTGATCGCGCCGGACAGGCCGGCGACCAGGGGCCAGCGCTTGCGCCAGCCGCGGACGACGAAGGCGAGGACGCGGCGGACCGCGCCCGCCCGCCGGGGGGAGGACAGAGACATGCCTATGCCCGACGCGTCGGCGTCGGCTCCGGGAGACGCGGGCCCGGCATCGGATGCGATGCGGGCCGGCGAGGTCAGACGGGAGGGGGGCTCAGGGGCGCCGGGGCCGTGCGGCCGGGCGCGGCGGGAAGGCGGCTAGCCGATCCAGGCGGCGACGCCGGCGATTCCTGCGGGGAGGACGGCAACGACAGTTATCATGCAGCCCCTCCCTCGATCGAGCGCGACGGGGACGAGGCTAGGGGAACCGGAACCGATTCGCAACGCCGGATCCCGCCCCGGCGGTCGGGCCGTCCGGCCCTAGCCCGCGACGTCCAGGCTGCGCGCCGTGCTGACGAGGTGGTAGAACCGGCCGTCGAACAGCTGCATCACCGCCTCGGTGGCGGCGTGGGAGTCCGGGCGGATCGAGGAGGTCAGGCAGGCGTCGAGCGCCGCCTGATCGGGAAAGTCCATCTCCAGGATCATGGCGATCGGCCGGGCGTCGGCATCCTTGGAGACCAGGCGCTGCACCCGCACCGCGGTGACCCCCGGGAAGCGCCGCCAGAACGGCTCCAGCTCGTCCCGGACCCGGCGGAAGAACTCCTCGTCCCGGCCGTCGCGCACCGTGCCCTCGTAGATCGCGGTCCTGGTCAGCATCGGGGCGTCTCCTCAGCCTCCACCGGTCAACCGGCGAGCGCCGGGATCGCTCCCGGCGGGTGACAGGGCGGCCGCGCTGTCGGCAGGCACCGGGCTCCCGGCCTTCACCCGGCCGGCCGAATCGGGGTATCGATACCCCAGCCCATCGCGACGATGCGGGAGAGACCGGGATCCACCCACCAGAGGGGGACCCGGCGCCGACGGAGCAACCGCCCCGGAAACTCTCAGGCACCGGAACCGTGTCGTCAGGGCGATCTGGAGAGCGGTGCAGCGGATCCTTCTGGGTCCGTGGGCACCCGCCGAAGGGGACGTCCGTGCCAGCCTCGCCAGGGCCGGCCGGATCAAGCTCTCAGGCACCGGGACAGATGGGGCGCGCAACCGGCCAACCGCACAGGGCGGCCTTCTCGCGTCCGCACGTCCCGGAGTCCCACACCATGACCCACATCGCCGTCATCGGCGCCGGCATCACCGGCGTGACCACCGCCTACGCGCTCGCCCAGCGCGGCTACCGCGTCACCGTCCTCGACCGGCAGCGCTACGCCGCCATGGAGACCTCCTTCGCCAATGGCGGCCAGCTCTCGGCCTGCAACGCCGAGGTCTGGAACAAGCTCTCCACCGTGCTCCACGGCGTCCAGTGGATGATGCGCCGCGACGCGCCGCTGCTGATGAATCCCACCCCCTCCTGGCACAAGCTGTCTTGGATGGCGGAGTTCATGCGCGAGATCGCGCATTACCGGCAGAACACCGTGGAGATCGTGCGGCTGGCCCTCAAGGCGCGCGCGGCCCTGTTCGCCATGGCGGAGGCCGAGGGCATCGATTTCGATCTGAAAACCCGCGGCATCCTGCATTTCTACCGGGACCGGGCGAGCTTCGAGAAGGCGCATGCCGTCAACGCCCTGCTGCGGGAGGGCGGGCTCGAGCGCTACGCCGTGACCCCGGAGGAGATCCGGGCGATCGAGCCGACGCTGGCCGGCACCTACGCCGGCGGCTACTTCACCCCGTCGGACGCCACCGGCGACATCCACACATTCACCCGCGGCCTCGCCGCCGCCTGCGCCCGCAAGGGCGTCCGCTTCGTCCACGATGCCAGCGTCGAGACGATCGGGGCCGGGGCGGGGGGCTACGCCATCGGCTGGCGCCAGGCTGACCGGCCGTCCGCCGTCCCGCAGACGCTGCAGGCCGACGCGGTGGTGATCTGCGCGGGCTGCGCCAGCCGGCGCTTCGCCGCGATGCTCGGCGACCGGGTCAACGTCTACCCGGTGAAGGGCTATTCGATCACCGTGAACCTGCTGACCCCGCAGGCGCAGGCTGCGGCCCCGGAGGTCAGCATCCTCGACGAGGCGGCCAAGATCGTCACCAGCCGGCTCGGCGACGCGCGCCTGCGGGTCGCCGGCACCGCCGAGTTCAACGGCTTCAACCGCGACATCCGCCACGACCGGGTGCAGCCGCTGATCGACTGGACCCGGGAGCAGTTCCCGCTTGTCGACACCGACCGGGTGGTGGCCTGGAGCGGCCTGCGCCCGATGCTGCCGAACATGCTGCCCAAGGTCGGCCGCGGCCGCCGGAAGGGCGTGTTCTACAACACCGGCCACGGCCATCTCGGCTGGACCCTCTCGGGGGCCACCGCCGAGCTTCTGGCCGAGGCGGTGGCCGCGGAGCATGCGCCGGAGGCCGTGAGTTTGAACTTGGCGGCCTGATGTGGCCTGGAAGTCCGGGGTTCCCAAAGGGCCAGCCCTTTGGCGGGTGATCAGGGCGGAGCCCTGATGAGGCGGGCGAGCTCCGCACCCGCCAAGGATCCCGGATGTCCCACGGCCGACGTGCCAGGCCAGATTATTATGTATACACTGACCGAGCCGCCCCGGATCCCCGAGCCGTGATGCGCATGCCTGCGTCCAATATGCCCCCTGCCTATATCGACCCCGCCACCGGCGCCTCCTACCCGATCGAGATCCCGCGCTGGCGCGGCGAGTCGGGCGGGCCGCTGATGATCTCGCCGCTGCCCGGGATCGACCGGGGGCAGATCGACACCGGGCAGCGCTCGCTCTGGCGCTACGCGGCGGCGCTGCCGGTGGCGGTCACGGATCCGGTCTCGCTGGGGGAGGGCTGCACGCCGCTGGTGCGCCGGCCCTGGCGGGGGCGCCAGGCCCATTTCAAGCTCGAATGGTTCGCCCCCTCGGGCAGCTTCAAGGATCGCGGCGCCTCCGTGATGCTGTCGATCCTGCGCCAGCAGGGCATCGATGCGGTGCTGGAGGATTCGTCCGGCAATGGCGGCGCCGCGGTGGCGACCTACGCGGCCGCCGCCGGGATGCGGGCCAAGATCCTGGTCCCGGCCTCGACCTCGCCGGCCAAGACCGTGCAGATGCGCGCCGCCGGCGCCGAGGTCGAGCTGATCCCCGGCACCCGCCAGGACACCGCGGACGCGGCCGTCCGGCAGGCCGAGGACATCTTCTACGCCAGCCACAACTGGCAGGCGCATTTCCTCCAGGGCACCAAGACGCTGGCCTACGAGCTGTGGGAGGATCTGGGTTTTTCCGCCCCGGACGCCGTGATCATCCCGTGCGGGGCGGGCAGCAACGTGCTCGGCTGCGACATCGGCTTCTCGGAGCTGCTGCGCCGGGGGGCGATCGCCCGGCTGCCGCGCCTCTACGCGGTGCAGCCGGCTCATTGCGCGCCCCTGCATGCCGGCTTCCAGGCGGGGGCCGAGGACTATCGGCCGGTGACCCCGCGCCCGACCTTGGCCGAGGGCGCGTCCATCGCCCAGCCGGTGCGCGGCCGGGCGGTGCTGGCGGCGCTCCGCCGGTCCGGCGGCGGCACCGTGGCGGTCTCGGAGGCGGCGATCGAGGCGGCGCTGATGGAGCTCGCCCGCTCCGGCCTCTACGTCGAGCCGACCTGCGCGATGGCCGCGGCGGCGCTGACCGACCTGACCGCCAGCGGCGCGATCCGTCCCGACGAGACCGTCGCGGTGGTGCTCACCGGCACCGGCATCAAGGCGACGCCGCGCATCGCCGAGCTTTTGGGTCTCGCCCCGTGACCCGCTGAGGCGACTGCGAAACGAAAAAACGCCCGACCAGGAGGAGACACCCCATGCGCAACAACATTCCCGCCCGCGTCGGCATGCCGGTCGAGGAGGTCGACACCCCCTGCCTGATGGTCGATCTCGACGCCTTCGAGCGCAACGTCGACAAGCTCGGCCGCTTCATGAAGGAGAACGGCCTGCGCCACCGGGCCCATGCCAAGACGCACAAATCCTCCGACATCGCGACCGTGCAGATCGAGCGGGGCGGGGCCTGCGGCGTCTGCTGCCAGAAGGTCAGCGAGGCCGAGGCTTTGGTCAGCGCCGGCATCCGCGACGTGCTCGTCTCGAACCAGGTCGTGGCGCCGCAGAAGATCGAGCGCCTGGCCGCGCTGGCCAAACGGGCGCGGGTGCTGGTCTGCGTCGACGACCCCGGCAATGTCGATGACCTGTCGGCGGCGGCGGTCAAGTACGGCGTCACCCTCGAGGCCCTGGTGGAGATCGATGTCGGCGCCGGCCGCTGCGGCGTCGCCCCGGGCGAGCCGGCGGTGGCGATCGCGAAAAAGATCGCGGCGGCGCCGGGGCTCACATTCGCCGGGCTGCAGGCCTATCAGGGCCGGGCGCAGCACGTGCGCGACTACGCCGAGCGCAAGGCCCTGATCCAGGCGGCGATCGACGACACGAAGCGCACCGTCGACCTGCTGAAGGCCGAAGGGCTCGGCTGCGATATCGTGGCGGGCGCCGGCACCGGCAGCTTTGCCCTGGAGGGCGGCAGCGGCGTCTACAACGAGCTGCAATGCGGCTCCTACGTGTTCATGGATGCCGACTACCAGCGGGTGAAGGATGCGAGCGGCCAGCCGATCGGCGACTTCGAGAACAGCCTGTTCATCGTCACGTCGATCATGAGCAAGGCCAAGGCCGATGTCGCGATCTGCGACGCCGGCCTGAAGGCCCAGAGCATCGACAGCGGCCTGCCCCTGGTGTTCGGCCGGAGCGACGTGGAATACGTCAAGTGCTCGGACGAGCACGGGGTGATCAGCGATCCCGGCAACGTGCTCAAGCTCAACGACCGCCTGAAGCTGATCCCGGGCCATTGCGACCCGACCGTCAACGTCTACGACTGGTATGTCGGCGTGCGGGACGGCCGGGTCGAGGCGGTCTGGCCGGTCACCGCCCGCGGCATGACGTTGTGATGGGGGCTGTGCCGTAACGGGTTCCCAAAGGGCGAGCCCTTTGGCGGGTGCAGGGCGGAGCCCTGATTCATCACGGCAGGGCGCTGCCCTGCACCCGCAAAAGGTCGCAGACCTTTTGAAACCATGACCTTGGAGATCGTCACGTCATGCGCTTCATCTCGGAGGAGGAATCCGCCGCCCTGGTCGATCACGCCCTGGCGTTCGCGGCGGCCCGGGAGGCGCTGATCGCCGCGGTCGCCCCCGGAACCACCCTGTTCCCGGCGGTGCTGGGGCATGGCTCGGAGCCGGCCAACCGGTTCTCGATCAAGTCGGGATCGACCGCCGACTATGCCGGCCTGAAGGTCGGCTCGTTCTGGCCGGGCAATCCCGACCGGGGCCTGCCGCGGCACAATTCGGTGATCCTGCTGTTCGACCAGGCGGTCGGCCGGGTCGACACGGTGATCGAGGCGGGCCGCGTCAACGCCTACCGCACCGCCGCCGCCGACGCGGCGGCAGCGAGCGTCCTGGCCCGGCCGGATTCTGAGGTGCTCGCCGTGTTCGGGGCCGGCAACCAGGCGGAGTTCGAATGCGCGGCGCTCGCCCGGATCCTGCCGATCCGGACCGTGCTGGTGGTGGCGCGGGATCACGACAAGGTCGCGGGGTTTGCCGAGCGCCTGCGGGGGCAGGGGGCCGCGGTCGAGGTGCGGGCGGCCTCCGCGCAGGAGGCCTGCCGGGCCGCCGACGTGATCGTGACGGCCACGCCCGCCCGGGCGCCCCTGTTCGAGGCCGATTGGGTCCGCCCCGGCACCCATGTTGCCGCCATGGGGGCGGATGCCAAGGGCAAGCAGGAGCTGCCCCCGGCCCTGCTCGAGCGGGCTGCGCTGTTCTGCGACCTGCCCGAGCAATCGCGCACCATCGGTGAGTTCCAGCACGCCCCCGCGGCGGCGGAGCTGCGGGCGATCGGCGCCGTGCTCGAAAGCGGGGAGGGCGCGCGGACCGACCCGGCGGCGATCACGGTGTTCGATTCCTCCGGCATCGCCCTCCAGGACCTGACCATCGCCCGGGCGATCCTGGCAAAATGGGTTTCCAAAGGGCATGAGCCCTTTGGCGGGTAATCAGGGCGGAGCCCTGATGAAGACGAGCAGGGCGCCGCCCTGCACCCGCAAAAGGTCGGGGACCTTTTGAAACCAGGATTGCGCATGCAGGACAGGCAGATCCGGGTCATCGGCATCGGCACGGGCGATCCCGAGCACCTGACCCTCCAGGCGGTGCGGGCGCTCTCCGATGTCGACGCGGTGTTCGTGCTCGACAAGCGCGCCGAGACCGCCGACCTCGTGGAGATCCGCAAGCGGATCTGCGCCGCCCATATCCGGAAGCCCCACCAGGTCGTCACCGTCGAGGATCCGCCCCGGGAGCGCCGCCCGGCCGATTACGGCGCCACCGTCGACGCCTGGCACGCGGCCCGGGCCGAGCGGCTGGAGGCGGCCTTCGCGGCGGCGCTCGAATCCGGGCAGGTCGGGGCGATCCTGGTCTGGGGCGATCCGGCCCTCTACGACAGCACCCTGCGGATCCTCGACCGCATTGCGTCGCGCGGGCGTCTCGCCCTGACCTGCGCCGTGATACCCGGCCTCTCCAGCGTGCAAGTCCTGGCCGCCCGCCACGGCGTGCCGCTGAACGCCATCGGCGGCCCGGTGCTGATCACCACCGGGCGCCGCCTTGCGGCAGGCTGGCCGGAGGATGCCGAGAGCGTCGTGGTGATGCTCGACGGCGATCCGAGCTTCGCCCATCTCGACCCGGATCTGACGATCTACTGGGGCGCCTATCTCGGCAGCCCGGACGAGATCCTGGTGTCCGGCCGCCTCGGCACGGTCGGCGACGAGATCCGGAAGGTCCGGGCCGAGGCCCGGGCGCGGCATGGCTGGATCATGGATATTTATCTGCTCCGGCGGCTCTGAGCGTGAGAGGCCGCCCTCCCGCGCGGCCCTGAATCGCTGCGCTGCGCGCGCGGGTATCCCACGCTCTCCCCTCATCCTGTGCGCGCCGCGCGCTCCTCCCCCTTGTGGGGAGGAGTGGGCGGTGGGGGTGGCTCACGAGGCACCCTCACGCGCGATCCTGCACCACCCCCACCCCTGGCCCCTCCCCGCAAGGGGGCGAGGAAAAGCGCGGTGCTTCAAAGGCTTGCTGCCGGAACGCTGTGTGGATCGGCAGGGACGCGGGGAGAGCGTGGGAGGACCCGGGCCAACGCGCCCCGTGAGAACGCCGCCCCCCGCCGTGACCCCGCCGCCACGGACAGGACGGCCCGACCCGGCTAGACCGCCGCCATGCTGCGCTTGCGGGACTACCAGCGCGCCAGCCTCGACGCGCTCGCGGCCGCCTGGGGGCGGGGAGGGGGCGACGCGGCGGCGCCCGGCCATCTGGTCGTGCTGCCCACCGGGGCCGGCAAGGCCCTGGTCATCGCCGCCCTCGCCCGGGAGGCGGTGACACAAGACCCCCTCGCCCGGGTGGCGATCGTCACCCACAGCCGCGAGCTCGTCGCCCAGAATTTCTCGGAGCTGACCCGCTACTGGCCGGAGGCGCCGGCCGGCATCTTCTCCGCCGGGCTCGGGCGGCGGGAGGCCGGGGCGCAGGTCCTGGTCTGCGGCATCCAGTCCGTGGCCGACCGGCTCGACGCGGTCGGCCCGCGCGACCTCGTGATCGTCGACGAGGCGCACCTGATCCCCCGCGCCGCCCAGACCCGCTACGGCCGGTTCCTGGCGGGCCTGCAGGCGCTGACGCCCGGGATGCGGGTGGCGGGCTTCACCGCGACCCCCTACCGGCTCGATTCCGGCCGGCTCGACGCCGGCGCGGGCCGCCTGTTTTCCGGGATCGCCTACGAGGCCGATACCGGCGACCTGATCCGGCGCGGTTTCCTGGCGCCCCTCGTGTCCAAGGCGACGCTCACCCAGCTCGACGTCTCCGGGGTCGGCCGGCGCGGGGGCGACTACATCCCGGGGGAGCTGGAGGCGGCGGTCAACCGCGACTGGATCACCAAGGCTGCCGTGGCCGAGCTGACGGAATACGGCAGCGGCCGCCGGGCCTGGCTCGCCTTCTGCGCCGGCCTCGCCCATGCCGAGGCCGTGCGCGACGCGGTGCGGGCCGAGGGGTATTCCTGCGAGACGGTCTCGGGCGAGACGCCCCGCCGGGAGCGCGACCGGATCGTGGCGGCGTTCCGGGCGGGCAAGATCCGGTGCCTGACCTCGGTGGGCGTGCTCGGCACCGGCTTCAATGCCCCGGAGGTCGACCTCGTGGCCCTGCTGCGCCCGACCCGCAGCACCGGGCTCTACGTCCAGCAGGTCGGCCGGGCGCTGCGCTGCGCCCCCGGCAAGGAAGACGCGCTGATCCTCGACTATGCCGGGCTGGTGCGGATGCACGGGCCGGTGGACGCCGTGACGGCGCAGAGTGCCGCCCAGGTGCTGGCCGGGGCAGGGGGCCTGCGCGCCAAGCCCTGCCCCGGCTGCGGCGCCCTGATCGCCCTGAACGCCTCCACCTGCGAGGCCTGCTGGACCGAGCCGGAGACGGAGGAGGAGGGCGCGCCCCTGCACGACGCCGCGGCCGAGGACGAGCTGCCGATCCTTTCGGCCGACATCACGCCCATGGTCGAACCTTCCGGCCCTGCCCCGGAGGCGGAGGCGCCCTGGCATCCGGTGACGGACCTGACCCTGGAGGCGGCCCCGGACGGGCTCGACCTCGTGCTCGGCTGGCGGGACGGCGCCGCCGCGGCCGATTGGCGGGTGCGCCTGCGGCCCGAGCGCAGCGGCTACGAGCGGGAGAAGGCGGTGCTGTGGTGGCGCGGGCTCGGCGGCGGGCGCGACGCGCCCATGGATGCCGCCGGCTTCCTGGACCAGGCCGAGTCCCTGGCCCGGCCGGCGGCGATCCGGATCCGGCCCGGCCGGCTGTCGGACCAGATCGAGTGCCGCGCCCAGGACGGCCGGATCTTCGCCGACCAGAGCCGGCTCGCCGGACGCGGCGCGTGACGCCGCCGCGGGGAGGGCGCTTTGAGCAGAGCGCTTTTCAGAAGCGCGCTTGGCCCTGGGGGCCTCGGACCGCCCTCACCCGGTCCCGCGCAGCCGGGTCCGACAAGCTGCTCCGCCGCGCCGGGCCCGGTGCCCCGGGCCTGGCCGGAGACCCGGTTCCGGATCGACCGGCGAAATCGACCGGCGCATCCGGCCATCTGGCATGCCAGACCCCCCTCACCCCGCCGTATCGACGGCTATAGTTCCATAATATATCTTATGCGAACTTTGGATATGGGTCGGGAGGGGTGTGGTGGGGTCCGATGGCAGGGTCCGGGATGTCTCCTGACGGCCCTGGCGCAGGATCCGGGCAGCAGCCTCCAGAACCACACCGTCATCCCGGGGGCGCGTAGCGGAGCCCGGGATCCAGATCCGCCGACAGGTCGAGGTCTTGCGGGCCGTCGGCGGCTCGCGATCGGCGCTTCCGACGGCCTCGTCAGGGCCGGGCTCGCTTGCCGAGCTCTGGAATGGCGCGCGCGTTACGGCAGCCGGGACCGCAGCCAGCCGAACAGGCGGCGCCCGGATAAGCGGGCAGGCGGCATCCGGATTGTGGGCGCGGCCCCCTCCTCCGGGATCGGGCCTTCGTGGAAGCGCGCGCCGAACGACCAGAACTGGTCCTGCCGGGTCCCGATCATGCCGAGCCCCACGGGCTCGCGGTCGACCCCCGGGCGCATCCGCCCGCCGGCCCAGACCCGCTGCCAGCAACCGCGCCGGGACAGGTCGGCGTCGCGCCAGCCCAGGCGCCCGTGCCCGGCGACGGCGAAGATCCGGTCGCCACCGAACGTCTCGGGGATCCACACCCAGGTCGAGAACACGTAGGCCCGGTCGGTGCCGAGGCCGGCCGGGTCGACCGCCCGCGTATAGGCGCTGAGCGCCAGATTCGGGTGCCGCCCGGCATGCCGGCGCAGGCCGCTCGGCAGCGTCAGGGTGTCCCCGAAGGCCCCCGCCCCCAGGTCGGTCGGCGCCTGGCCGTGCTCCAGCGCGTAGGCGCTGTCGATGAGCTGGATCCAGGGTTCGAGATCGACCTCCCAGGCCTGCTCGGTGGGGGCGAAGCGGCGCACCTGCCCGGCGATCACCCGGTCGGCGACCCGCCTTGCGGGCTCCGGGCGCCAATCCGGCCCGGCCTCGGTGACGCGCAGCAGCGTCGAGGGGCCATGCGCCCAGACCGCCTCGGCCAGGCGCTCGAACGCGGAATCCGGGGTGTCGCGGCCGAGCTTGCGCACCAGGATCTTCGACCCGTCGGCGAGGTCGTCGAGCATCTTGCGCTTGAGATGGGCGAGGCGGCCGTATTCGCGCTCGACCAGCACCGCCGGGTCGATCGAGCCGGCGGCATGGCCGGTGTTCGCCCAGATGTTGTAGGCCACGCTGTGGCAATAATAGGTGCCGCCTTCGCTGACCGCGATGCGCAGGTCGCCCGGCACGCCGAAATCCGCGAAGCCGCAGCGCAGGCCGCGGATCAGGTCCGCCATCGGCGTGTAGGAGAACCGCAGCAGCCCGGACGGCTCGACGCCGCCGTAGCGCTGCACGAAGCCGAACTCGCAATTGTCGCCCAGGCTCCGAAACCCGTGGAGCCGCTCCGAAAGCCTCGCGGCCGCCGCGTTCCTCATCCCGGTCACTGTCGTTCGCTCTGATCCGCCGAGCCCTTTCGCGACAGATCGCGGTGTCCGCCCGGGTTTGTCCAGCCCCGTCCGCGCATGGGCGCCGCCGCGGGGCCGGCGCGACCGGCCCGGGAGGAGGGGTCTTTCTGGGGGGCGGTGCGGTGGAGCCCCCTCCCCGGCCCGTGGCGGGATCACGGAACGCGCTCTCCTCCCCCTTGCGGGGAGGAGTTGGAGGAGGGGGTGGTGCAGAAGGCACCGTACCGTTCGAGCCTGAACCACCCTCACACATGCCCCCCCCCACAAGGGGGCGGGGAAAACGCACAGTGCTTAGATTGGAAGAGCACACGCCTGAACTACAGACACTCCGGAGACACTCGTAAACTGGCCTCTGCTTGAAAACAAAGACAACTCAACTCATATCATACTGTTCTCACAGCTTATTGAGCTCACATTACACTGATATAACTGGAGACATCT
>NZ_JAKSYN010000213.1:0-78165 GCF_022829565.1 Methylobacterium sp. J-001
GAGCCACATGCGGACCCGCCCACGACGGGGCGGAGGTCGGGTGAGAGACCACGGCGGTGGATGCGGGTTCCGGGGGCGTCGCGGCTGCGATGCGGCTTGGGCGGCATGGGCAGTGACCGCTGGCATTGGAGTCGCAGGGTCGGGGCGCTGACAAGACATCGCGACGAGAAAGACGGCAGCGGCCGGGGGTGATGCCCGGTCGGTGCGGCGGGTCGCCGCGAGGATCGGATCCCGCGCGTATCTGGCCGACACCTGGGTCCCCGCGGCGTCCCGCGTCCCTCGTGCTGGGTCTTCTTGGGCCATGCCCCCGGCGCCTTACGGCGGGTGGGGACGATGACGCGTGTTTGGAGATTCGACGCGAAAACTTGGTTCTACCCGGTCGATCCGCATCGAATAGACGTGGGCCGAATATCCGGCGCAACCATTTTTCAGTCGGGGATCGACAGGTTTTTGTCACACTTGCTTCAGGGAGGAAGACCAAGCCGCCGTTGAGGCGGGGGACGATTGTCGTTAGCGTGCCGGCAGATTGGGAGGATGCACGGCAACCGTGCACGGGATGGATATGGCACACGCAACCCACGCGACGACTGCGCCCGGCGCTCCCCGCGAGCCTTGGTACAAGGTCCTCTATATCCAGGTCCTGATCGCCATCGTCCTCGGCGTCCTGCTCGGCTGGTACGACCCGGCCACCGGCAAGGCGATGAAGTGGCTCGGCGACGCCTTCATCGGCCTGATCAAGATGATGATCGCGCCGATCATCTTCTGCACCATCGTGCACGGAATCGCCTCGGTCGGCGACCTCAAGAAGGTCGGGCGCGTCGGCGTGAAGGCGCTGGTCTATTTCGAGGTGGTCTCCACGCTGGCGCTGCTGATCGGCGTGCTGGTCGGCGAGGTGATCCGGCCCGGCGCCGGCTTCAACGCCGACCCGACGAAGCTCGATGCCAGCAAGGTCGCGAGCTACGCCAACAAGGCGGCCGCCGATTCCACCGTCGCCCACATCCTGGCGATCATTCCGAAAAGCTTCTTCGATCCCTTCGCCACCGGCGACCTGCTTCAGGTGCTGCTGATCTCGATCCTCACCGGCGTCGTCGTTACCAGCCTCGGCGAGCGCGCCGCCGCGGTGAACAGCGCGATCGACACCGCCGGGCAGATCTTCTTCAAGATCATCGGCATCGTGGTGAAGCTCGCTCCCGTCGGTGCCTTCGGCGCCATGGCGTTCACGATCGGCGAGTACGGCATCCAGAAGGTCTACGACCTCGCCTGGCTGGTCGGCACCTTCTACGTCACCGCGATCCTGTTCGTGATCGTGGTTCTGGGCAGCATCGCCAAGGTCGCGGGCTTCTCGATCTTCCGCTTCCTCGCCTACATCAAGGACGAGTTGCTGATCGTCGTCGGCACGTCGTCCTCCGAGACGGTTCTGCCGCAGCTGATGACCAAGATGCGCCGGCTCGGCGCCTCGGATTCGGTGGTCGGCCTCGTGGTCCCGACCGGCTACTCGTTCAACCTCGACGGCACCAACATCTACATGACGCTCGCCACGCTGTTCCTGGCGCAGGCGGTGGGGGCGGACCTGACCTTCGCGCAATACGCGACGATCATCCTGGTGGCGATGCTGACCTCGAAGGGCGCCTCGGGCGTCACGGGCGCCGGCTTCATCACCCTCGCGGCCACGCTCTCGGCGATCCCGAACAGCCCGGTCCCGGTCGCCGCCATGACGTTGGTGCTCGGTATCGACAAGTTCATGTCCGAGTGCCGGGCGCTCACCAACCTCGTGGGCAACGGCGTCGCCTGCGTGGTGGTCAGCCGCTGGGAGGGCGAGCTCGACATGGCCAAGCTCAACGAGGTCATGGCCCATCCGGTCTCGATCGGCACCGACATCTCCGACCACGCGCCGCAGCCGATGGGGACCGACAGCAAGGTCACCAAGGTCGCCGCGGCAGAGTGATGCCAGCGCCCACCGGGCAGGCGCGCCTCGGCATCGATCTCGGCGGCACCAAGATCGCCGGGATCGTGCTGGATACCCGGGGTGCGACCCTGGCCGAGGCCCGGATGCCGGCACCGCGCGGCGATTACCGGGCCACGCTCGAGGCCCTGGCCGCCCTGGTGGAGCGGCTTGAATCCGACGCCGGCGCCCCCTGCAGCGTAGGCATCGGCATGCCGGGCAGCCTGTCGCCAGCGACCGGCCGCGTGCGCAACGCCAATTCCCACTGGCTCAACGGTCATCCCTTCGGAGTTGATCTCGCGCGGCGGCTCGACCGGCCGGTGCGGATCGAGAACGACGCCAATTGCCTGGCGGTCTCGGAGGCGGTCGACGGCGCCGGCGCCGGCGCCCGGGTGGTCTGGGCGGTGATCCTGGGTACCGGGGTCGGATCCGGCATCGCCATCGACGGCCGCGTGCTCACCGGCCGCAACGGCATCGCGGGCGAATGGGGCCACGGCCCCCTGGCCGCGCCCCGGGGTGACGAGCAGCCCGGGCCGGATTGCTATTGCGGCCGCCGGGGCTGTATCGAGACCTGGCTGTCCGGCACGGGCCTGGCCGCCGACCACGCCCGACGCCATGGCGGCAGCCTCACCGCCGAGGCGATCGTCGCCGCCGCACGCACCGGCGACGCGCAGGCACGCGACACGCTCGCGACGCATCTCGACCGCCTCGGCCGCGCCGCCGCCCAGGTGGTCAACCTGCTCGATCCGGACGTCATCGTCATCGGCGGCGGCCTGTCCCGGATCCCGGAACTGATCGCCGGCCTGCCCGGGGCGATCGCCCCCCATGTCTTTTCCGACGCCTTCGACACGCCGGTGCGGGCGAGCCTGCACGGCGATGCCTCGGGCGTGCGCGGCGCGGCCTGGCTCTGGGACGCGGAGTGAGCGCCCGCCCCGGGGCGTGACGGCGCGGCCGGCCCCCGACGCGAGATGCGAGCGATCGCGCCGTGCCCATGCACGCGGCCTCCCCAACACGATCCTGGACGACCCGCCATCTGCTACCCGATCAGCAGATCGCCCAAGTCATGCGACCTCGGTCGGCAGCCGACTTGCATCTTGCTTCAAGTTTTTTGACATCATAACATTGGCAAAGCTTAGTGATTCGTTCCATTTCTGCGGTTTAATTATCGCAATCCGGAACAGCATTCTGCTCGAATGCACAGAGATGCAGATATTTTAGCGCGGCAGTCTGAAATTAGACGTCGTCAGGAGGAAAATCCGAGACGTGTCTCGACTCGATGATCGACGCCTTGGACACCCGTGATGCGCGTTCTCTTGGTTTCATCTGCCTTCAACAGCATGACGCAGCGGTTTTTTGTCGAGCTGTCTGATGCCGGATACGAGGTCGCGGTCGAGATCTACGGTGGTGACGAGCAGCGCCTTGAGGAGGCGTTCGCCGCGTTCCGGCCGGACCTGACGATCGCCCCGTTCCTGACCCGGGCGATCCCGGAGCGGATCTGGCGCGAGCATCTGACCCTGATCGTACATCCGGGCGTCGAGGGCGACCGCGGCGCCTCCGCCCTCGACTGGGCGATCCAAGAGAGATGGGACCAGTGGGGCGTGACCCTGCTGCAGGCGGAGGCCGAGATGGATGCCGGCCCGATCTGGGCGACGCGCAATTTCCCCCTGCGCCAGGCACCCAAGAGCAGCGTCTATCGGCGCGAGGCGATCGACGCCGCCGTCTCCTGCCTGTGGGAGGCGCTCGCCAATGTCCAGACGCCGGGCTTTCGACCCCGCCCCCTGGACTACGCCACCCCGACCGCCCTGGGCTGCCTGCGGCCGTCGATGAAGCAGGCGGATCGCCGGATCGACTGGGGCCGGTGCGAGACGGCGGAGGTGCTGGCTCGGATCCACGCGGCCGACGGCGTGCCCGGCGTACTCGACGAGATCTACGGCCTTCCGGTCTATCTCCACGCCGCCTGCGCAGAGCCGGAGCTGCGCGGCGCGCCGGGCGCGGTGATCGCCCGGTCCGAAAGCGGCGCGATCTGCCGGGCGACGGTCGACGGCGCGGTCTGGATTGGCCGGCTGAAGCCGAAGCTGGAGGGCGGCGGCGGGATCAAGCGCAGCGCCGTGGATACGCTGGGCGATCTGATCCCGGGCGACGTGCTCGTCGCCGCCACCAGGCTCGCCCATCCCAACCCGGTCGAGGAGGTGAGGCTCGATCGCATCGGCGACATCGTCCATCTGCACTTCGACTTCCACAACGGCGCGATGAGCACGGTGCAGTGTCGCCGGCTTCAGGCGGCGTTCCGCCAAGCGGCGGAGAGTTCCGCCAAGGTCATCGTGCTGGCGGGCGGCGACGACCTGTTCTCGAACGGCATCCACCTCAATGAGATCGAGGCCAGCGCCGACCCGGCCGCGGAATCCTGGGCCAACATCGTCGCGATGGACGATCTGATCCGCGAGACTATCACCGCCACCGACACGATCGTCATCGCGGCGCTCGGCCGCAATGCCGGCGCAGGTGGCGCGATCCTGCCGCTGGCCGCGGATTTCGTGCTGGCGCGGCAAAGCGTGGTGCTCAACCCGCACTACCGCAACATGGGCTGGCTCTACGGTTCGGAATACTGGACGTACCTGCTGCCCCGTCGGGTCGGCTGGGAGCGTGCCGTCCAGCTGACCGAGGCGTGCCTGCCGATCAGCGGCCGGCGGGCCGCGGAGATCGGCCTCGTCGACGAGGCGATCTCCGGCGACACCGAGCAGTTCGTCCGGGCCGTCCAGGCCTTCGCCGCCGCGCAGGCGGAGCGGCATGCCGCGCTCACCGACCGCAAGCGCCTGCAGCGCGCCGAGGACGAGGAGCGTCGACCGCTCGATGCCTATCGCGGGCAGGAGATGACGCAGATGTATCGCAACTTCTACCAGCCGGACGCGCCCTACCACCGCGCCCGCAGCGCCTTCGTCCAGAAGCGCCCCGCCTGCTGGTCCCCGCTCTCGGTGCGCATGCTGACCGCGTTGAAGCGCCTGGAGACGAACGGGTCGCCCGATCTCGTCCGGGAAGCGTCGGTCTAGCGGGCACGCTTTCGGCTTCGAGCCTCTCCGGACCGCTGCTCACGCTGTCATAGGGGGGGGCGCCGGTCGTCGCAGGCCGGCCCGGCGGAAGCTCACACGAGCGCGTGTCCGGCAGGCCCCTTGTCGGCGCGCGAGGGGCAGGGCAGGAGAGCCCCGCCCTCGCCGCGAAGCCCCGATGATCGTCCGCACCCGGCCCAACCTGTTCACCCTGCTGTTCACCATGCAGGGCTCGATTCTGCCGCGCGTGGCCTGGAAGCTCGTCGGCATCGTCGCGGTCGCCTGCCTGGTTGTCTGGGCGGAGGCGCGCTGGCCCGCCTTCTTTCCGGTGACGGCCGGGGTCGCGCCGTTCACCCTGGTCGGCCTCGCCCTGTCGATCTTCCTGAGCTTCCGCAACAACGCCTGCTACGAGCGCTGGTGGGAAGCCCGGAAGGCCTGGGGTAGCCTGATCGGCGAGGTACGCAACCTCGCCCGCCTCCTGCCGGCGCTGCTGCCGCCTGCCGAGGCAGCGCCGCAGCTGCGCCGCCTGTCCGCCTTCGCGCATGGCCTGCATGCGCGCCTGCGCGGCCTCGACGAGGCCCTGGCGGTGGACGGCAAGGCCCCCGGGGCGGATCTCGGCGGCCCGAATCCCACCGATTCGGTCCTGGCCGCGCTGACCCGCGATCTCGCCGGGCTGATGCAGGCCGGCCGCCTCACCGACATCCAGTTCGGCCTCCTGGAGGCGCGGATCGAAGCGCTGTCCGGCGTGCACACGGCCTGCGAGCGGATCGCCAATACGCCGCTGCCCTTCGCCTACACCCTGCTCGTTTACCGAACCGCCTGGCTCTACTGCCTGCTTCTGCCGGTGGGGCTCACGGGCTCGCTCGGCTGGGCGACCCCCGTGGTGGTGGCGCTGGTCGGCTACACCTTCTTCGGCCTCGATGCCCTCGGGGACGAGTTGGAGGAGCCGTTCGGCACCGAACCGAATGACCTGCCCCTCGATGCGATGGTCCGCGCCGTCGACCGCATCGTCCACCACGCGCTCGGTGAGCCGATGCCGGTGCCGCTCGCGCCGGATGGATACTGGTTGCGGTAGGGCAGGGATCAGCCGGCCCAATTGCACAGAACCGGTTCGCCGCACTCATGCTCGTAGCCCAGCACACTAACGCTGGTTTTCCCGAGCACCCGTTGCACACCGCCCTCTGGCGGCAGGCCGATCCAGCGGACGGCGCGCACGCGCAGGACATGCGCGCCGCCCGCTGCTCGCCGTCGACGCATCTGCGCCGACTCGGCACCGTGCGAGCGAGTCAGCGCGCCGCAGCCGAAACATCACCCTTGCGCGCTTGGAGAAACGGACATAAACATATCTTTATGTCTAACGCTGAGAGTCGCGCCGCGGGATTGATCCCTTTTCCGGAAGCCCTGGGTGTTCTGCGCGCCGCGGCCGAGGAGACGCGCCTGCGCATCCTGGCGCTTCTTACCGAAGGGGAGCTGTCGGTCTCTGACCTCACCGACATTCTCGGCCAGTCGCAGCCGCGCATCTCGCGGCACCTCAAGCTTCTAGTCGAGGCCGGGCTGGTCGAGCGCCACCGCGAAGGCGCCTGGGCGTTCTTCCGGCTGTCCGAGGCTCGCGCGGGCCTCGCCGACCCGCTCCTGTGCGGGCTCGACCGGGCCGCGCCGCCGCTTTCGGAGGATCGGGCCCGGCTGGATGCAGTACGCACCCAAAGGGCCGACGCGGCCCAGACGTTTTTCGCCCGGCTGGCGCCGAAATGGGATGAGCTCCGCTCCCTGCACGTCCCCGAAGCCACCGTCGAGGCGGCGGTGCTCGACGCTCTGGGCGAGCGCCCCCTCGGCAGCCTGATCGACCTCGGCACCGGCACGGGCAAGATGCTTGGCCTGCTCGCCCCCCGGGCCGCCCGTGCGACCGGGCTCGATTCGAGCCACGCGATGCTGTCCGTCGCTCGGGCCAATCTGGAGCGTCAGGGTTTGTCGCGGGTGGACTTGCGCCAGGGCGACATCCATGCCCCGCCCTTCGCCCGGGCGAGCTTCGACGTGGTGGTGGTGCATCAGGTGCTCCACTATCTCGATGATCCGGCCCGCGCCTTGCGGGGCGCCGTGCGCCTCGTGGCGCCCGGAGGCCGGCTCTTGGTGGTTGATTTCGCCCCGCACGACCTCGAATTCCTGCGAACGAGCCAAGCCCACCGCCGGCTCGGTTTCTCCTCCGACCAAGTGTCCCACTGGCTGGCCGAGGCCGGGCTCACGACGGTCGCGACCCGCGATCTGGTGCCCCGGGAGGCTGGCCAGCTCACTGTCACGCTCTGGCTGGCACAGGAGGCGAGCCTTCAGCAGGCGGGCCTCGCCCGCGACGCGGAACCGCTTCAGCGCGCAGTCGCCTGACCTCCGGGCCGGACGACATCCACACAACTCTCTTCACCCAATTCGTCTGAACCGATCGACATAGAGGACGAGACCCGATGCATCGCTCCACCCACCGCGCCAGCCGCGACGGCTACCACCCGATCCGCGTCTCGATCGAATTCTTCCCGCCCAAGACCGACGAGATGGAGAAGGTCCTGTGGTCCTCCATCGAGCGGCTGGCACCGCTCCAGCCGAAATTCGTCTCTGTGACCTACGGCGCCGGTGGCTCGACCCGGGAGCGCACCCACAACACGGTCGCCCGGATGATCCGCGAGACCACCCTCAAGCCGGCCGCGCACCTCACTTGCGTTGATGCCAGCCGCGAGGAGATCGATGCGGTGGTGCAGGCCTACTGGGATGTCGGCGTGCGCCACATCGTGGCCCTGCGGGGCGATCCGGCCGACGGCGTCGGCCACGCCTACAAGCCGCATCCCGAGGGTTACGCCACGACCGCCGAGCTGGTCGAGGGGATCAAGCGCATCGGCGATTTCAAGGTGTCGGTCTCGGCCTATCCCGAGAAGCACCCGGAGGCCGCCTCGCTCGACGCCGACATCGACGCCCTGAAGGCCAAGGTCGATGCGGGTGCCGACCAGGCGATCACCCAGTTCTTCTTCGAGAACGAGGTCTACCTGCGTTACCTCGAGAAGGTCCGGGCCGCCGGGATCACGATCCCGATCATCCCGGGCATCCTGACGGTGCAGAACTTCAAGCAGTCGGCCAACTTCGCCCGCCGCACCGGCGCCTCGGTGCCGTACTGGCTGGCCGCCCGGTTCGAAGGTCTCGACAACGACGTGGAGACCCGCCGCCTCGTCGCCGCCGCCGTGGCGGCGGAGCAGGTGCTCGACCTGGTGGACGAGGGCGTCCAGGACTTCCACTTCTACTCGATGAACCGCTCGGACCTCGTCTACGCGATCTGCCACCTGCTGGGCCTGCGCGCGCAGGCGCCGAAGCTGGCGGCAGAAAAGGCGGCGGCCTAAATTCATCTGCGCCCACACGGCGCAGCAGGGGGCAGGACGATGGCCGGACCGCAGGATATGATTCTTCCGCTTCTTCGGGAGATGCGGACCGACATTCGAGAACTCGGGCAGATAACTGCGCGCGAGTTCACTGTCGTTAAGCAGCGCCTGGATCAGATCGAGGGGCGACTGGCGAATATGCGCGAGGCAATCAACGGCAAATCAGTCCTTGGCCGCTACGCGGCCGCCGAGGTCGAAGAACGCCTCGACGCCATCGAAAAGCGGCTCGCCGTCTTGGAAAAAGCGGGCTGACCCGGGCGATTTCCTGGGCCGGTCCGAAACCAAAAATCCCACCCTCCGCCTCATCCTGGGTGCCGCGCAACGGCCTCGCAGGAAGGCTCCAGGGACCGATAAAAAATCTGAACGCCTCCTTCGAGGCCTCCGCTTCGCTCCGGCACCTCGGCTTGAGGTGGTCTGTTGGGACCGATCATGACTGACTTCCCCCCCGTCGACGGCACCGAGATCGCATCCGCGCTGCGTCAGCGCGCGTCGGAAAAGATCCTCGTCCTCGATGGGGCGATGGGCACCGTGATCCAGCGGCTCGCGCTGACCGAGGCGGATTTCCGCGGCGACCGCTTCAAGGATCACCCGAACGATCAGAAGGGCAACAACGACCTCCTGATCCTGACGCAGCCGGACGCGATCCGGCAGATCCACCTCGATTACTTCCTCGCCGGCGCCGACGTCTGCGAGACCAACACCTTCTCCGGCACCACGATCGCGCAGGCCGATTACGGTCTCGAATCGATCATTCCCGACCTGAACCGGGAGGGTGCGCGCCTCGCCCACGAGGCGGCACAGCTTGCCGAACGCCAAGATGGCCGCCGCCGTTTCGTGGCCGGCGCCATCGGCCCGACGAACCGCACGCTGTCGATCTCGCCGGACGTGAACAATCCCGGCTACCGAGCCGTGACCTTCGATCAGGTCAAGACCGCGTACATGGAGCAGGTCCGCGGCCTGATCGCTGGCGGGGCCGAGCTGATCCTGATCGAGACGATCTTCGACACGCTCAACGCCAAGGCGGCGGTGGCCGCCTGCTGGGCGGTGTTCGAGGAGACCGGGATCCGCCTGCCGATCCAGATCTCCGGCACGATCACCGACCTGTCGGGCCGGACCCTCTCGGGCCAGACCCCGGCGGCGTTCTGGAACGCGCTGCGCCACGCGGACCCGCTGACCTTCGGCCTCAACTGCGCGCTCGGCGCCCGCGAGATGCGCGGCCACATCGCCGAGCTGTCGCGGATCTGCGACACCCTGGTCTGCGCCTATCCGAATGCTGGCTTGCCCAACGAGTTCGGTCTCTACGACGAAAGTCCGGAGGCCATGGGCAAGCTCGTCGGCGAATTCGCCGAATCCGGCTTGGTCAACATGGTCGGCGGCTGCTGCGGCACCACCCCGGACCATATCCGGGCGATCAGCGAATCGGTCGCCGGCAAGACGCCCCGGCAGATCCCGGAGATCCCGCGCCTGATGCGGCTCTCGGGGCTGGAGCCCTTCGTGCTGACCAAGGAAATCCCGTTCGTGAACGTCGGTGAGCGCACCAACGTCACCGGCTCGGCCAAGTTCAGGAAGCTCATCACCAACGGCGACTACGCTGCTGCGCTCGACGTGGCCCGCGACCAGGTCGCCGCCGGCGCCCAGGTGATCGACATCAACATGGACGAGGGCCTGCTCGACTCGCAGAAGGCGATGGTCGAGTTCCTCAATCTCGTTGCCGCGGAGCCCGACATCGCCCGGGTGCCGGTGATGGTCGATTCCTCGAAATTCGAAGTGATCGAGGCCGGCCTGAAATGCATCCAGGGCAAGGCGATCGTGAATTCGATCTCCATGAAGGAGGGCGAGGAGAAGTTCATCGAGGCGGCCCGCGTCTGCCGCTCCTACGGCGCGGCCGTGGTGGTGATGGCCTTCGACGAGCAGGGCCAGGCGGACAGCTACGAGCGCAAGGTCGAGATCTGCACCAAGGCCTACCGGATCCTGACCGAGCAGGTCGGCTACCCGCCGGAAGACATCATCTTCGACCCGAACATCTTCGCGGTGGCCACCGGCATCGAGGAGCATAACGGCTACGGCGTCGCCTTCATCGAGGCGACCCGGACGATCCGCGAGACCCTGCCGCACGCCCACATCTCGGGCGGCGTCTCGAACCTGAGCTTCGCGTTCCGGGGCAACGAGCCGGTGCGCGAGGCGATGCACGCGGTGTTCCTGTACCACTGCATCCAGGCCGGGATGGATATGGGCATCGTCAATGCCGGCCAGCTCGCCGTCTACGACGAGATCCCGGCGGAGCTGCGCGCGCTGTGCGAGGACGTGGTCCTCAACCGCCGCGACGATTCCACCGAGCGCCTGCTGGAATCGGCCGAGCGCTTCAAGACCGGGGCCTCGGCCCAAGCCAAGACCGCCGACCTGACCTGGCGCGAGGCCCCGGTGGCCAAGCGCATCGAGCACGCCCTGGTCAACGGCATCACCGAGTACATCATCGCCGACACCGAGGAGGCGAGGGCCGGCGTCGAGCGCCCGCTCCACGTCATCGAGGGCCCGCTGATGTCCGGCATGAACGTGGTCGGTGACCTGTTCGGCGCCGGCAAGATGTTCCTGCCGCAGGTGGTGAAGTCCGCCCGGGTGATGAAGCGAGCGGTGGCCTATCTCGAGCCGTTCATGGAGGAGGAGAAGCGCGCCAACGGCGGCGACGGCAAGCGCCAGGCCGCCGGCAAGGTGCTGATGGCCACCGTGAAGGGCGACGTCCACGATATCGGCAAGAACATCGTCGGCGTCGTGCTCGCCTGCAACAACTACGAGATCATCGATCTCGGCGTGATGGTGCCGGCTGCCAAAATCCTCGACGTGGCGCGCAAGGAGAACGTCGACATCGTCGGCCTGTCCGGCCTGATCACGCCTTCGCTCGATGAGATGGTCCATGTCGCGGGCGAGATGGAGCGCGAGGGTTTTTCCGTGCCGCTGCTGATCGGCGGGGCCACCACCAGCCGCGTCCACACCGCGGTGAAGATTCACCCGGCCTACGCGAAGGGCCAAGCCGTCTACGTTACCGATGCGAGCCGCGCTGTCGGCGTGGTGTCGAGCCTGCTGTCCAAGGAGACCCGCGACACGACGATCGAGAAAGTGCGCGCCGAGTACGCCAAGGTCTCGGCCGCCCACGCCCGGTCGGAACTCGACAAGCAGCGCCTGCCCCTGGCCAAGGCCCGGGCCAACGCGTTCAAGGTCGACTGGTCGGGCTACGCGCCGAAGAAGCCGGCCTTCACGGATGCGAGGGTGTTCGGCTCCTACGAGGTCGCCGACCTCGTGCCGTACATCGACTGGACGCCGTTCCTGCAGACCTACGAGTTCAAGGGCCGCTTCCCGGCGATCCTGGACGACCCGGACCAGGGTCCGGCCGCCCGCGCCCTCTACGAGGACGCGCAGGAGATGCTCAAGCAGATCGTGGCGGAGCGCTGGTTCAACCCGAAGGGCGTGATCGGCTTCTGGCCGGCCAACAGCGTCGGCGACGACATCGTGCTCTACAAAGGCGAGAGCCGCAGCGACCGGCTTGCGACCTTCCACGGCCTGCGCCAGCAATTGTCCAAGCGCGACGGACGGCCCAACACCTGCCTGTCGGACTTCGTGGCGCCCAAGGAGACCGGCATCGCCGATTACGTCGGCGGCTTCGTGGTCACGGCCGGCCTGGAGGAGGTGCGGATCGCCGAGCGGTTCGAGCGGGCCAACGACGATTACCGGGCGATCCTGGTGAAGGCGCTGGCCGACCGGATCGCTGAGGCCTTCGCCGAACGCATGCACGAGCGCGTCCGGCGGGAATTCTGGGGTTACGCGGCGGACGAGACCTACACGCCCGCCGAACTGACGAGCGAGCCCTATGACGGCATCCGCCCGGCCCCGGGCTACCCGTCCCAGCCCGACCACACCGAGAAGACGCAGCTGTTCGATCTTCTGAAGGCCGAGCGGCGGATCGGGGTGAAGCTCACTGAGTCCTATGCCATGTGGCCAGGCTCCTCGGTCTCGGGCCTCTACCTGGCGCACCCGCAGGCGCACTATTTCGGCGTCGCCAAGGTCGAGCGCGATCAGGTCGAGGACTATGCCTTGCGCAAGGGCATGGATATCCGTGAGGTTGAGCGCTGGCTCGGGCCGATCCTGAACTACGACCCGACGCGGTATCTGGCCGAAGCCGCGGAGTAGGGGGCTCGGCAGGCATCGATCGTCCGCGATGCCTGCCGTGCTTGAACACCCGCCCTGTCGTTCCGAAGCTCGCTGCAGGCAAGAACCCGGAATGATGGAGCATCTCAGCTCCGTCGACGCGACTTAGATGAGCCGGATCAGCAGGTCCCGGCGCCGCGGGTGTTGACGTAGAGCGCGTAGACCGCGTGCGAAGCGGTCATCAGCAGCAGGTTGCGGTTGAGGCCGCCGAAGCACAGGTTGGCGCAGCGCTCGGGCAGGCGGATCCGGCCGATCGGCTTGGCCTGCGGCGACAGAACGAGCACGCCGTCCTCGGTCTCGCTCATGCCCCAGCCGCACCAGAGGTTGCCGTCGACATCGACCCGGAACCCGTCCGGCGTGCCGGTGCCGGCGTCAAAAAAGACCCGGCCGTTGGCGGTCTTGGTGCCGTTCTCGACCATGTCGTAGACGCGGATCAGGCGGTTCGGCTTGGCGCAGGCCTCGATGACGTAGAGCTTCGACTCGTCCGGGGAGAAGGCCAGCCCGTTCGGTCCCGCGAGGCCCGCCACCGCGAGGCTCGCCTGCCCAGTGGCCGGGTCGATCCGGTAGACGTTGCCCGGAAGCTCCGGAGACGCCATCGACTCATGGGGGTTGGGGCCGAAGGTCGGATCGGTGAACCAGATCGCGCCGTCGGAATGGCAGACCACGTCGTTGGGCGCGTTGAGCGGCTTGCCGTCGAACCGATCGAGCAGCGTGGTGATCGAGCCGTCATGCTCGGTCCGGGTGACGCTCCGGGTCTTGTGCTGGCAGGTGACGAGACGCCCCTGCCGGTCCCGGGTGTTGCCGTTGGCGTAGGAAGAGGGTTTGCGGAACACCGTGAGCGCACCGGACGCCTCATCCCAGCGCATGATCCGGTCGTTGACCACGTTACTGAACAGCAGCGCTCCCATGTCGCCGAACCAGACCGGCCCCTCGGCCCAACGGAGACCGGTGGCGACGCGCTCCACGGTGGCGGAGACCAAGCGGTACTTGGCGAAGGCCGGGTCGAGCACCTCGACCGCCGGATCGGGCACGCGCTGCGAGGGCTCCCATCCCGCTCCGGCCGCCCGGACCGCCCCGAGCAGGGCCGCGCCCGCGAGCAGCCCCCTGCGTGCGATCATCGCCATGTCTCCTCCCTGTCCGTTCGGTCGCCGAATGTCGCTACGACACGCGGATCGTTGTTTCGTCGCGCTGGCTTGCGCCGGGCTGAGACGGCTTTCGGGCAGGACGCGCAGATCAGTGGATCTCGGGTTCGGGGATGCCGCCCGCGCCCTCCAGGAAGTCGAAGTCGCAGCCCTCGTGCGCCTGCCTCACGTGCTGGGCGAACAGGCGGTTATAGCCGCGCGGATAGGCCCGGTCCGGCGGCACGAACGCCGCCACCCGCGCGGTGATCTCGGCCTCGTCTAGGTGCAGGTGGATGCGCCGCTCGGATACGTCGACGGTGATCAGGTCGCCGTTGCGCACGGCCGCCAGCGGGCCGCCGGCCGCCGATTCCGGCGAGACGTGCAGGATGCAGGCGCCGTAGCTGGTGCCGCTCATGCGCGCGTCCGAGATGCGCAGCATGTCGCGCACGCCCTGCCGGAGCAGCACCTTCGGGATCGGCAGCATGCCCCATTCGGGCATGCCGGGACCGCCGATCGGGCCGGCATTGCGCAGGACCATGACGTGGTCCGGGGTGACGTCGAGGTCGAGGTCGTTCACCGCCGCGCTCATGGCATCGTAATCGTCGAACACCAGGGCCGGACCGGTATGCTTGAGGAAGCGCGGGTCCGCGGCCGGCGGCTTGATCACGCAGCCATGCGGCGCGAGGTTGCCGTACAGGATCGCGGTGCCACCGCTCTCGACGATCGGCTTGTCCAGCGGGCGGATCACGTCGTCGTTGTAGACGCTCATGCCGGCGAGCCCGTCGCCGATCGTGCCGCCGGTGACCGAGCGGGCGTCGAGGTGGAGGAGGGGGGACAGCCGCACCATCAGCGCCCGGATGCCGCCGGCGATATGGAAATCCTCCATCAGCCACTGGCCCGAGGGCCGCAGGTTGGCGATCACCGGCACCGTCTGGGCGAAGTCGTCGAACTCGGACAGCTTGATCGGGATCCCGGCCCGGCCCGCCATCGCCACCAAGTGGATCATCGCGTTGGTGGAGCCGGCCAGCGCGTTGTGGACCACGAGGGCGTTCTCCACCGAGCGCCGGTCGAGGATGTCGGACGGCTTCAGGTCTTCCCAGATCATCTCGACGATGCGCCGACCGCAGGCGCTGGCCATCCGGGGATGGTCGGCATCGGCCGCCGGGATCGAGGCTGCGCCGGGCAGCGATAGGCCGAGCGCCTCGGCGATCGACGTCATGGTCGAGGCGGTGCCCATGGTCATGCAGGTGCCGAAGGTGCGGGCGATGCCCGCCTCCATGTCGTTCCACTGCTGCGTGGTGATGGTGCCGGCTTCCTTCTCGGCCCAGTATTTCCAGACGTCGGAGCCCGAGCCGAGGATCTTGCCGCCGGAATGCCCGCGCATCATCGGCCCGGCCGGCAGGAAGATCATCGGCAGGTTCATGGAGATGCCGCCCATCACCGTGCCGGGCGTGGTCTTGTCGCAACCGCCCATCAGCACCGCCCCGTCCACCGGGTGCTGGCGCAGCAATTCCTCCACCTCCATGGCGAGGAGGTTGCGGTAGAGCATCGTGGTCGGCTTGACGAAGTTTTCTGACAACGAGAGCGCCGGCAGCTCGATCGGGAAGCCGCCCGCCTGCCACACGCCGCGCTTCACTTGCTCGACCCGCTCGCGGAAGTGGAGGTGACAGGGGTTGATGTCGCTCCAGGTGTTGATGATGCCGACGATCGGCTTGCCGGTGAAGTCGGCGCCCTCGTAGCCCATCTGGAGCATGCGCGAGCGGTGGCCGAAGCTGCGCAGGTCGGTGGCGCCGAACCAGCGCTGGCTGCGCAGGTCGCCGAGGGTCTTCCTGTGTGCGGTCATCAGACGGTCTCCGGTCTCACGCGCTCGGTCGCGGCGGCCGGTCGGCCAGCCGTGCCGTTCCGGCTCCCCTTCGCGCCCGGCGGGACCGCCAGGACGGTGATCGTCGCGGAGGCGAGCGCACAGGCGGCGAGGAAATACAGGCCGGCCTCATAGGTGCCGGTGGCGTCCTTCAGCCAACCCAGGACGTAAGGCCCGACGAAGCCGCCGAGATTGCCGATGGCGTTGATCAGGGCGATGCCCCCGGCCGCGGCCGGCCCCGACAGGAACTCCCCTGGCATCGCCCAGAAGGCGGGCTTGGTGCCGTAGAGGCCGACCGCCGCCACCGACATCGCCGTGAGCGCCCAGAGGCTGCCCAGCATCGGTCCCGCGGCGACGAGGCCAAGCGTGGCGATCACGCCGGCGACCACGAAGTGCCAGCGCCGCTCGTTGCGCCGGTCCGACGACCAGCTCCAGGCGATCATGCCCACCGTGCCGATGACGTAGGGGACCGCCGTGGCGAGGCCGGTCTCCCAGTCACTGAGCTTGAGGCTTTTCAGGATCGGCGGCAGGAAGAAGGTGATGCCGTAGGTCGCCGTGCCGATGCAGAAATAGATCGCCGCGAGCGACAGAACCCGGCCATCGGTCAGCGCCTGCTTGAGGGTAAAATGCCCGTGCGTCCGGACCGTGCTCCGGCGCTCGGCTTCCAGGGTATCCTCCAGCCAGGCCCGCTCCTCGGACGTCAGCCAGTCCGCCTTGGCGGGCCGGTCGGTCATCAGCGCAAGCACGACGAAGGCCAGCAGGATCGAGGGCACCGCTTCCAGCAGGAACAGCCATTGCCAGCCATGCAGGCCCAGCACCCCGTCGAGCTGGAGCAGCGCCCCCGAGATCACCGCCGTGAGGGCGTTCGAGCCCGGCACCGCCAGGAACAGGGCCGCCACCACCCGGGCCCGGTAGCGCCGGGGGAACCAGTAGGTGAAGTACAGGATCATCCCCGGGAAGAACCCGGCCTCGGCCACTCCCAGCAGGAAGCGCATCGTCAGGAAGCTCACCGGACCGGTGATGAAAGCCATCGCGCCCGCGACGAGGCCCCAGGTGACCATGATCCGGGCGATCCAGAGCCGCGCCCCGTTGCGCTCCAGGAGGAGGTTGCTGGGAATCTCGAAGATGACGTAGCCGAGGAAGAAGATCCCCGCGCCCCAGCCGTAGACGGTCGCCGAGAATCCGAATTCCCGGTTCAGCCCGAACGAGGCGAAGCCGACATTGGTGCGATCCATGTAGGCGATGAAGTAGATCAACACGATGAGCGGCAGCAGCCGCCACGAAACCTTGGCGACCGTGCGCCGCTCGATCTCGGGCAATGCTGAGACCGTCGATATGCCCCCCGACATAGCGCTCCCCCACCCCTGAATGTTTTGCGCCGGCGATTCGCCGATCTGTATCGAGCGCCGTCAGCGCCCGTTTTGCTTCCGCCACGCGGCGAAGTCGGCGAGACTCTGCTCGTCGGTGGCTGGATAGAGGCCGAGGATCGAGCGGCCCTTGCGCACCTCCTCGGTGACGAAATCCTCGTAGGCGGTCATCTCGACGGCCTCGTCGGCGATCGCGTCGGCGAGATGGGCCGGGATCACGGCCACGCCGTCGCCGTCGCCGACGATCACGTCGCCGGGGAAGACCGGGGCGTCGCCGCAGCCGATCGGCACGTTGATGTCGATCGCCTGGTGGTGCGTGAGGTTGGTCGGCGCCGAGGGGCGCACGTGGTAGCTCGGCATGTCGAGCCGGGCGATCTCGTCGGCGTCGCGGAAGCCGCCATCGGTAACGAGCCCGGCGCAGCCCCGCACCATCAGGCGGGTCGCCAGGATCGAGCCGGCCGAGGCCGCCCGGGCATCCTTGCGGCTGTCGATCACGAACACGGCGCCGGGCGGGCACTCCTCCACCGCCTCGCGCTGCGGATGCGCCCGGTCGCGGAACACCGTGATCGGGTTCAGGTCCTCGCGGGCCGGGATGTAGCGCAGGGTGAACGCCTCGCCGACCATCGTGCCGCCGCCGGTCTTCAGCGGGCGGACATCCTGGATCATCTGATTGCGCAGGCCGCGCTTGAACAGGGCGGTCATCAGCGTCGCCGTGCTGACCGTCTTGAGCTTGTCGCGGGTTTCCTGGGACAGCCCGGGCATCCGCATCTCCTCCCCCCTGAAGGCGGTCGCCGTCGATTCCGGATCGTCGAGGATCCGGCCGGCGCGGATGCGCCCTGGGCGACACCTGATATCTCAGGGCTTGAGTAGGACGCTGCCTGCATCCATTGTCAACTGCAGCAGGCAAGAGCTTCAAGACAGGCGAGGGCGGGTTGGCCGAAGCGCGGATTCCGACGGTAGGCTCCAAGGCGAGCGGAGCCATGGCCGACGCGAGGCGGCCGCGATCCCTCGCCGAGACTGCCTACGACGCGATCGAGCAGATGATCATCAGCCGCCACCTTGCACCGGGCGCGATGGTGTCTGAGGGCGAACTCGGCGAGGAATTGGCGCTCGGGCGCACCCCGGTCCGCGAGGCGCTGGCCCGGCTCAAGACGATCGGCTTCGTCGAAGTCCATCCGCGCCGCGGCGTGCTCGTCACCCCGGTCGACATCATCAAGCATCTCGAATTGCTCGAAGTCCGGCGCCCGCTCGACGAGACGGTGGCCCACTGCGTGATCGCCCGCGCCTCGGATCAGGATCTAGCGACTCTGCAGGCGCAGACCGAAGGTTTGCTCGTGGCCGCTGCCGCGCGGGACCGCGAGGTCTATTTCCGCCACAAGCGCGCCCTGCACGAGGCGATGGTCGGGGCGGCCTACAACCCGACCCTGACCAGCACCATGGGCCCGCTCCACGCCCAGTCCCGGCGCTTCTGGTACACCTACGAACCCACCGCCAGCTTCCTCGACTGCGCCGGCATCCACGCGACGATCGTGGCCGGCATCGCCGCCCGCGAGTCCGATCAGGCCCTTGCCGGAATCGGCACGCTGTTCGACCTCCTCGACCAGATGACCCGTCGGGCCCTCGACCGCCGGCCCTTGGTCTGACAGGTTGACCCGGCCACCCGCGGCCCTATCCTGGGACTGAGATATCAGTCGCATCCCAGGACACGGCGGCGGTCAGGTTCAAGGCCGCGACAGGACGGTCGGCTGCCCCTGGAGACATCCTCCGGGCGGCGCATCGCCAGGGAGAAACGGCTTGAGCGGATTGCCCCCACGCACCGGCGCGCAGGTGCTCGTCGATCAATTGCTCGTCCAGGGCGTCGAGCGGGTCACCTGCGTGCCCGGCGAGAGCTACCTCGCGGTCCTCGATGCCCTGCGCGACAGCGGCATCGACGTGCTCGTCTGCCGGCAGGAGGGCGGCGCCGCGATCATGGCCGAGGCCGCCGGCAAGCTCACCGGCCGCCCAGGCATCTGTTTCGTCACCCGCGGCCCCGGGGCTACCAACGCCTCGGCCGGAGTTCATATCGCCCGCCAGGATTCGACGCCAATGATCCTGTTCGTCGGGCAGATCGCCCGGGCGATGCGCGACCGGGAAGCGTTCCAAGAGGTCGATTACCGGCAGATGTTCGGCGGCCTGGCCAAGTGGGCGGTGGAAATCGACGATGCGGCCCGCATCCCGGAGATCCTGGCCCGGGCCTTCAGGGTTGCGCTCCAGGGTCGGCCGGGGCCGGTGGTGATCGCCCTGCCAGAGGACATGCTCGACGACGTGGCGGCGGTCGCCGACGCCCCGCTTGTCGTTCCGGCCGAGCCTGCCCCGTCGCCGGCGGATGTGGAGCGGCTGCGCACGATGCTGGCCGCGGCTCGGCGCCCTGTAGTCCTGGTCGGGGGCGCGCGCTGGACAAAATCCGCCCGCGCCACCCTGGCCGCTTGGGCCGAGCGCCACGACGTGCCGGTGGCGGTCTCGTTCCGGCGCGCCAACCTGTTCTCCGCCGACCATCCTAATTTCGCCGGCGAGCTCGGGATCGGGCCGAACCCGGCGCTCCTGGCGCGGATCAAGGTGTCCGACCTGCTGCTCATGGTCGGCGGCCGCCTCTCCGAGATGCCGGCCCAATCCTACGGCCTGCTGGGCATCCCCGATCCCGGCCTGCCGCTGGTCCATGTCCATCCCGACCCGGCGGAGCTCGGCCGGGTCTATCAGCCGGCTCTTGCGATCCAGGCGACTCCGGAAGCGTTCTGCGCGGCGCTGCCCGCCTACGATGCGTCCCGGACCGGACGCGCCGCCGAGGCCCATGCCTCCTACCAGGCTTGGTCGGAGACCCCGGAGCCGAAGCCCGGCGCGTTCCAGTACGGTCAGGCGATCACCTGGCTGCGGGAACGGCTGCCGCCGGAGACGGTGATCTGCAACGGCGCCGGCAACTTCGCCACCTGGATCCACCGCTACTACCGGTTCCGGGCCTTCGGCACGCAGCTCGCCCCGACCTCGGGCTCGATGGGCTACGGACTGCCGGCGGCCGTGATGGCCAAGCGCAGCCTGCCGGAGCGGATCGTCGTGGCGCTCGCGGGCGACGGCGACGTGATGATGACCGTGCAGGAATTCGCCACGGCCGTGCAGTACGGCATCGCCATCGTGGTCGTGGTCCTGGACAACGGCATGTACGGCACGATCCGGATGCACCAGGAGCGCGAATATCCCGGGCGCGTCTCGGCGACCGAGCTGCGCAATCCCGACTTCGCAGCCCTGGCCCGCTCCTGCGGCGGCCACGGCGAGCGCGTCGAGCGCACCGCGGACTTCGCCCCCGCCTTCGAGCGCAGCCTCGCCGCCGGTATCCCGGCGATGATCCACTGCCTCGTCGATCCGGAGGCGCTCACCCCCACCATGACCCTCGCGGCGATCCGCGCGAAGGCCCTGGCGGCACGCGAGGGCTGAGAGGCCCCGTATCACCGACCCGGTGCGGAGCATCCGCACCCGTTTCGAACAGGAGTCGATTATGACCGTGCGTGGCGAAAACCTGATCGGCGCTCAGGCCCGGCGAGGCACGCAGGCCGCGTTCCAGGCCGTGGAGGCGGTCACCGGCAACACCCTGGAACCCGAGTTCCCGGGCGCGAGCCTCGACGATCTGGACCTAGCCTGCGCCCTGGCGGATTCCGCCTTCGACACGTACCGCGAGACCGCGCCGGAGGCCCGGGCGGCTTTCCTTGAGGCGATCGCGGCCAACATCCTCGACATCGGCGATGATCTCGTCACCCGCTGCATGCAGGAGACCGGGCTGCCCCGGCCGCGGATCGAGGGCGAGCGCGGCCGCACCGTCGGCCAGCTGCGCCTGTTCGCCGGCGTCGTGCGCGAGGGCAGCGCCTTCGAGATCCGCATCGACCCGGCCCTGCCGGACCGCAAGCCGCTGCCCCGGCCGGACCTGCGCCTGCGCAATGTCGCCCTCGGCCCGGTGGCGGTGTTCGGCGCCAGCAACTTCCCGCTCGCCTTCTCGGTGGCCGGCGGCGACACCGCCTCGGCGCTGGCCGCCGGCTGCCCGGTGATCGTCAAGGCGCATCCGGCCCATCCCGGCACCTCGGAGCTGGTCGGCCGGGCGATCCAGAAGGCGGTCGCCGCGAGCGGCCTGCCCGAGGGCGTGTTCTCGCTGCTGTTCGATGCCGGCCAGTCGATCGGGCAGGGGCTGGTGGCCGATCCCCGCATCGCCGCGGTGGGCTTCACCGGATCGCGCCGGGGCGGCACCGCCCTGATGGAGATCGCGGCCAAGCGTCCCCGCCCGATCCCGGTCTATGCCGAGATGAGCAGCATCAACCCGGTCCTGCTGTTCCCGGGCGCCCTGGCGGCCCGGGGCGAGGCGATCGGCCGGGCCTTCGCGGCCTCCCTCACGCTCGGCGCCGGACAGTTCTGCACCAATCCCGGCCTGATCCTGGCAATGCCCGGCCCCGGCCTCGACGCGTTCCTGGCCTCGGCCACGGCCGCCCTGCGCGAGAGCCCGGCCGCGACCATGCTGACCCCCGGGATCCACCGCGCCTATTGCGACAGCGTCGCGCGGCTCGCCGGCCACGCCGCCGTCACGCGCCTCGCCGAAGGGCCCGAAGGTTCCGCGAACCAGGGCCGGGCGGCCCTGTTCGCCACCGATGCGGACGCCTTCGTGTCGGAGCCGGAACTGCAGGAGGAGATGTTCGGCGCCGCGGCCCTGGTGGTGCGCTGCCCCGACCTCGCGGCGATGCGGAAGGTCGTGGAGCATCTCGAAGGCCAGCTCACCGCCTCCCTGCACATCGCCCCTGAGGACCATGCGGCCGTGCGGGACCTGCTGCCGCTGCTGGAGCGCCGGGTCGGGCGCATCCTGGTCGACGGCTTCGGCACCGGGGTCGAGGTGGCGCACGCCATGGTCCATGGCGGGCCGTATCCGGCGACCTCCGACGGACGAACGACCTCGGTGGGCAGCCTCGCGATCGACCGCTTCCTGCGGCCGGTGAGCTACCAGGACTTCCCCGACACCCTGCTCCCCGAGGCCCTTCAGGAGGCCAATCCCCACAACCTGCCACGCCGGATCGACGGCACCCTCGAACGCCGCTGACAAGCCCCGGCGCGCGGAACCCGGCGCAGGCCGTCCACATCCGCGCGCCGTCGGCTCAAACGGTGCCCTTCGAACCCCATCGACCGCTTGCCAGGCCTGGGCTGCGCGTCTAGACAGCCCCGGCACATGGTGGGGCGTCGCCAAGTGGTAAGGCAGCGGTTTTTGGTACCGCCATTCCCAGGTTCGAATCCTGGCGCCCCAGCCAAATTCCTGGCCAATTGCTAGACTTCCGAGATCTGAGCCAAGTAGATCCGTCGCTAGTCTGGCGCCTCATCAATCCTGCACAATCGGCCTTCGACGTCATTTTTGAGCTTCAGCGAAGCAGATCTACGGCGTTCGTGCTCTGTGTGAGTGTCTTGGCCTCGCGAAAGCGCGATGGCCATCCCAGGCTTGAAAGCCATCCGATCGAGCAGCTTTCCGCAGCCCCGATCGAACGCAGCTGATGCCTACCATAGATGCATTAAGATATTGGAAAACTTGGTGAACCAGCTGGTTGACGCGGTTTGCCTCACTTCGACATGGTTGAACTTCTCCATCACGGCAATCGCAGCTTTTCGCTGGCTCTCGGGGATGGAGAACGTCTGATACTTGGAGGCTTTGCTGAGCGTCGGGGCGCCGGCGGAGCCGTGCGTACTCGCAGTGGGCGCAGCTGTGGGGTGAGGCGCGTTCGGCGCGCTGATTGGACTGTTGGTGGCAGACGCTGCGATCGTTGAGCTGCCATTCGACGCTTGGAAGCTCTGGTTAGCGACGGGTGAACGGGTTGCACCCGCAGCGCTGGCGAGCGCCGCCTGGGGGCTGTTGGTCGAGCCCGTCGCCGGACCGGTCGAGACGGTGGCCGCCGTCTGCACCGGGACCGCGGGCGTGCCGGGTGGATGGGTGGCCACAGTCGACGTGCTCGCGACACTGCTTGCACGGGTTGTTATGCCGCTCGAGCCAGAAGGCGCCGAGCTCGTCGCAATGGGGGCTGCGTTAACGGGCGTCGGCGAGCCGGGGGCGCTACCGCCGGCGGATGTGGAATCGCCGCCGGTCGAGGCCGCCATACCTGCAGAGCTCGGGGTCGTACTCGCTGCGCCGCTCGTGCTCGCCCCCGCGGTCAACGTGTTGTCCGTGCTGACGGCGGACGTGGTCGAGGGGGTGGCGCTCGCAAAATTGGCGGATGAATGCGTCGCCGCGTTGGAAACGACCGTATTTGATGTGCTGGTCGCGCTTGCGGGAACGCTGGACGAAGTGGCCGAGCTCGAAGTCGTGATTGTCGTTCGCCCAGACGCCGCTGGCGGATTTACCGCCGAGGGCAGCGCCCCAGCCATGGCCGAAGGTGTGCTCCCCGTCGAACCGCTGTTCACCGGGCTGGTCGAACCCACCGACGTATTGGCTGGAGCAAGCGAGGCAGGAACGCTCGCGGGCGGAGGCGTGGTGGTGCCCGTGGAATTCGTGGATGACGCTGTGGCGGAGGGCGTCGAACCGGCTCCGTTCGAAGCAGCATTGACCGGAACCGGAGAAGCGGTGCCGCGCGCAGCCAGGCTGGTCGTACCGGCAGCGCCCGTTGTCGAAGCTGCAGCCGGAGATGTGGTGCCCGCATCCGCCAGTCGCGAACCTCCCGTTGTGCCGCCACTTGCCGCGTTCCGCGCGTCGGTAGCGCTGGGAGCGGTGCTGACTGAAGCCTTCGCGACGGTGGAGCTCGGCGTCGCGGTCGTCGTCCCCCCGGAGCCCGTTGTCGAAGCTTGTGTACCGACAGCCGAATTCGTTGTCCCCGGGACGGTGGCAGTTGCCGACCCGGTCGCGGGTTTAGCCGCCGTCGTGCCGGTCGTTGTCGCGGGGGCGGTCTGGCTGCCCGCGCTCTGCGTGGCACTGGCAGGTGTCGCAGTCACTCCAGCGCTCGCGCTGCTGGAAGGAGCGGCGCTTGTGGCAGCTGCAGTTGGCGTGGCCGAGCCAGCCGTGGTCGTCGGGTTGGTCGCGCTGACCGAACCTTTCACAGCACTTGCGGTGGTCGCGGCTGGGGTATTCGTCGACACCGCCGCGGCCGTAGCACCGTATAGTCCTGGATCCGCTCCCGCCGGGCTGGAGACAGTATCCAGCCTGACGGCGACGGCCGCAGGATCTTTCGAATAGGCGCGGACGTAATCGATCTTCGATGTGATCGACACGCCGGCGAGGTCGGCGTTGTTGCTGCCGCCGCCCTGCGTGGCCAGATTGACCAGCATGTACATCGGGCTGTGCAGGTCCGAGGGGGTGGCCTGCGAGCCGGTGAGCTGACCGTCGACGTAGAAGCGGAGCCGGTCGGCCTGCCAGTCCAAGCCGTAGGTGTGATAGCCGTTCTCGTTCGGCATCACGCTGGTGACCTGGCGGTTCTGCTGCCAGGGAATGTTCGGCGTCTGGTCCGTGGTGTGGATCGTGCTGTAGACGGTCTTTGGCCCATCGCCGTACCGCTCGACGACGTCGAGTTCCTGGTGCTGGCCGGCATTGTTTGGATCCGGCTTCTGCTGGTTTGGTAGCAACCAGAATGCATCCCAGGCGCCGACCTGCTCGGAGAAGTCGGCCCGGACCTCGAAATACCCGTAAGTCTGCGAGAAATTGCCCTGGGTGGTCAGCAGGCCGGATTCCCAGCTACCGGGAACGCCCGACGAGGTCCTGTCCGGTACCGCCGTGATCGAGAGTGCGCCATTCTGGACCTGGAACGGGTCGTAACCCGAGCCTTTGTCCACGAAGGACGAGTGGCCGAAGCCGACATCGGCGTTCGCGTCGCCGCGATCCTGAGCGCGGATATCTGCCCAGGTTGTGCCGGCCCCTGTCTGCGAAATGCTGCGCGTGTTGAATTCGTCGTCGAAGGTCAGCTTGTAGCCGGTCAGATCGACCATAAATATTCCCCCAGACTTGCAGCAAGGCGCGATTCTTCGATCGCAGCACAAGAACGCTTGCCTACGTAGATCAGGACCGTCGGTTGCCAGACGGGCCGATCAGCTTTGTTTTCCTATTTTAACCCTGTGGAAACATTACTTACGTGGTTGCGATGCTGTCAAGATTTGTATCTGAGCAGATTTTAGCATTCGATTTTTGATGTATGCAGATTAGGCACAATCGACGCCGTGTCGGGGATTGACAGTGGCAGGTATGCGTCAATTGCTAATATGCATATCATCCTACCACCGAGCCGGGCGGCGCCGTTGGGATGCCTGCCACGAGAGATGTCGGGAGAGGCGGTGCCCGATGGGCATTCGATATTGCGCGGGCGGAACCCTGGCCGGTCGCGGCTTACGCAACAGGACTGTCGCACTGTATGAACGCCGCGAGGATCCGCTTCATTAATGTGCGGCTTGAATTCGTACGGGACGGGGTAGGCTCGGCAGGTCGGGGAGAGCGCCTAAATTTTGGGCCCGGAGTTTCCGTAGGCCTGTCAGCTGATCAGGGCTGGCCGCGGACTCTCGATACGTCTCCGCAAGACGCGGGCTCCGTTCAGGCTTCCGCCAGGAGGCGTTCGTACTCAGCCTCGGCCGGGCCGTAGGTGTCGCCAGCTAGATCCTTAAGCTTGTCGCGATTGAGCACAGTGATGCGCCCCTCGCTCGCCCGGACCATGCCGGCACCCGTCAGGACATACAGGGCAGCGGTCACACCGGTTCGGCGCACGCCCAACATCATGGCCATGAACTCGTGGGTGAGAGGCATCGCCCCGTCGTTGAGCCGGTCATGGGTCATCAGGATCCAGCGGGCGAGACGCGCCTCGACGTTCAACTCGGCGTTGGCGTAGACGGTACACCCCATCTGGATCATCAGGCTCAAAACGTAGCGGCTCAAAACGTTTCGAAGGGCGGGACTCGCGTCGATCACCTCGCGCAAGGCACCTGCCGGAACGCGCAGCGCCTCGCCCCCGCCCTGCACGATCCCCAGGAAGGGACCGCGATCGGTCCCGAGGACCAGCGGTACGCCAGCCAGTCCCTCGCAGCCGATAAGGCCGATCTCGATCCGCCCCCCCTCGGTAGCCGCCACGAGCGAGACTAAGCCGGTCTCGACGAAATAGGCGTGTGACAGCGGTTCGTGAGCGTGAATCAGGGTTTCGTGCAGGTGGAGTGGCAGCCGTTCCAGAACCGGGGCCAGGCGGGCGAAATCCTCCGGGGCCAGGGCGCCGAGCAGCCGATTGCGACTATCGGATTGCCGAAGCTGAAACATGGCTCTGCTCCCAATCAGGGCAAGAGCACACGGTCTCCCAGTCGTCCGCGCCCAAAAATTCCGGCGGACAATCACACAATGATAGTACTATTTCACACAGAAAAATAGGTTTCTGATTAGGGTACGATTTCAGACACAGGGATATCCCAGCCATCGAAATCTGATCTAAATTCATTCAGCGGCTTTGTATATATGAGACGAACGACATTTGTTGACCCGATACTTGACGCTTTAATCATAGATAGACTGGACCGCACGAATGCTCACCGCTCGCCCGGCCAACCTGACGGCCTACGCGACCCATCCCAAGAGCCTCACGAACGAACTCGGATTTTCGCTGCGGGAGCGCGCGGTTCCGAAGCAGAACGAAATCCTGGTTCCGGGGTCTACGCCGAACGTCGCTCACCTGTTGCTGGCCGGCCATACATGCCGCTACCGTATGCTGCAGGACGGTCGACGCCAGATCACCGCCATCCTGGTTCCGGGTGATATCTGCGATTTGGAAGCGATCTTGGCGGGGCGCTCCAGCTATGCCGTCAGCACGCTCACCCGCTGCACGCTCGGCGAGATCCCGCTGTCGCGGTTCGCAACAACCAACGATCCCGCTCTCACAACATCTCTGCAACGCCGCCTGCGCCGCGACGAGGCCATAGCCCGCGAATGGATCGTCAGCCTGGGTCGCCGGGACGGGATCGAGCGTACGGCGCATCTGATCTGCGAATTACGCTGGCGGCTTGCTGAAGTCGGACAGGCGACGGAAGACAGCTACGAATTGCGCATCACCCAGCACGATCTGGCGGATGCGCTGGGCCTGACCTCCGTGCACGTGAACCGCGTGCTGATGAATTTGCGTGCCGAAGGGCTCATCCACCTCAAGGCCGGCCGACTGACGATCATGGACCGCACACGCCTAAAGCACTTGGCACAGTTCGATCCAGCTTATCTAATTCAGTGATTGCAGTCCTGACGGGCTGCATCGGCCTCGATCCTCCGGTGCATCCCGGCGCAAGTTCCGGGACGCACCGTCGATATCGGCCGGCTCGCATCAGCGGGTCGGCATCGCGGTCGCGGTGACGACCCGAGTCGCGGTCAGAGCGGTTGGAACCAGCCGCGGCGTGGTCGCCAGTTCGGTCGCAGGACGCACAACCGAGGTCGCGCGGGCCTGTTCGCGGTAGAGCGGTGGCGTCAGGGCAATGGCCTCATCCGCCAGGGCGGAGCCGATCATCGGCAGGAAGGCCAGGGTGGCGATCAGGAAGGGTCGCAGGGTCATCGTGTGAAAGCCTTTCGCTGTCCGGGTCCGAAGCCCGGTGTCGAGGCACTATTTACGTTGCAGCGCAACATGGTTCAAACAGATCCGATCGATATCAGAAATCGATTTGATCAATGATGCGCTGAACTATGACGGCCGGCTCATGCGGCCCGCGTTCCGCCTTGAGGCTGATGCGGTTCTTGGACCATCATGGTAGGCGTCTCCGCTCCATCGAAGTCGCACAGATACTGGTACTCGAACCGAGACGTCGCATGCTGGGCTGGTTTCGTGCACTGATGCCGAGGGAAGATCGTTTCTTCGACCTGTTCGAGCGTCATGCCGCAACGATCGTGGGCGGCGCAGCCGCTCTCCGGGCGTTGCTTGACGGCACCGAGGACGTGCCGGTGGCCTGCCAGGCGATTGCCGATCACGAAGACCAGGCCGACACTATTGCCCGAGAGACCCTCCTGGCCGTTCGTCGGACCTTCATCACCCCGTTCGACCGGGGCGACATCCAGGCGCTGGTCGGCTCCCTGGACGATGCCATCGACCAGATGCTCAAGACCGCCAAGACGGTCCAGCTGTTCGAGGTCACCGCCTTCGAACCGTCGATGCGCGAGATGGGCGCGGTGATCCAGGAGGCGGCTGCCGCGACCGCCGAGGCGCTCCCGAAACTGAGGGCCCTGGGCGAGAACGCCACCGTGCTGAACACCCTGACCGAGCGGGTCATCCAGCTCGAAGGCCGGGCCGACGATCTGCACAATGCCGGGCTGAAGGCGCTGTTCAAGGCGTCCCGGCAGGATCCCATGGCCTTCGTGGTCGGGTCCGAACTCTACGATCACCTGGAGAAGGTCATGGACAGGTTCGAAGATGTCGCGAACCAGATCAGCAGCATCGTGGTCGAGCATGTTTGAGCCGATCGCGTGACGCTCCTGATCGTCCTCATCGCCGTTGCCCTGTTCTTCGACTTCTTGAACGGCCTGCACGACGCGGCCAATTCGATCGCCACCATCGTGTCGACCCGGGTGCTGGCCCCCCGCTACGCCGTCATCTGGGCGGCGTTCTTCAACTTCGTGGCGTTCCTGATCTTCGGCCTGCACGTCGCCAGCACGGTGGGGTCGGGCATCGTCGACGTCACGATGGTGACCGATCGGGTGATCCTGGGGGCGCTGGGCGGCGCGATTAGCTGGAACTTGGTCACCTGGTATGCCGGCATCCCGTCCTCGAGCTCGCACGCGCTGATCGGGGGCCTGTTGGGGGCCGGCATCGCGAAGGCAGGTCTCGGCGCAATCGTCTGGCCCGGCGTGATCGCCACCAGCGCCGCCATCGTGCTCTCGCCGGCGCTGGGCTTCGGCCTCGGGCTTCTGCTGATGCTGGCCGTGTCGTGGATCTTCGTGCGCTCGACACCCCACGCCGTGGATCGGCTGTTCCGGGGGATGCAGTTCATCTCGGCCTCGCTGTACTCGCTCGGGCACGGCGGCAACGACGCGCAGAAGACCATGGGGATCATCGCTGTGCTGCTCTATGCGCACGGGGAGGGGGGCGGAGCGTTCCACGTCCCGCTCTGGGTGGTGCTTTCCTGCCAGACCGCCATGGCGCTCGGTACCCTGCTCGGCGGTTGGCGCATCGTCCACACGATGGGCTCAAAGATCACCCGGCTCACACCCATGCAGGGCTTCTGCGCCGAGTCCGGCGGGGCCGTGACCCTCTTTGCCGCCACCGCGTTCGGGATCCCGGTCTCGACCACCCACACGATCACCGGGGCGATCATCGGAGTCGGCGCGGCCAAGCGTGTATCGGCGGTGCGCTGGAACGTCGCCCAAGGGATCGTGGTCGCCTGGGTGATCACCATGCCGGCCGCGGCCCTGGTGGCGGCCCTGGTCTACGGCGCCTCGGGCTTCGTGCTGCCCTGACTATTTCAGCCCTCGGAGGGCTGAGGGTCCCGCTGAACCGGCAGCGCCGACGCTGCGGCCGAAAATATTTGCCCTATCAAATTCACTAAATTTGCACCTGCAAATATGGCGGACTGCAAAGAATTGCGGTATAAATTTTACTGTTCTACCGTATAGGGGCCAGCTTGTTGCTTATCGCGGCCCTCTTATTCGTGGCTGGCGTTCTGGAAGGCTTGTACTACCGAGCCCAGATCGTTGTGGCGAGTTCGATACTCATCGCCCTGGTCTGCCTACCGCTCTGGGCGCTTACATCCGCGATTGACCTCGAGAAGGTCCTAATGCTGTTCGCCTATCTGACGGCGCATCAGTCCGGCTATCTCGTGGGCGCCTATGCCGGGGCCGGCACCCATCACGACCCGTGACGCGGCTCACCAAGTCCAGACGATCCGGCCGGTATAGCGATAGATTACTACCCAGATCCCAATCGACATGAACAGCGATGCGACAACAACCGGGAAGGGCGGTTTCCAGCCTTCCACGCGGCGCAGCCTCCCGAATGCGTCCTTCACCGTCAGCCTCCCGGGCGCACCCTACGCAGCGAGCCCGAACGGAGGGGAACCAGAGAAAGTTTCAGGTTGCGGCTCTCGCGGCTCAGCGGCCGAACTGCACCGGGACGCTGAGGTCGGCGACTCCGGTTTCCGCCAAAAGCTCGGCCGGAGGAGCCGTGAACGGGCTCGCTCCCTGCACCGCCCGGAGCGCACGTTGGTCCAGACCGCGCGAGCCCGAGCTATGCTCGATCTCGACCTGACGCACCGAACCGTCGGCGGCGATCTCGACTCGTACTAGCACCGTGCCGGACGCCCCACGCGTGTTCCCGTGGCGGTCGGTGCGATCGACTGCGTCGATCCGCGTGACAAGGGCGGACAGCCAGTTTCGCACCGCGGGGGAGACACCCGTCCGGGCCTCCGCCAGCCAGGGCACCAGCAGGAGACCGAGGATGACGGTTCCGTAAGTCCACACGCGTGACGACATGCAGGAACAACGACCCTATGGCTGGTTGGTGGCCCGGTTATCCTTACCCTGAAGGGTTTACCGGTCGTCACCTCCGAGCCCAGGCCGCTGGCGCGCGAAATTTTCGCCCTGGCCCGGTTCGTCAGTTCGGCAGACGGGTACCTTGATCCATGATGGGAAACCCGCCAAGCGTGACGCTTATGATGGTTGATCGTCCAGCTTCAACACAGGCCGTCGCCCCGGACGCGGGCCGCATGCGCGGTAGCGTTTGAAGCAACCTCGCCCAAGGGCATTCAGGCCCCCGGCGAGGCCGCCAACATCCCACCTTGATTGAGGAGTGAGCCTACATGACCCGATTGGCGGAGTTGCAGAGCGACCCGGCATTCCAGCAGGCCGTGCTCGCGGTCCGCGGCGCGGCCAGCACGCTGAGCGGCCGGGCCGTCACCGCGGAGGAAGCCAGCTTCTTGGTCGGTATCGCGCTAGCCACCTACGCCAATGCCGGCGGCCTGACCGAGCCGAGCGTTAGTCGCCTCGCCCGGTTCTCGGACACGCTGGGTCAGGATGAAACCCTCGACAGCCTGACCAAGCACTGAGAGCGGCGCAAGCCCTGAACGTTGAATCGCGTTCGCGGCTACCGCAGCCCAAGGGCGGACCGGCTACAGAAAGCCCGTCCGCCGTGCCAGCATCACGCCAAAGGCGAGACAAGCGGCGAGGCTGACGACCAGCATGGCGAAATTCGTCCAGAACCGGACCGGCCGGCTGGAGCCCTCGATCCCGCTGGCACGCAGCCTGACCCAGGGCACATAGAGGAACAGCGCCACCACCGTCAGGATCATGAACGCGAAACTGGGGATTCGCCCGGAAAACAGCGCGATCCCGGCCAGAACGACCCAGCCGAGTACAATACCCGCCATCGTGAGAAGGGCCGTCATATTCACGTCCGCCTCATCCTCCCATCGGAAGTATCGACGCGCAGCCGCCTGCAGGACGGAAGGCGGACCGGGCGTCTCGAATTGTCTTTCGCGGGGTCAAAGATCAGTGCAGGCGTTCAGACAAGAACGCCTGCAGAATGTGACCCAAATAGGCTGCTATCAGAATATCTGGTGCTGCGAGAGAGGATTGAACTCTCGACCTCTTCATTACCAATGAAGTGCTCTACCACTGAGCTACCGCAGCAAGCGCCGTGGCGACCCCGCTTGGGGGCGTGTCCGTCCGGCTGAGAGGGGCCATAAAGGATCGGCGGCGGCTTGGCAACGGTGGGTTACGCGTCTGGCACGTTTACTTGCTGGCAGGTGGCCCGAATGATCGCAGCGAGGCCGGGCTCGGACACGGCCTCGGCAGCTTCAGCAGGGGTGAACCAGCGCAGCTCGCGCTGATTCATTTCGGGGAAGGTCTTGAGCTGCTTGCGCACCTTAAGCGGAAACACCTTGACCTGGCAGAGGACGGCGTCGAGGTTCTTCAGGCGCTTCTGGTAAAAATAGTAGCCGAGCGGGCGCTTGCCGACATCGCCGCGCAGGCCAGCTTCCTCGTAGGCTTCGCGGGCTGCCGCCTCGAACGGCTTACGGCCCTTCATCGGCCAGCCCTTCGGGATGACCCAGCGTCGGCTTTCCCGAGACGTCACCAGAAGAATTCGGTGCTCGCCATCACGGCCCAGCTGGAACGGCAGGACGCCCACCTGCCGCCGGGGCTCGGCTTCGTCTTCGACCGCGCTCGTCACGGCTGCACCGGGCGGGCCGGAGCCCCTGTCGAACCCAACCGGATCAGCGAAACAGCCGGGAGATAGAACGGAGAACAGATGATCGGACCCTCTGACGGCGGCTGGCCGTATCAGTAACAAAATACGCGGTATCAGCAACTTCCGTCAACATAACCGCGCGATACGGGGAAACGTTCAGCCAAGACTGATATCTCCCTGCATCCTCTTCCATTGCTGGCTAACGCCAAATCCGTCGTCTGATCATGCGGTCCGCCGCACTCCACCCGAGCTGGCGGCTGGAACCGCAGCGGCGGCCATGCCGGCAGAGACCGGATCGGCAGCCGGCGTCGCGGTCGTGTTCGTTGCCGGCATGATGGTGGGGAGCGGGGCAGCCGATGTCGGACCGGCCGGAACCAGCGCGGGCTGCGCCGCCTCAGGTTCCTCCGGCTCTACCACGGGGGCGGGTGCAGCCAGCGTGTTCGGCGGCTCGCGCCAGGCGAAAGCGTCGAGACGACCGGTGACCGGCGAGACGGGCGCCCAAGTGTCGGAGGCGATCCCGTCGGCGATCCAGACCGGATCGCGTGGCGCCCGGGCCGCGCGGGACAGCCACTCGCGGGCCTGCCCCGACGCCGCACCGTGCTCAGCCTCTTCGATCGCTGCCATCATCAGGCTGGTGCGCACGGTGGGGCGGTCGGCAAGCAGCGGCTTCACCGCTTCCCGGGCGCGGCCGTAATCGCGCGCATCGAGCGCTGCCTGCGCCACGGCTATGCGTGCCTCTGGGTCCCAGGAGGACAATTTGGCCAGGGTCTCAGCACGGGCCAGGCGGTCGCGGACCGAGTCGCCGGTGCGTAGGCCGAGATAGACCATGGCCAGGTCCGGATGGGGGTTGGCCTTCCAGGCCGTCTCGACGATTTTCGCGGCCTTTCGGAGATCGCCGCGGCGGGACAGCAGCCGCCCTGCGATGCAAGCCGCCGGAACCAGATCTGGGGCGAGCTTGACCGCCTGCAGAACGCGCTCCGTGGCGAGTTCGGGTTCGCCGGCCTCGCGCTCGCCGGCGATCGCCGTCAGGAGCACGGCCCGTTGGCGCCGGGCGGTCGGCTTGTCGATCAGGCCGAGCGAGGAGCGTCGCTCGACGGTCTCCAGGGCCGAGGCCCAATCGCCATCGGCCGAGTGCGCCTCCAGCACCGCTTCGTTGGCCCAGGTGACGCTCGGAGCAAGGCGGGCCGCTTCCACCGCGTAGGCACGTGCGGCGGTCTCGTCCTCGCGGCGGCGCGCTTCCACAAACAGGCCGCGCAGGCCGAGCACCCGGGTCTCGGGATCGTCGACCATGCGTTGGAAGGCGCTCTCCGCGGCATCCCGGTCGCCGGAGATCTGTGCGGCCTGCGCCTTGAGCAGCAGGGTCAGTGGCTCGGGCCCGAGCAGCCGCTCGGCGTCCCCGGCGTAGCGCCGGGCCGCGAGCGGATCGCCCGAACCCACCGCCACCATCCCGCGCGAGAGGGCGGAGAAGCCCTTGGCCCGACGGCGCTCGGCCGAGCCCCGGACCAACGCCTCGGGCAGGCCGATCACGCCGCGCACGATCGCCCAGAGCAGTCCCAAGACGATCGCGGCTGCGATGACGCCCACAAGGGCGACCGCGAGGCTGGTGCCGATCTGGTAGCCGTTCCAGACGACGGTGACAGTGCCGGGCCGGTCGGCGATCCAGACCGCCCCGAAGGCGGCAAGTGCGAGCAGGGCCAGGAAGGCGAGGGCGCGCCACATGAGGTCAGTGTCTCCTGTCGATGGCCGTCGGGCGGCCGCCGCTGGGTGCGGAAGGGGCGGAACAGCTATGTGCCCGCCCGGCGTTGATGCAGCCGCGCGGCGCGCGGATCGGCGCCGTCACGCCTAGCGGCCGGGTGCCGCCACCGGAGCGGCACTGGCGGCCTGATCCGTCGGCAGAGCCTTGAACGCGCCAGCGAGCAGCGTCCGGACGGCCTCCTCGGCGGCAGCCCGGGCCTTCAGCTTGGCCGCGAAGTCGCCCGTCTGGTCCCGCGCCTCCGTCGACAGCGCGGCGAAAGCCGCGGACGCCGCCGGCAGGTCGCCACGGTCGAGGGCCGCCTGGACCTTGGTCTCGGGCTCGTCCGACGCGTCCGGCGTGGTAGCGGGTGCGTCGACCTTGCGCACCTGCACGAGACCGTCGGCCATGCTCAGGAGTTTGGTACGGAAATCGCCGGTTTCGGCTGCGCTCTTGGCCCGCAACGACCGGCGCTGGGCGGCGATCTGCTCAGCAATCGGCCGGAAGTCGTTGGCGAGTTGGGCCGTGGTCGGCGCGCCGGTCTCGGCGTAGGGCGCGAGCGCCGCCGCCTGAGACTCCGCACCCGGATCGAGCTTGCGCAGGGTCGCCAGCGGCTCGGCGTAGGGCATGCCGGCCGCCAGGGCGGACGCCACCCGGTCGGCGACCACGACCCGAAGGGCTGCCTGAACGGTGGCGACCTCGGCGCGCTGGGCCAGCCCCTTGTCCAGGGCGGCGATCTTGTCCGCCTGGTCCTGCAGGCGGCGATCGACCGCCTTGGTGGCTTCGGCGGCCTGGGCCTGCCCGGCCTCGGCGGCGGTGCGGCTCGCCTGTGTCGCCGCCTGGACCGCCTCGGTCGCCGCCTTCACGCGGCCATCGAGGGCCTGCTGCAGACTGTCGAGACGCTGACCAAGGGCGGCATCGGCGTCCGCATTGGCCTTGGTCCGCTGCTCGACCTCGCCCTGCAGGGCAGCGATCTTTTTCGATGCCCCGGCGAGTTCGCCCTTGCCGGGCTGATCGGCTTCGAGCGCCTTCACACGCGCATCGAGATCGGCGACCTGCTTGGGATCGGCCGCCTGGGCAACGCCAAGTTTCGAATCGGCCTGTTGATCCCGGCCGGGCTCCTCCTGAAGCGCCGCAACACGCTGATCGAGGCTATCGAGGCGCGCAGAGAGATCAGCCGGCAGAGCAGACGCAGGGGCAACCGCTGACCCGTCCGTCGCGGCGGCGCCCGGCGCCGGAGCCTTCTCCAGCGCCTGCCGGGCCGCAGCTTCGGCGGCGGCGACGCGCTTGTCGAGATCGGCAACGGCGGCGCGTGGCGCGAGAGCGTCGACGCGCTTGTCGAGCGTCGCGACCTGCCCGGACAGGTTGGGATCGGTACCGTTCGGTCGCACGAAGCCGCCGAGTCCGGCGCGCTCGACACCGAACAGGGCGCCGGCCCCGATCAGACCACCGAGCAGGCTGGCCGCCGCCAGGGAGCCGAACCCGGCCCGGGCGCGCCCGGCCGGCGCGGCCGCCGCCGCCGAGGAGGCAACGCCGGGAACCGATCCTTTCGGAGGGCCCTTGGCACCGTCTTTCGGAGCGTCCTTTGCGGTTTCCTTCGAAGGTTCCTTTCCGGGTGTCGGCGGATCTGGAATGCGCTTGGCCTTCAAATCAAGGATCGGGCCGGCTGTCACCGCGGCGGCCGCGGCATTGGCCGCCGTCGCGCCGGGACGGGGACCGCTGCCGGGCTGCGGTCCTGTTCCCGGCTGGCCGGGCTTTGCGGGATCCGGTTTGGCACCCTCGGGCTTGCCGGGTTCGGGCTTGCCGGGGTCGGATTTTACGCCGGCGGCCATCGAAGCCGCCCTGGCGGATTCCGGACCGGACGAGGCCGTGGCGCCGGTCGGGGAGGCCTCAGTCTTGCCGAGACCCGAACCCCCGGGTGCTCCCCCAGCCGGCTTCGGGCCGCCCGCGGCGCCGACGCCGAAAGCGGGTTTGCCGGCTTCAGGCTTACCATCGGGGACACCGAGCCCACCCGGCTTGGCCGTCACAACCGGGTCGGTTGCCGGCTTGGGCGGCGTGGTCGGCTGGGTCCCGGAGGCAGGATTCGAAGCCTGATTCGAGAGCGTCTGCGCGGGCTTGGCGCCACCGACCGCGGGAGCCGGCGACTTCGCCTCGGGCTTGGCATCGCCTAGCTTGGCATTCGTCCGCGCGGGATCGGGCTGCGCAGGCGATGACGGGGCGGCGCCCGGCTTCGGGCTGCCGGCTCCAGGCTTGTCGGCGTCGCTGGGTGGTGGCGTCACGGGCAAGTCCTCCAACTCTTCGGCGTCGCCGCGCTCCCGTAGCACCACGGCGGCACCGGGCGCGAGGGCGAGATACGGCGGCTCTGTCTTGCTGTCACCGCGCGCCGTCACCACGGTATGACGCGAGGGCATCGAGCAGATCCGTTTCCCGCGGTCGCGCCGAGACGAAATGGACCGGGACACCGGCGGCTTCCAGGGGGAACGCGACATCAGCCGACAGGCAGTAATGCCTCAGGCGGCGGAAAGCTCCGCCGTGATTTGATCCGTCGGCCAGCGCGAGCGCGACGGCTGCGCTGCGGCGGGAATAGTGCAGGACGGCATCGAGCGCTCCGGCCGCGAGGGCATCCTGCGCCGAATTCGGCAGGGCGGGCAGCGCATCCGCCGCATAGGCGACGAAGAGAGCGACGGAAAACCCGGCGGCGGCCAGACTCGCCGCGGGCTCGGGTTTGCGCGCGGTCCCGGTGGCGTGGAGCAGGCGCGAACCCGCGGGCAGCACCTGCGCCACGAGAGCGGCGAGCCCGGCGGCTTCGCCCGGTCCCTCCCGGACCGGGCCGAGCCCGGCCTCGATCGCCAGCGCGGCGGTTCGGGCGCCGACCGCGAAGACCGGCAGGCCGCGTAAGGCGGCGACGTCCCGCAGCGCCGGCACCGCGTTGGCGCTGGTGAGCAGCAGGCCGTCGAAGGGCCCGTCCGGGGGCGGCGCATCGGTCGAACGAACCACCAGCACGGGTGCGACGAGGGGGATATGCCCGCGTGCCGCGAGAGCCGCGCCCGTTCGGGCGGCGCCGGGCTCGGGCCGGGCGACCCAGACGCGCAAGCGCTAGCCTTCCAGGCTCAGGCGGACGCCGTGGCGCGCCTGCGCCCCCGGAGGCAGCAGGCGTTGCGAATCGCGTTCCTGGAGCGGGCCGGAGAAATCCGCCCAGTCGGCGTAGCCGGTCCAGCATTCCAGCGACAGGAACGGCGCGGTCGGCTTGGTCCAGACGGCGAGGTGCGGGAAATCATCCATCTCCATGCGGATCGCCGTCTTGGGTCCGGTAAACCGCATCCACCGGCTCGTCGCGTTCCGGAGCACGAAGGCTTCGGTGAAGATCGCCGGGTCGAGCGGCAGGGTGTCGCCGTCGAGCGGGATCGGCTGCTCGTCGCGCAGCAGCAACCCGCCGGGGCCGACCTGAGGGGCAAACGGGCGCTCGGCCTGCTCGAATTCCACCGCGTAGCCGCCATCCCTGGCGCGCGTGCCGCCCGCGAAGGGCCACGGGAAGGCCGGGTGGAAGCCGAGCGCGTAGGGCAGGGGGGCGTCGCCGGGATTGGCCACGGTCACGGTGAAATCCAGGCTGGCCGGGCGCACCCGGGCGGCGACCTCGAGACGGAACGCGAACGGATAATGCGCCCGTGTCTCGGGCCCGTCGGTGAGCTGCAGGATCACCGCGTCGGCGCTGCGCTCCACCACCGCGAAAGGCAGGTCCCGGGCGAAGCCGTGCTGGGCCATCGGGTAGCTCTCGGACCCGACCCGCACCTGCCCGCCGGACGAGGCGCCGACCACCGGGAAGAGCCAGGGGGCGTGCCGGTTCCAGTGCGCGGGGTGGCCGCTCCACAGATACTCGGCCCCGCCGACCCGCCAGGAGACCGGCTCGGCCCCATGGGTGGCAAGTGTCGCCGTGGTCCCATCGGGCGCGGTCAGGTCGATGCGCGAACTCAAGCGGGCCTCCCGGGCGATCCTCGGACTGCCGAGGTAACGGACCCGGGCCGGGACGCAAGGGGCGCGGCGGAACGGATGGTCCGTCTCTCCGCCCCGTATGCCGCCCCGTATGCCGCCGACGCGCGGGATCGCGATCGGAGGCTTGCGACCGGTCCCGAGGCTCTACGGAGTGTAAACACCTGTTCGTCCGCTTCCGTACAGAGACTGCGCAAGCGGAGCGGTCTGCGATAAGGCCACGGGGCGGATCGCCATCGCTCGGTAGCGAGAGACTTGGAGCGCGACAGCCTCGGTCGTCTCGTCGGACCGGCGGCCTGAGAACGGCGCATCGCTCAAACCTGCAACCCAGCGCCTGCAGCAGCTACAACCCAAGATATTATAACGCGGCTTGTTGGCACTCGCTTTCGCGGGATGCACTACGTGAGATTAACGGTCTGAACATGAGATAGCTATAGCCAGAGGGCGGCATCCCCTCCCTGGTTTAATCTTATGCTGAAGGTCGCTGGTTGCTTCGTCGACTCCCATGATGTCTGGCTCGTCGGTCTGGCGGCTCTGACGTGCGCCCTGGCGGCGACCACGTGCATCGAGCTTCTGCGGCACGCCCGCAAAGCGATCCCGAGGATCCGCGCGGTCTGGCTCGGCGTCGCGGCGGTGGCCGGGGGATCCGGCATCTGGGCGACCCACTTCATCGCCATGCTGGCCTTCGAGCCGAACCTGCCGAGCGCCTACGCTGTCGGCCTCACGGGCCTCTCGCTCGTCTACGCCATCGCGTTGACCGGGCTCGGCCTCGCCATCGCGATCACCCCCGCCCTGCCGTTCGCGGGCGCGCTCGGCGGCACCGTCCTCGGGCTCGGCATCGCGGCCATGCACTATACCGGCATGGCCGCGTTCGAGATCGCCGGGCACATCCGGTGGGATCGCGCCCTCGTGGCGGCATCCCTGATCTCCGGCGCGTCCTTCGGCGCGGCCGCCCTGCCGATGGCGCTCGCCGGCGAGCGCTTGAGAGGGCGCATGACCGGCGCGCTGCTGCTGCTCATCGCGATCTGCAGCCACCACTTCATCGCCATGGGCGCGGTCACGATCGTGCCCGATCCGGGCGTCCTGATATCGGAGAGCGCCATCCCGGCGCGCTGGCTCGCCGCCGGCGTCGCCCTGGCGAGCCTGGCCATCCTGTTCCTGGCCGGTGCGGCGCTGACCCTCGACATCCGCGATCGCCGCCAGGCGGCGCTGGAACGGGAGCGGCTGCACAGCCTCGCCAACGCCGCGGTCGAAGGCTTGGTCGTGTGCCGCGGCGATCGCATCGTCAGCGCCAACGACAGCTTCGGCGCCCTCGTGGGCTTCGCGGCCGCCGACCTGTCGGGAATCCCGCTGTCGCGGTTCCTGCCGGAAGCCGCGACGCGCCTCGCGCTGGCCACCCCGGCGGATCAGCCGGTGGAGACGGAGCTGCGGCACGCCGAAGACGCCTCCCAGATCCCGGTCGAGCTGATCATGCGGCCGGTCACCTACGGCAACCAGCCCCATTACGCCATCGCGGTCCGCGATCTGCGTGCCCGGCGCCGGGCCGAGCGACAGATCGAGTTCCTGGCGCACCACGACGCGCTGACCAGCCTGGCCAACCGGGCGCGCTTCAACCAGCGCCTGGATCAGGAACTGAAGGTCGCCAAGGTCACCGGCCGGCGGCTCGCGGTGCTGTGCCTCGATCTGGACCGGTTCAAGGAAGTCAACGACCTCTTCGGCCACGCGGCCGGCGACACCATGCTGATCACGGTCGCGCAATCGGTGAGCGCACTCCTCGACAAGACCCAGCTGATGGCCCGGCTCGGAGGCGATGAATTCGCGATCCTCATGCCCTGCGATCAAGCGATCGCGGCCGGGCGCCTGGCCGAGCAGATCCTGGACGCCCTGCGCAACAGCGCCGAGGGAACCGGCCCGACGATCGCCACCAGCGTCGGCATCGCGCTCTTCCCCGACGACACGGATGAGCGGGCCTCGCTCCTGAGCTACGCGGACACGGCGCTCTACCGCGCCAAGTCCGAGGGCCGCGGCACCTACCGGTTCTTCGAGGCGCGCATGGGCGCACAGATCCGCGAGCGGGGCCTCCTCGAGCACGACATGCGGCATGCCGTGGCCCGCGGCGAGATGCACCTCGTCTACCAGCCGCAGACGGACGTGCGGGACGGGTCCGTGCTGGGCTTCGAGGTGCTGCTGCGCTGGCAGCATCCGCAGCGCGGCGCGGTGTCGCCGGACCTGTTCATTCCGATCGCGGAGGAGAGCGGCGCGATCCTGCAGATCGGCGAATGGGTGCTGCGGGAAGCCTGCCGCGAGGCCGCAGGCTGGCCGAACCCGCTCACCATCGCTGTCAACGTCTCGGGCCTCCAGCTCCACGCGCCGCACTTCGCGCAGCTGGTCCACGAGGTCCTGTTCCAGACCGGGCTGAAGCCCGAGCGCCTCGAGATCGAGATCACCGAGACGGCCCTGATCCGCGATCCCGCCCGGGCCCAATCTACCCTGCGCCAGCTCAAGGCCCTGGGGGTGCGCATCGCCATGGACGATTTCGGGACCGGCTATTCATCCCTGTCGAACCTCCGGACCTACCCGTTCGACCGGATCAAGATCGACGGCTCGTTCATCCGGGCGGTAAACGGCAACGCGCAGGCCGCCGCGATCGTGCGATCCGTCCTCGGCCTCGGCCGAGGCCTGGGCCTTCCGGTCCTGGCCGAGGGCGTCGAGACGGAGGCGGAGCTCGATTTCCTGGTCAGCGAGCATTGCGACGCCGCGCAGGGCTACCTGATGGGCCGGCCTTCCGCGATCGCGGCGTTCGCCGCGCACACGCACGGGACGGAACCCGACGGCGCGGGGCAGGCCCTGGTGGCCTGACCGCCTTCGTTCACGCCACGGTTCCCAACCCCGGCAGGATCGTCTCCGGCGGGCCGGAGGCGACGAGCCGGCCCGCCTCCAGCACATGGACCGCGTCGGCCCCCTCCAGGGTGGACAGGCGGTGGGCGATCAGGATCAGGGTGCGCCGGCCCGACAGCGCCCGCAGGGCGCGCATTACCGCGGCTTGGGTCTCGTCGTCCAGCGCCGAGGTCGCCTCGTCGAACACGATCACGTCGGGGTCGTGGTAGAGCGCCCGGGCGATGCCGATGCGCTGCCGCTGGCCGCCCGACAGCCGCGCTCCGCGCTCGCCGACGCGCTCGCCGTAGCCCCGGGGCAGGGCGGCCACGAAGTCGTGGGCGCCGGCAAGCCGGGCCGCGCGCTCGACCGCGGCCAGGTCCGGCGCGTCGAGGCCCAGCGCGATGTTCTCGGCCACCGTGCCGTCCACGAGGAACACGTCCTGCGGGACGTAGCCGATGCGGTTCTGCCAGGCGGGGAGGGCGCTCGCGTCGAGCACACGCCCGTCCACGGTGATCCGGCCCGTCCCCGGGGTGAGCACGCCCAGCAGCAGCCCCGCCAGGGTCGACTTGCCCGAGCCGGTGCGGCCGGCGAGCCCGACCGTGGTGTTGACCGGGATGGTCAGGTCGATGTCGGCCAGCGCCGGCCGGCCGGTGCCGTAATCGAAGCCGATGCCGTCCAGCCGGATTTCTTGGGCGAAGGGCAGGCGCTCGCCGGTGCGGGGCCGGGCCTCCCGTTCGTCGGCGAGTTCGTCGACGATCACCTGCACCACCGGGCTGTAGAACCGCATCAGCGAGACGGAGGTGAAGATGTTCTGGAAGGCCGGCAGCATCCGGTAGCCCGCGAAGGCGAACAGGCCGAGCAGCGGCAGGATCCCGGCGACGTCGAGCCCCTGGGCCAGGGCGAACAGCACCACCACGATCACCCCGCCGAAGGCCAGGGCCTCGATGACGAAGCGCGGCATCTGGCCGGTGAGCAGGCTCGCCGCCGTCGCGACCGCGTAGGCCCGGGCCGGGGCGTCGAACCGGCCGGCAAACGCCTCGGCCCGGCCGTAGAGCTTCAGCTCCGTCAGCGCCCCGAAGGTCTCTTGGACGATCCGGAACCGGGCCTCGTTGTCGGCCACCGAGCGGCCGCCGAGCCGGGCGAGCCGGGCCCGCATGATCAGGTAGATCCCGACATAAAGCCCACCGAAGCCGCCCCCGAGGATCAGGGCGAGCTGCGGCGCGTAGGCCAGCAGGAAGGCGATCACCGCGAGCGCGGAGGTCGCCCGGGAGGCCAGCACGGTGGCCGGGGTCAGCACGCCGACCACCAGCCGGTCGGTCTCGGACAGGACGTTCTTGGCGAGCTCGGCGCTGTTGGCCTGGGCGAAGAACAGCCTCTCGCGGTCGAGGTAGCGGAACAGCAGCCGCCGGCTGAAGCCGTAGCCGGCCAGATGCGTGAACAGCAGCTGCGCGTAGGTGAGCCCGGCATTGACCACGGCCGTGGTCAGGATCGCCAAGAGCGCCGCCCCACCGGTGACCAGCAGAAAACTGCGCTCGTCGGCGAGGCCGAGGGCTTCGCGGGCCTGGGCGAGGTAGGGCACCCTTGTCGCCGCCGAGGGGTCGCCGACCAGCGTCAGGAACGGGATCACCGAGGCGACGCCGACCACCTCCAGCAGGGCCGCGACCGCCAGGCCCAGCGCGATCAGGGCCAGCCGCTGCCGGTCGCGCGCGCGCATGAGGCGCACGAGGTCGATCAGCGCGCGCATGGGTCGGGACGGGTCGGCGGAGGGGCTGGCATGGCCGGGCCGGGCTTAGAGGGCCCGGCGCCGGAGGGGAAGGTGGTCGAGGGCGGTTGGGTGGTTCGAGCCCCAAACCTCCCCCTCATCCTGAGACCGGGTGAGGCTTTCGATTGGCTGCCCTTCGACTCGCGAAGGCTAGCGGGGCCCGCTCGGGCCTGCGCGTCAGGCTGATCGGCGAAGCGCCACGCGCGCTCCTCCCCCTTGCGGGGAGGAGTTGGCGGTGGGGGTGGTCCCGGAAGAGGTGCAGCGGTGCCTGCTGCCCCCCCACCCCTACCCCTCCCCGCAAGGGGGAGGGGAAAACGCGTGGTGTTTCCAGCGCTTGCTGCCGAGCGCGAGGTGTGAATCCGCTGGTCCGCATGGGAGAGGGGGCCGTCGCGCTCCGTCGTCGACCTCGCCCGCGAACCGATTCGGCCCGTCAGTCGAGCTTCTTCAGCGAGCCCAGATCCACGTCGCCGTTCTGGCTGGAGAAGGTCAGCGACTTGGTGCTGCCGTCCGATTGGGAGACGCCGCCGATCCGGTGGTCGCCGCTGTCATAGGTCGAGACCTGGCCGTCGCGCTCGATCAGGAGCCGGTGCTTGTCCGGGAAGAACGCGTATTTCATCCCGTTCTGCGAGCCGCTGGTCGAGGGATCGCCCAGGTCCTTCGGCCAGAAGGGCTCCATGCCCTTCATCGGCTTCATCGGTTCCATGGGCTTCATGGGTTCCATCGGCTTCATCGGTTCCACGGCGCGCCTCCTGTCGAAGTGAGTGACAGGAGGACGCGGCAGGGCGGAAACGGTTGCATCACCCCGTCAGAGGCGGGCGCCCGGGACCGGCCGCTCGCGGACCTGGCCGTCGAAGCCGACATGGAGCTGGTGCTCACGCCCGTCGCGATCCTTGGCGGCGACCTCGAGGTGGCGCGGGCCGCGGCCGGTCACCCGCACGTCGCTGTAGCCGGCGGCCTGGACGGCGGCGGTCAGGGCCGGCACGTCCGGCGTCGGCCCGAGGCCGAGCTTGTCCTTGGCCCAGTCGAGGCTGCCGGTGGGCGGCCCGCCGGCCGGGCCGATCACCACCTTGCGGCCGTCGCCATGGGTCAGCACGCTGGCATGCAGGAACCCGGTCTCGAAGCGGCCCTGCACGGTCACGGCCTCGCCCTTGCTGACGAGCTTGCCGCTCTCGCCGGCGGGACCGGTCTCGACCAGCGCCCGGCCGGTGGGGTCCTGGACCACGAACTTGTTGCCGAAAATCTCGGCGACCTCACCCTTGATCGCGGTGGCGCTCGACGGGGCGAGTGCCTGGATCGCCACCGGGTCCACCGGCGTCGGCTGGACCGCGTTGCCCTGCGCAAGGGACAGGCCGGCGGCGCCGAGCGCCAGGGGGCCGGCGATTGCGGCGACCACCCAGCTCCGCGCCGGAATCTTCTTGGTTGTCTTGCCGGGGGCCGGCTCGCGGATCTCGCGGGCGGTGCCGTCGATGGTGTTTGTGTCGCCGCTCATCGGTGTCGTCCTCTTGGAAGGTTTTCGGGACCCGATCGGTCCGTGGCCCCTTCCTAAGGCACCCCCTCAAATCCGGTCTGAACCGCCCGGTTCAGCCCCGGTTAAACCCGCCCGCCTATGGCCGAGACGCGCGGGCGATCAGACACTTGGCGGCGCCGGCCGATCCGGGACGCCGGATTGATGGGCGGCGTGAGAAGGCGGCCCTAACTTGCCGCAGCGGCATGATTTCCGGCAGGCCGAGGTACGAGAGGGCGAACCTTTGAAAATCCTGCTGGTGGAGGACGACACGGCCCTGGCCACCGAATTGGCCAAGGTCCTGCGCGCGGAGAACTTCGTCCTCGACCGGGCCGCCACCGGCGAGGACGCGCAGCATCTCGGCGAGACCGAGGGCTACGACGCGGTGGTGCTCGATCTCGGCCTGCCGAAGGGCGACGGCGTCTCGGTGCTGCGCGCCTGGCGGGCGGCCGGGCGGACCCTGCCGGTGCTGGTGCTCACCGCTCGGGACGGCTGGAGCGATAAGGTCGCGGCCTTCAAGGCGGGGGCGGACGATTACCTGGTCAAGCCGGTCCGGGTGGAGGAGCTGGTGATCCGCCTGCGCGCCCTGGTGCGCCGCTCGCAGGGCGGCGGCGCCAGCCGGATCGCCTGCGGCCCCTTGAGCTTCGACACCGGCCTCGGGGCCTTCGAGCACGAGGGCCTGCCGCTCAAGCTCACCGGCCTCGAATGGCGGGTCCTGTCCTGCCTGATGCTCAACCGCGACGCGGTGGTGCCGCGCCCGCACCTGATCGAGCGGGTCTACGAGGGCGACGCGGATGTCGATTCGAACTCCGTGGAGGTGATCATCACCCGCCTGCGCCGGAAGATCGCCCCGGCCCGGATCGAGAGCGTGCGCGGCCACGGCTACCGCCTGCACGCGGATCCGGCCTGATGCCGCCGACAAAGAAGCCCCCGCCACCGCACCGCTCCCTACGGACCCGCCTGCTGGCCGCCGCCGCGGTGCTGGTGCTGGCCGCGCTCGTGGTCGCCGGGCTCGCCATCGGGGTGATCCTGCACCGCTTCGTCCGCGGGCAGATCGAGGGGCATCTCGACGCCCAGATCGTCGCGCTGCGGGCCGGGCTGGAGGCGGGGCTGCTGTCCCAGAATCGCGACGCGCCGCCCTTCGACCGGGACGGGCCCGGCTGGGCCTGGGAGGTGCGCCGCGGGTCAGAGACTTTCGTCTCGGACTCCCTGCGGGGCGGCCACATCACCGTCACCGCGCCGGGTCCCGACGACGATCCCGGCCACCCGCACCCGGCGGACGGCACCGGGCCACGGGGGGAGCGGCTGATCCTGCGCGTCCTCACCGTGCCGGGCACGCCCCCCGCCACGATCGTCGCGGCGGCCCCCCAGGCGGCTCTCTACGGCCCCCTGCGCGAGGCCCTGACCAGCCTCGCGCTGGCCCTCGGGATCCTCGGCCTCTGCCTGATCGCCGGTCTGGCGCTGCAGGTCCGCCTCGGCCTGGCACCTTTGCGGCACCTCCGGGCCGACCTCGCCGCCGTCCGCGCCGGGCGCCGGGAGCGGGTGCCGGAGGCGCAGCCCGCCGAGATCAAGCCGCTGGTCACCGAGCTCAACGCGCTGCTCGACCAGAACGCGCAGAACCTGGAGCGCGCCCGCGGCCACGTCGCCAACCTCGCCCACGCCCTCAAGACCCCGCTGGCGACCCTGTCCATGGCCCTGGCCGATCCCGCCCGCGACCCCGACGGGGCGCTGCGCCTGCAGGTGGACGACATGGACCGGCGGGTCCGCCACCATCTGCGCCGGGCCCGGGCGGCGGCGCTCGCCGGCTCGGCCCGGGGACGGACACAACTGGCCCCCCGGGTCTCGGACCTGCACGACGCGCTGGTGCGCCTGTACGCCGAGAAGGGCGTGGCGATCGATCTCGCCGTGCCCGACGACCTGTCGGTCCCCTGCGAGGGCCAGGATCTCGACGAGATGCTCGGCAATCTGGTCGACAATGCCTGCCGCTGGTGCCGCACCCGCGTGCGGGTCACGGCCGCAAGCCGGGCGGGCGGCATCGTGGTGCGGGTCGAGGATGACGGGCCGGGCCTCGACGGCGCGGCCGCCGAAGCGGTCATGGCCCGCGGGCGCCGCCTCGACGAGGGCGTGCCGGGCCACGGCTTCGGGCTGCCGATCACCCTCGAACTCGCCGAGCTCTACGGCGGCGGCCTCACCCTCGGGCGCTCGGAGCTGGGCGGGCTGGAGGCGGAGCTGACCTTGCCGGCTTGAGGCCGGCGGCGGGTCGATGGCGCCTGTCCGCTGCGCCGCGCGTCGTCATCACGAGCAGGGGATGTGACCCAGGGTCTGAACACGATCCGCCTGGCCCCGGTGATGTCTCAGGAGGGTGGAAAACGGCCCTTATCGCCACGGCTGCAACCGGACATTCACGCCTTTACCCAGTTCTCGGGCGGTTCTCTCCTAAGCCTACCGGCAAGAAGTCTATCGGCGCACTTGCGCAGGAGAAAGCATCACCCCATCGAATAATATCTCCTGTGTGCTAGAGTATTTATAGAACTCAACCAAAAGTATTAAATAGAAAAATTAAAAACTAGAGCCCCGCATCTTGAGCGTGACTTTCATGCTCTTGATTTACGGTCCATCGTCGCGATACGCCGAGGCATAGCCAAGCCACCCCAGCCGTCTCTCACAGGCAAAGGTCCATGCCTGCCGTCGATCCCGCCCATGATGGGCCTGCGAGCCGATTGGCGAGCCTCTATCGCAGCCATTGCGAGGCCTTGCTGCGGTTTCTGAGCCGAAAGGTCGGCCGGCACGAAGCGACCGACCTCATGCACGAGGCCTTCATCCGGGTGGCGCGGTCCGAGCAGGAACGGACCATCTTTCACAACGAACGCGCCTTTCTGTTCCAGATCGCGGCGAACCTGGCCGTGGATCACAACAGAGCGCAGATGCGCCAGTCCCGGTTGCTCATGCCCGTCGAGATCGACGATCTTCTGGCTGTCGCCGACGAGGGACCGGGCCCGGACCGGCAGGCACAGGGCCGCCTCGACCTGCAGAGGCTCGGTGCGGCCCTGCGCGAACTCCCGCCCCGGCGCGCCGAGGCCTTCCGCCTCAGCCGGATCGAAGGCTTGAGCCACGCCTCCATCGCGGCGCGCCTCGGCGTATCACTCCGAACGGTGGAGGCCGAGGTCAGGATGGCGCTCGATCATTGTGCGGACCGTCTCCGAACAAGCCGGATCCTGGATTGATTGCGGGATGCGGCACATCGAAACGTCTTGCTGCAGGATGCTCTTTCCGTGCGATGGCGCGAAACGGATCCGCCGACCGGCGAGAGAAGAATGAGCGAGCCGAACCAACCGGACAGGACCACGAACGGCGACGATCGCAGCGTCCGGCAGCAGGCGCACGCCTGGGTTGTCCACCTGACCTCCGGAACGGCGACGCAGGATGACGCCGAGGCCCTCGCCGCCTGGCGCTCCCTGCCCGCGAACGACGCCGCATTCCGGGCTGCCGCCGGGCTCTGGCGGCGGACGGGCGACGCCCTCGCGGTCACGTCCGGGCCGGCATTTGCCCGGGAGGCGCCCCGCGGGATGACCCGGCGGCGCATGCTCGGCCGAGTGGCCGCCGGCGGGATCGCGTCGGCCTCCATCGCAGCCGCGGGCGCGACGCTTGCGTTGCGGTGGCCGACCCTGCGGGCTGCATACCGGACGGGAACCGGAGAGATTCGGACGGTGACCCTGCCGGGCGGCATCCGCATCGAGCTGGATGCCGAGACGGCCCTGGACGCTCACCGCAAGGACATGCGGCAGGACATCGTTCTGCATGCGGGCTCGGTGGCCGTCACCGTTCCGGCCACCCGCGCTGCCCTCACCGTGGTCGTGGGCGAGGCGCGCCTCGTCACTGAGCCGAGTGAGCCGGCGGAGGTCGTCGTTCGGTGCAGGCCTCGCGGAGGCCTGTCCGGCTGGGTCGGCGGCCAGGATGCCGACATGGCCTGCCTGGCCGGGCAAGTCACTGTCGTTCCCGCACCGGGCGTTGCTGCGACGCGCCTCGTGGCCGGTCAGGAGGTCGGGATCGGACCGGATGCGCGCGGTCCCCACGCCATCGACGTCGCCACCACGGCTGCCTGGAGGCGGGGCCTGCTTGTCTTCCGTGATACGCCCCTGTCGCAGGTCGTGGACGATCTCAATCGATACCGGCCGGGACGGATCGTCGTCGCCAGTTCGGCTACGGCCGCCCGGCGGGTGACGGGCGTGTTCCACCTCGCGCGACCGGAGGAGGCTCTCGGCAGCATCCGCACCGCCCTCGCCCTATCGGAGGTCAGGTTCGGCGACCGCCTCGTCGTCCTGCGCTGAGCGCCGCACGGTCGCGTCGGGCCGAGAAAGGATACGCAGTTTTTTTGCGGGCTCGCCACCCGGCGCGCGTCTGAGGAGTCAGACGGGCGATCACGACCCGTCGGACAGCGGTGACAAGCCGCAGGATGACGCGGGGTACGACGATGGCGCGAGGATGCGGGCGGCACCGGACGGGAGACGGCTTTCGGATGGTGACCGGATTGAGTGGGGTCGCGGCGCTCGTGTTGACCCTGCCGACGCAGACTGCGGCAGCCATCGCCCCCGCTGACCTGACCGGGGCGAGGGTCGAGGCGCGGATCGTCCGCGTGACATCGCCCAATCCGGATCTGGACGAGGCCCTCGACTTCGCGATTGCCGAGCAGCCCCTTGACGAGGCTCTGGCATCCTATGGCGCCGTCAGCGGCGTGCAGCTGATCTACGACAGCAACGCCAGCCGCCGCCTGCGCTCGACGCCACTCTCCGGACGGTACGACCGGATGGGAGCCTTGCGGCAGCTGCTTGCGGGCACCGGCTTGGTGCCGCACTTCACGGCCAGGCGCGCGGCCACCATCGTCGGTCTCGTGGCCCAGGCCGACGTCGCCGGCCCTCAAGACGGCAGCGTGACCCTCGATGCCTTGGAGGTGACCACCGACACGGCTCTTGGGCCGGTCAATGGCTACGTCGCCAGACGCAGCGCGACGGCGACGAAGACCGGCACGCCGATCCTGGAAACGCCGCAGGCCATCAACGTGGTCGGCCGGAAGGAGATCGAGGATCGGCAAGCGCAGACCGTGCGCCAGGCTTTGCTCTACACCCCGGGCGTGCTCACGCAGTACGGCACGGACCTGCGCTACGACTGGCTCTACGTCCGCGGTTTCGTGCCCGGACGCTACCTGGATGGCCTGCGCCTTCCTTATGGCGCACGGGGCTACTCGCAGCCACTCGTCGAGACGTACGGCCTGGAGCGCATCGAACTGCTGAAGGGCCCTGCGTCGGGACTTTACGGGCAGAACTCGCCAGGCGGCTTACTCAACCTCGTCAGCAAGCGTCCGAGCGCGGTGCCGCTGCACGAGATCCAGCTCCAGACCGGCAGCTTCGGACGTGCTCAGGCCGCCTTCGACCTGTCCGGCCCCGTCGATCCGGAAGGCCGCGTCCTCTACCGGCTCACCGGGCTCACCCGCACCACCGGAACCCAGCTGGATTACCTGGAGGAAGACCGGGTCTTCCTCGCACCGAGCGTCACGTTCCGACCGGATGCGGACACGTCCTTCACGATCCTGTCGCAGTACCTGCACATCGACTCGCCCGGTGGCGGTGCGCCGCAAGGCCTCCCGACCCTCGGCACATTGTACACGAACCCGCGCGGACGCATCTCGACGAACCGCTTCATCGGCGAGCCGAACTACGATCGGTTCAAGCTCGACCAAAGCTTCATCGGCTACGCGTTCGAGCATCGGTTCGATGAGATCTGGACACTGCGCCAGAACCTGCGGTTTGCGCATGTCGAAGCCGACACGCAGCGCGTCCAGGCGAGCGGGCTTGCGGCCGACGGACGGACGCTGTCCCGCTACGCTTGGGCGTTCCCGGAACGCTCGAACCTCTTTAACGTCGACAGTCAGGCGGAGGCACGCTTCCTCACGGGACCTTTCGCCCATACGCTTTTGTTCGGCGCCGATTATCTGCGTGAGGATGCACGCTATGACGAGTCGGACCTGAGGGGCGTCCCCTCGGTCGACATCTTCGCCCCGGTCTATGCCGGGACCGTCACCCGGCCGCCGCTCGGCACGCGGACCACCCAAGGGCGCAATCAGACCGGCCTGTACGTGCAAGACGAGATCCGCTTCGGCGGCTTCGGTCTCACCCTCAGCGGACGTCAGGACTGGGTCGACGCCATCACCCGTACCCGAACGGTGTCGACCGGCGCGCTGGCGCAGGTGAAACAGGACGATGCCGCCTTCACCGGCCGTGTCGGCCTCAACTATCTTTTCGACGGTGGCTTGTCCCCATACGTGAGCTACGCGACGTCGTTCCAGCCGACCTCCGGCACCAACCGCTTCGGCGCACCCTTCGCGCCGACCACCGGTGACCAGATCGAGGGCGGCATCAAGGCCCAGCCGACAGGTACGAACCTCTTGCTGACCGGTGCGGTGTTCGATCTCACGCAGCAGAACGTGCTGACGCCGGACGCCCTCAACTTCCGGTTCAACAGCCAAGCCGGCGAGGCAAGGGTCCGCGGGCTGGAACTGGAGGCGAAGGCCAGCCTCACCGACAGCCTCGACATCGTCGCCTCCTACGCTGCGATGACCAGCAGGTTCACCAAGGCCAACGCCAACGCGGCCGGTGTCAGCATCGTCGGGAACGAACTGCCCTTCGTTCCACGCCATCAGGCCTCGGTCTGGCTCGACTACACGATCCGAACGGGGGAATGGGCCGGCCTCGGCCTGGGCGCGGGCGTGCGCTACATCGGCGTCTCGGTCGGCGACACCGCCAACCTCTACCGAACACCTGCGGTCATGCTGGTCGACGCGGCTGTCCGCTACGATTTTGGGTATCGCTATCCCGTGCTGAAGGGCGTCGATCTTGCGCTCAACGCGACGAACCTCTTCGACAAGACTTACGTCACGACGTGCATTGCTGCGACCGGCTGCTTCTACGGAAACAGGCAGACGATCCTCGCGACACTGCGCTATCGCTGGTAGCGATCCAAGAACGTCGCCGCGAATGAATGCGGAAGGGTGAGGTGCCGAGCACGGTTGGGGACCCTGATCACGCAGGATGAAGCGAGATCTGGGGCCATAAACGTTCGCCCGTTCCGTCGACCGCCGGCGGGAAGTGGACGGGCTGCAAGAAACCAGTTGCTGCTGGATTATGCCTGCTCGGCCGGTCATTCGCCCGGAAGCAGAAGGCGGCGCCTTACCTCACGCAATCGTAGGTCTTTGCACCTTATGATCCCCTGAGCGGACCTTCCCAATGTCTATAAACGGTCGAAGGCAGCAAATCTAAGCTCAAGCGGATCGGGTGTTGATCCATCCCCCCCTCACGGCCAAGGGTGGCGCCGGGCCGGGTTGACGCGCTCGCACGGACGGGGCCCGCAGCGATCAAGCCAGCGCCGCGCGCAGGATCGGCCGGATGCGCGGGTCGGTGCAGTGGGCGACGTTGAAGCGCATGTAGCCGTTCCAGTCGTCGGAGAGGCTGAACGCCGTGCCCGGGGCCAGCACCATGCCCTGCGCCAGGGCGCGGCGCGCCACCTCGGCGCCGTCGCGCCCGTCCGGCAGGCGCATCCACAGGAAGAAGCCGCCCCGGGGCTGCGCCCAGGGTTTCAGGCCGCAGGCGCCGAGCTCGGCCGAGGCCTGGACCATGGCGCCGGCGAGCCGCCGCTTGGTCTCGGCGAGGTGCCGGCGGTAGCAGCCTTCGGTGATCAGGCTGTGCACCAAAGCCGCCGTGACGTGGCCGTTGCCGAGGCTGAGCGCGAGCTTCAGATCGACCAGCGGCTCGACCCAGTCGCCCCGGAGCGCGATCCAGCCGCAGCGCGCCGCCGCCGACAGGGTTTTTGAGAAGCTGCCGATCTGGATCACCCGCTCCAGCCCGTCGAACCCGGCGAGCCGCGGGGCCGGCTCCGGTTCGAGGTCGCCAAAGATCTCGTCTTCGACGATCAGGGTGTCGTGCGCCTCGCACAGCTTCAGCAGCCGATGGGCGATGGCCGGGGCGAGGCTCGCGCCGGTCGGGTTCTGGAGCGCCGCGTTGGTCAGGTAGAAGCGCGGCCGGTGCCGTTCGAGCAGGGTCCCGAGAGCCTGCAGGTCCGGGCCCTCCGGGGTAAGCGGCACGCCGACCACCGACACCCGGTGTGCACGCAGCAGCGCCAGGAAGTTGAAGTAGCAGGGATCGTCCACCAGCACGGTGTCGCCCGGCTGGAGCAAGAACCGGCAGACGAGGTCGAGGGCCTGGGTGGCGGATTCGACGAGCACGATCTGGTCCGGCTCGGCGCCCACGCCCTTCTCGGCGATCTTGCGGGCGATCTGGATCCGCAGGGGCTCGTAGCCCAGCGGCCGGTCGTAATTGGTCATCTCGGCGAGATCCGCCCGCGCCACCCGGCGCAGGCCCCGCCGAATCGCCTCGTGCGGCATCCAGGAATCGGGCAGCCAGCCGGCCCCGGGCTTGAGCTGGTCCGCGCCGGCCTGCTGCGCCTGGCGGGTGATCCACAGCGGGTCGACGATCCGGTCGAGCCGGGGGCCCATCGCCTGGAGCGAGAGCGGCCGGGTCTTGCCGGCGACGTAGAAGCCCGAGCCCGGCCGCGCCACCAGGGTGCCCTCGGCGGCCAGCCGGTCATAGGCCTCCACCACGGTCGATTTCGACACACCCATGGATTCAGCGAAGGCCCGCACCGATGGGATCCGGACCCCCGGCACGAGGTGGCGCGCCGCGATCCGCTCGCGGATCTCGCCGGCCACAATCTCCACCCGCGTCCCGGCCGGCTTGCTCGAGACCTGCATCCGTACTGCCTTTTCCACCGGACAATTCATCGAAATCGTACCGAACTGTTCCTGTCGCCGCCAGTCCCGTGCGGTCACAACCGCCGGGTTCCGGACAGACGGAGGATCGAATCATGGACCAGTGCCTCACCGAGACCGCCCATGCCCCAGGCAGGCCGTCCTGGCTCGCCCGGTCCGTCCAGGCCATCGCCGAGGCCGCCGCGGAGGTGCGGGCGGAGTTGTCGCGCGCGGCGATGAACCGGCGCGTCCTGCACCGGCTCTCGACCCTGTCCGAGCGGGAGTTGAAGGATATCGGGCTGACCCCGCAGGACGTCGCCGACGCGGCCACGCCGGGGCCCCGCGACGCCACCGACTTGCTGATCGGCCGGCGCGATGAGCGCCGGCGGGCGCGGGGGGCCGGTCGCTGGCCTTCGGTTTGAGGCTCCGGTCAGCCGTGCGGTGACCATCGACTTGCGCACGCTCATCGCAAGCGCCAATCTCAGGAAATGTCGGTCGACTTCTCATACCTGCTGCGGAAAGAGGATCCCGGGGCCACGTTTCGGGATCTCGACGACGTGGTCGTGCTGGCACCGGTCGTAACCGATGACGGCGATCCGATTCCGGCCGGCACCGAAGGCACCATCGTCGGCGTCTGGAAGGGCGGCGAAGCCTTTTTCGTCGAATTCCCGGAGCCAGCGGGTGCCCTCGCGACGGTGCTACCAGTCGATCTGAGACGCACTGGTCGCCATACGCCGTGAGTCGCTTAGGCCTGCCGACACTCCTGGGGTTGCGCATCCAGGGCGAGAAGATCGTCGGTTACTTGCTGAATCCTATGCACCCGAAAGGCGGCTCAAAAGCAAAGTTTTTGCTGCGCTTCGGATTCAGAGCAGGTCAACCGAACATTATGGCAGACGCCTTGGTAGACCATTATGTGTCCGCCCCGGACGTGCAGATGATTTTCGACGCGGTTGGGTCGAGGCGCATCGTCTGCGAAGGCCCAATCAAAGGTGTCGATGGCCGAGAGCCCTGGATTCGCTCCATCTGGCTCATCGAAGACGATCTTTACGGCCGCCTTCTTACCGTCATCCCGCTGCCTGCACGGCGCAACGCATCATCGTAGTTTTCCGTGTCAGGCTTCAACGCCATAACATCGCGAACTCGATGGAACGCCCCCGACATAGCCGGAGGGCAAATCCAAATTTTGATTTTAAGAAACTTATGGAAGTGGCGCGGGCGACGGGGCTCGAACCCGCGACCTCCGGCGTGACAGGCCGGCACTCTAACCAACTGAGCTACGCCCGCACGGCGTGGTCGCTTCGAAAGCCGATGGATGCGCTTCGAAGAGGGCGTTTCGCCCGGCGACGGGGCGGGGTTTATGGGCCAGGCGGGGGGCTGTCAAGCGTGTCCGTGATGGTTTTGCGCCGCGCCCGGCCAAAGGGGCTGCGCGCATGCGTCGTGTTGCAGGGCCGCCGCGCAGGCCCACATCCCTACACAAGACAAGACCTGCACTTTGTGCGACGCGGCAAGCCATTGTCAGGGGTCGGCGGCTCGACTAAGCCTCCGGCCGCGCGCATCCTGGCATAAGAACAATTCCACGGGCGAATCCGGTTCGGCGGCGCACCGCGGTTTCCCACGTCGATCGAGACGCTCTCGCGAGGCCCTGGCATGACCGGATTGTTGGCGGATTACCTTCCGCTCATCGTGTTCATCGGCGTGGCTCTGTTCATCGCCACGGCGTTGCTCGTCGTGCCCTTCCTGGTCGCCTTCAAGAGCCCGGATCCGGAGAAGCTCTCGGCCTACGAGTGCGGCTTCAACGCATTCGACGATGCCCGCATGAAGTTCGACGTGCGGTTCTACCTCGTGGCGATCCTGTTCATCATCTTCGATCTCGAGGTCGCGTTCCTATTCCCGTGGGCGATCACCTTCGGAGACCTTGGCTGGTTCGGCTTCTGGTCGATGATCGTCTTCCTGGGCGTGCTGACGGTCGGTTTCGTCTATGAGTGGCGCAAGGGCGCCCTCGAATGGGATTGATTCGCAACAGCAGCCTGCCCGCACCGCATTCCGAGTCGCCGATGGCCCTGATCACCGACACGACCCACAGCCTGTCCCGCGCCCCCGCGGTCGCGCCCCAGCCCAAAGGGATCATCGATCCCAACACCGGCCGGCCGATCGGCGCGGACGATCCGACCTTCCTGTCGATCAGCGACGAACTGGCCGACCGGGGCTTCCTGCTCACCACTACGGACGAGCTGATCAACTGGGCCCGCACCGGCTCGCTGATGTGGATGACCTTCGGGCTCGCCTGCTGCGCGGTCGAGATGATGCAGATGTCGATGCCGCGCTACGATTGCGAGCGCTTCGGCTTCGCGCCCCGTGGCTCGCCGCGCCAGTCGGACGTGATGATCGTCGCCGGCACGCTGACCAACAAGATGGCTCCGGCCCTGCGCAAGGTCTACGACCAGATGCCGGAGCCGCGCTACGTGATCTCGATGGGCTCCTGCGCCAACGGCGGCGGCTACTATCACTATTCCTATTCGGTGGTGCGCGGCTGCGACCGGGTGGTGCCGGTGGACATCTACGTGCCCGGCTGCCCACCCACCGCCGAGGCGCTGCTCTACGGCGTGCTGCTTCTCCAGAAGAAGATCCGCCGGACCGGCACGATCGAGCGCTGAGGAGCGGCCATGACCAACGGCATCTCGATCCTGTCGCACACCCAGCCCGAGAGCGGCCCGGCCGCCCTCACGACGCTGGCCGAGCGGGTTACCGGCGCGCTCGGCCCGGCGGTGGTGTCGCACGCCATCGCGTTCGGCGAGCTGACCCTGGTGGTCCAGGCCTCCGACATCATCTACGCGCTGACCTACCTGCGCGACGACCCGGCCTGCGCGTTCCGCAGCTTCATCGACATCTGCGGCGCGGACTACCCTCAGCGCGCGCAGCGCTTCGACGTGGTCTACCACCTGCTCTCGCTGCGCCACAACGCGCGCATCCGGGTGAAGGTGCAGACCGACGAGGTGACCCCAGTCCCCTCGGCGATCGAGGTGTTCCCGGCCGCCAACTGGTACGAGCGCGAGACCTACGACCTCTACGGTATCCTGTTCTCGGGGCATCCGGACCTGCGCCGGCTGCTCACCGATTACGGGTTCGAGGGGCATCCCCTGCGCAAGGACTTCCCGCTCACCGGCTTCGTCGAGGTCCGGTACGACCAGGACGAGGCCCGGGTCGTCTACGAGCCGGTCCAGCTCACCCAAGAATTCCGCAACTTCGACTTCCTGTCTCCGTGGGAAGGCACCGAATACGTGCTGCCCGGAGACGAGAAGAAGACGTCGGCCTGAACCGCGGAGACTGTCAGTGACAGAACACAACATCCGCAATTTCGCGATCAATTTCGGCCCGCAGCACCCGGCGGCGCACGGCGTGCTGCGCCTCGTGCTGGAGCTGGACGGCGAGGTGGTCGAGCGGGTCGATCCGCATATCGGCCTGCTGCACCGCGGCACCGAGAAGCTGATCGAGCACAAGACCTACCTCCAGGCGACGCCCTATTTCGACCGGCTCGACTACGTGTCGCCGATGAACCAGGAGCACGCCTTCTGCCTGGCGATCGAGAAGCTCGCGGGCATTGAGGTGCCGCGCCGCGCGCAGCTGATCCGCGTGCTGTTCTGCGAGATCGGCCGCCTGCTGTCGCACCTGCTCAACGTCACCACGCAGGCGATGGATGTCGGCGCCCTCACGCCCCCGCTCTGGGGCTTCGAGGAGCGCGAGAAGCTAATGATCTTCTACGAGCGTGCCTCGGGCGCCCGGCTGCACGCCAACTACTTCCGGCCCGGCGGCGTCCACCAGGACCTGCCGCCCAAGCTGATCGACGATATCGAGGCGTTCTGCGACCCGTTCCTGCAGGTTGTGCAGGATCTCGACGACCTCGTGATGGCCAACCGCATCTTCAAGCAGCGCAACGTCGACATCGGCATCGTGTCGGTGGACGAGTGCATGGAGTGGGGCTTCTCCGGCGTCATGCTGCGCGGCTCGGGCATCCCGTGGGACCTGCGCAAGGCGCAGCCCTACGAGTGTTACGAGGAGATGGACTTCGACGTGCCGGTGGGCCGGAACGGCGACACCTACGACCGGCAGGTGATCCGCATGGAGGAGATGCGGGAATCGGCCAAGATCATGAAGCAGTGCTGCGCCAAGCTGCGCGAGCCGGCCGGGCAGGGCCCGATCGCCGCCATCGACGGCAAGTTCGCGCCGCCGCCGCGCCGCGAGATGAAGCGCTCGATGGAAGCGCTGATCCACCACTTCAAGCTCTACACCGAGGGCTTCCACGTACCGGAGGGCGAGGTCTACGCCGCCGTGGAGGCGCCCAAGGGCGAGTTCGGCGTCTATCTCGTGTCCGACGGCACCAACAAGCCGTATCGCTGCAAGATCCGCGCGCCGGGCTTCGCGCATCTTCAGGCGATGGATTGGATGTGCCGGGGGCACCTTCTGGCCGACGTGTCCTGTGTGCTTGGCACCCTCGACATCGTGTTCGGCGAAGTGGATCGGTAAGGCGTTAGCAGGATGGCAAACCGCAGACTCGCGCCGGCCTCTGAGCAGCCCGAAAGCTTCGCGTTCTCCCCCGAGAACGCTGCCTGGGCCAAGACCCAGATCGCCAAGTACCCGGAGGGCCGCCAGGCCTCCGCGGTGATCTCGCTGCTCTGGAAGGCGCAGGAGCAGAACGGCGGCTGGCTGCCGCGGGCGGCCATCGAGGCGGTGGCGGCCGAGCTCGGCATGCCCAACATCCGCGTGCTGGAGGTGGCGACCTTCTACACCATGTTCGCCCTGGAGCCGGTGGGCCGCTTCTGGATCCAGGTCTGCGGCACGGTGCCGTGCGATTCCTGCGGCGCCCGGGGCCTGAAGGAGATGCTCGAGGCGCGCCTCGGCCCCCCCGGTCATGTCTCGGCCGACGGCAACTTCTCCTGGCTCGAGGTCGAGTGCCTGGGCGCCTGCTGCAACGCCCCGATGGTGCAGATCAACCAGGATTATTACGAGGACCTGACCCCGGAATCCCTCGGCACGCTGATGGACGACCTGGCGGCAGGCCGGCCGGTCAAGGTCGGCTCGCAGATCGGCCGCCAGGCCTCGGAGCCGCAGGGCGGCCCCGACACGCTCACCGACCAGACCCTGTTCGACGGATCGCGGATCGGGGCTTGGCGCAAGCGCTTCGAGGACACGGCCAAGCCCGAGGAGCAGGCTGCCAAGACCGGCGAGGCGGCCTCCAGCGAGCAGCAGGCCGCCGTCAATCCGAAGCCGGCCAAGCCCGATGCCGGGCGACCGGTTGAGCGCACGGTCAGCGACGCCCCGGCCCAGCGTGCGGCCGAGGGCGAGACGCCGGTGAAGCCCGAAGATCGCGCCGGCGCGGCCGAGCGCGGCCGCTCCACCGCCAAGCACGGCGCCGCCCGCCCGGGCGACGCGGACGTGCTCGACTCACCGGCCAAGCGCATCGCCGAGGGCGAGCCGGCCGCGGGCGAGCAGGGGAATCAGGAGACGCCCCAGCGCGATACGGTCCCGCAGCAGCCGGAAGCCTCCGGCGCCAGCGCGGGTGAGGTCGCGGCGGAAGCCGAGGAAGCCCGCGTCGCCGGGGCGCTCGCTGCGCTGCCGCAGGACGCGACCCCGGAGCAGAAGGCGAACGCCGTCGGCACCCGTCCGCCCAGCCTCGACGCGGCCCGCGCCGGCCGGCCGGACGATCTCACCCGGATCCGGGGCATCGATCCCGACACCAGCCAGCGCCTCAACGGCCTCGGCATCCACCATTTCGACCAGATCGCCGCCTGGACCCGCGACGAGATAACCTGGGTCGGCACCTACCTCGCGGTCCCAGGTCGCATCGACCGGGAGGACTGGGTCGGTCAGGCCAAGGCTCTATCGGCGCCGGCTCAGTGAGGACCTGACATGCTGTCGGATCAGGATCGCATCTTCACCAACCTCTACGGCCTGCATTCGCCGGGCCTGGAGGCTGCCAAGCAGCGTGGCGCCTGGGACGGGACCAAGTTCCTCCTGGAGCAGGGCCGCGACTGGATCATCGAGGAGATGAAGGCGTCGGGCCTGCGCGGACGCGGCGGCGCGGGCTTCCCCACCGGCCTCAAGTGGTCGTTCATGCCCAAGAAGTCGGACGGGCGCCCGCACTATCTCGTGGTCAATGCCGACGAGTCGGAGCCGGGCACCTGCAAGGACCGGGAGATCATGCGGCACGACCCGCATCTCCTGATCGAGGGCTGCATGCTGGCCTGCTTCGCCATGGGCGCGCATGCCTGCTACATCTACATCCGCGGCGAATACGTGGCCGAGAAGCACGCGCTCCAGAAGGCCGTGGACGAGGCCTACGAGGCGCGTCTCGTCGGCCAGTCGAACGTGCACGACTTTCCCTTCGACATCTACGTCCACCACGGCGCCGGCGCCTATATCTGCGGCGAAGAGACGGCGCTGATCGAGAGCCTCGAGGGCAAGAAGGGGATGCCGCGGCTCAAGCCGCCATTCCCGGCCAATATGGGCCTCTACGGCTGCCCGACGACGGTCAACAACGTCGAGTCGATCGCGGTGGCCGGCACGATCCTGCGCCGGGGCGGCGCCTGGTTCGCCGGGCTCGGCGGCAAGAACAACACCGGCACCAAGCTGTTCTGCGTGTCGGGGCACGTCAACAGGCCGTGCAACGTCGAGGCGGAGCTGGGCATCACCTTCCGCGAGTTGGTGGACCGGCATTGCGGCGGCATGCGCGGCGGCTGGGACAACCTGCTCTGCTCGATCCCGGGCGGCTCGTCGGTGCCGCTGGTGCCGGCCGACCAGATCATCGACGCCAAGATGGATTTCGACACCCTGCGCGGCCTCGGCTCCGGCCTCGGCACGGCGGCGGTGATCGTGCTCGACCGGTCCACCGACATCGTCGCGGCGATCACCCGCATTTCGTACTTCTACAAGCATGAGTCGTGCGGCCAGTGCACGCCCTGCCGCGAGGGCACCGGCTGGATGTGGCGGGTGATGCAGCGCATGACCGAGGGCCGGGCGCAGAAGCGCGAGATCGACATGCTGTTCGAGGTCACCAAGCAGATCGAGGGTCACACGATCTGCGCGCTCGGCGACGCGGCGGCCTGGCCGATCCAGGGCCTGATCAAGCACTTCCGCCCCGAGATCGAGAAGCGGATCGACCGCTACACCGCCAACCCCCATTCCGACCCGATCCCGATGGCCGCGGAGTGAGGCCATGACGAGCCAGCCTGACAACCTGATGCTCGTGTACCTGCGTCGCATCGACGAGAAGGTCGATCGGCTCAGCGACGATGTCCGTGAGTTGAAGGGCCGGATGGCCGCGGTCGAAGAAAACCTGGCCGGCGTTCACCGGCGGATCGACCGGGTCGAGCTTCGCATCGAGCGCATCGAGCGACGCCTCGATCTAGCCGACGCCCCGCACTGAGATGGCACCGATGACAAAAATCCTCGTCGACGGCACCGAGGTCGAGGTTCCGGCCGAATACACCCTGCTCCAGGCCTGCGAGGCCGCGGGGGCCGAGATCCCGCGCTTCTGCTTCCACGAGCGCCTGTCGATCGCCGGCAATTGCCGGATGTGCCTGGTGGAGCTGAAGGGCGCGCCCAAGCCGGTGGCGAGCTGCGCCTACGCGGTGAAGGATTGCCGTCCGGGCCCGAACGGCGAGCCGCCGGAGGTGCTGACCCGCTCCGGCCTGACCAAGAAGGCCCGGGAAGGGGTGATGGAGTTCCTCCTCATCAACCACCCGCTCGATTGCCCGATCTGCGACCAGGGCGGCCATTGCGACCTGCAGGACCAGGCGATGGCCTACGGGGTCGATTCGACCCGCTACCAAGAGAACAAGCGCGCGGTCGAGGAGAAGCATATCGGCCCGCTGGTGCGGACCGCGATGAACCGCTGCATCCACTGCACCCGCTGCGTGCGCTTCCTGGCGGAGGTGGCAGGCGTGCCCGACCTCGGCGCCATCGGCCGCGGCGAGGACATGGAGATCACGAGCTACCTCGAGCAGTCGATGGCCTCGGAGCTCCAGGGCAACGTCGCCGACCTGTGCCCGGTGGGTGCCCTGGTGCACCGGCCGCAGAGCTACAATATACGCCCCTGGGAGCTGAACAAGACCGAATCGGTCGACGTGATGGACGCGGTCGGCTCCTCGATCCGCGTCGACACCCGCGGCCGCGAGGTGATGCAGATCGAGCCGCGGGTCAGCGAGGAGATCAACGAGGAGTGGATCTCCGACAAGACCCGCTACCATGTCGATGGCTTGCGGATGCAGCGCCTCGACCGGCCGTACCTGCGCGAGAACGGACGGCTGCGGCCCGCCTCCTGGGGCGAGGCGTTCCAGGCCATCGCCGCCAAGGTGAAGGCCACCGATCCCAAGCGCATCGGCGCCGTGGTCGGCGACCTCGCGGGCGTCGAGGAGATCTTCGCCCTGCGCGAGCTGATGCGCGCGCTGGGCACGCCCAATCTCGATTGCCGCCAGGCCGAGACCGGGCTCGATCCGGCGCTGGGCCGCGCCTCCTACCTGTTCAACCCGACGATTCCCGGCATCGAGGCCGCGGATGCGATCCTGATCGTCGGTGCCAATCCGCGCACCGAGGCCTCGCTGCTGAACGTCCGCATCCGCAAGCGCTGGCGCATGGGCCCGCTCGCGGTCGGGGTGATCGGCGAGCCGGTCGATCTGACCTATCCGAGCCACTACATCGGCGCCGGCCCGGAATCGCTGGCCGGCCTCGCCCGCGGGGAGCATAGCTTCCTCGAGATCCTCAAGGGCGCGAAGGCGCCGCTCATCATCGTCGGCGCCAATGCCGAGCCCGGCATCCTGGCGGCTGCGGCATCCCTCGCCAAGGCGATCGGCGCGGTCACGCCGGAGTGGAACGGCTTCGGCGTTCTGCACACGGCCGCCGCCCGGGTCGGCGCGCTCGATCTCGGCTTCGTGCCGGGGGAGGGCGGCCTCGGCTTCCCGGCCATGCTAGCGGCCGGCGGCGTGGACGTGCTGTTCAACCTCGGTGCCGACGAGCGCGACGTGGCGCCCGGCGCCTTCGTGATCTACCAGGGCACCCATGGCGACCGCGGCGCCTCCCGGGCGGACGTGATCCTGCCGGGCGCAGCCTATACCGAGAAGTCGGCGACCTGGGTGAACACGGAAGGCCGGGTCCAGATGGGCAACCGCGCCGGCTTCCCGCCGGGGGATGCCCGCGAGGATTGGGCCATCCTGCGCGCGCTCTCGGACGTGCTGGGCCAGCGTCTGCCGTTCGATTCGCTCACTGCGCTCCGCCGGGCCCTCTACACCGCCCATCCGCATTTCGCGGCGATCGGCACCGTGGAGACCGGCGATGTGGCGGCGGCCGTGGATCGGCTGGCCGGCCTCGGCAGCACCACCGGCAGCCCCGCCTTCGCCTCCCCGGTGACCGACTTCTACCTCACCAACCCGATCGCCCGCGCCTCGCGGGTGCTCGCCGAGTGCTCGCGCCTCGCCCGCGAGCGCGCCGCCGAAGCGCGGCCGCTCGCGGCGGCAGAGTAGGGACCCCACGATGACGTCGCTCGAAATCCTCGGGACCGTGCTCCTGATCGTGCTGAAGAGCTTCGTGCTGCTCTCAGCGCTGCTCGTGTTCATCGCCTATGCGCTGCTCGCCGACCGTAAGATCTGGGCGGCGGTGCAGCTCCGGCGCGGTCCCAACGTGGTCGGGCCGTTCGGGCTGCTGCAATCCTTCGCCGACCTTCTGAAGTTCGTGCTGAAGGAGCCGGTGATCCCCGCGGGCGCCAACAAGGCGATCTACCTGCTGGCGCCGCTGGTCTTCGCGATGCTGGCCCTGTCGAGCTGGGCGGTGATTCCCCTGGCCGACGGCTGGGCGATCGCCGACATCAATGTCGGCATCACCTACATCTTCGCGATCTCCAGCCTGGGCGTCTACGGCGTCATCATGGGCGGCTGGGCCTCGAACTCGAAATACGCCTTCCTGGGCGCGCTCCGCTCGGCCGCGCAGATGATCTCCTACGAGGTCTCGCTGGGCTTCGTGATCATCTGCGTGCTGCTCTGCGCCGGCTCGCTGAACCTCTCGCGCATCGTGATGGCGCAGGACACCAGCCTCGGCCTGTTCGGCTGGTACTGGCTGTGGCTCTTCCCGATGTTCGTGGTGTTCTTCATCTCGGCGCTCGCCGAGACCAACCGCCCGCCCTTCGACCTGCCGGAGGCCGAGTCGGAGCTGGTGGCCGGCTACATGGTGGAATACTCGTCGACGCCCTATCTGCTGTTCATGCTCGGCGAGTACGTCGCCATCATGAGCATGTGCGCGCTCGGGACCATCCTGTTCCTGGGCGGCTGGCTGTCGCCGATCCCGTTCGCGCCGTTCACCTGGGTGCCGGGCGTGATCTGGTTCATCCTGAAGGCCAGCTTCCTGTTCTTCCTGTTCGCGATGGTGAAATCCATCGTGCCGCGCTACCGCTACGATCAGCTCATGCGCCTCGGCTGGAAGGTTTTTCTGCCGATCTCGCTGGTCTCGGTCGTCGTTGTCGCCTTCGTGCTCAAGCTGACCGGCCTCGCGCCGGGCGCCTGAGCCCACCCGCCGAATCGGAGATCCGGGCCATGAAGCTCGATCAGGTCGCAAAGAGCCTGCTGCTGAAGGAATTCGTGTCGGGGATGATCCTCGGCATGCGCTACTTCTTCAAGCCGAAGGCGACGATCAACTATCCCTTCGAGATGGGCCATCGCGGCCCGCGCTTCCGGGGGGAGCATGCCCTGCGCCGCTATCCCAACGGCGAGGAGCGCTGCATCGCCTGCAAGCTCTGCGAGGCGATCTGCCCGGCCCAGGCGATCACCATCGAGGCGGGCCCGCGCCGCAACGACGGCACCCGCCGCACCACCCGTTACGACATCGACATGGTGAAATGCATCTATTGCGGCATGTGCCAGGAGGCCTGCCCGGTGGACGCCATCGTGGAGGGGCCGAACTTCGAATTCTCGGTCGAGACCCGCGAGGAGCTTCTGTACGACAAGCAGAAACTCCTCTTGAACGGCGACCGCTGGGAGCGCGAGATCGCGCGCAACATCGCGATGGACGCGCCTTACCGCTGAGCGCATGCCGGGGGCGCTGTTGTGCCCCCGCCGACCGGGTTCTATAGACGGGCCGCCCGCTGCGGCCCGTTTCCACGCAAGGCAGAAGGGGCCGCTCCGGCGGCCGATCCCGACGAGCGCATGACCGCAGCAGCCGCCTTCTTCTACCTGTTCGCGAGCGTCACGGTCGCGTCGGGCTTCATGGTGATCGCCTCGCGCAATCCCGTCGCCTCGGTGCTGTTCCTGATTCTCGCCTTCGTGAACGCCGCCGGGCTGTTCGTCCTGATGGGCGCCGAGTTCCTGGCGATGATCCTGGTCGTCGTCTATGTCGGCGCGGTCGCGGTGTTGTTCCTGTTCGTCGTGATGATGCTCGACGTGGACTTCGCCGAGTTGCGCCAGGGCTTCCAGCAATACCTGCCGATCGGTGGCCTGATCGGGGCGATCTTCCTGGTGGAGCTGCTCCTGGTGGTGGGCTCCTGGACCATCGATCCGAACCTGGTTCAGGCGCCGCTCGGCAACGTCGCGGCGGCGGAGAACCTCACCAACGCCCAGGCTCTCGGCCGGGTGCTCTACACGGATTACGTCTACTTCTTCCAGCTTGCGGGCCTGATCCTGCTGGTGGCGATGATCGGCGCGATCGTGCTGACGCTCCGTGATCGCCCGGGCGTCAAGCGCCAGGACATCTCGGTCCAGAACGCCCGCACCCAGAGCATGGCGGTGGAGACCCGCAAGGTGCCCTCCCGCCAGGGTGTCGAGGTCTGATGCCCGCCGAAGGACTCGAACGATGATCGGCCTGAGCCACTACCTCACCGTTGCGGCGATCCTGTTCACGCTCGGCGTGCTCGGGATCTTCATCAACCGCAAGAACGTCATCGTCATCCTGATGTCGATCGAGCTGATCCTGCTCGCGGTTAACATCAACTTGGTCGCCTTCTCGACGCAGCTGAACGACATCACCGGACAGGTCTTCGCCCTGTTCGTCCTGACCGTCGCGGCCGCCGAATCGGCGATCGGCCTCGCCATCCTCGTGGTCTTCTTCCGCAACCGCGGCACCATCGCGGTCGAGGACGTGAGCATGATGAAGGGCTAGGGCGCCCTTCTTCACGCGACCCGAGTTCGCGGCCCCGCGTTCCACGGGCCCCGAGTGACAATCCGGACGCCGCCCAGCGGTCGGCCCGGAGGACGGACTGCAAGAGAGCGATGTATCACGCGATCGTCTTCTTCCCGCTGATCGGCTTCCTGATCGCCGGCCTGTTCGGCCGGTACATCGGGGCCCGGGCCTGCGAGTACATCACCACGGCGTTCCTGGCCTTCACGGCCCTGATCGCCTGGGGCGTGTTCCTCGACGGCGGCCATGCCGAGCGGGTGCAGGTCGCGTCCTGGTTCTCGGCCGGCGATCTCCAGGTCGATTGGGCCTTCAAGGTCGATGCGCTGACCCGGGTGATGCTCGTGGTCGTCACCACGGTCTCGACCCTCGTCCACCTCTATTCCGTCGGCTACATGCACGAGGATCCGCACCGGCCGCGGTTCTTCGCCTACCTGTCGCTGTTCACCTTCGCCATGCTGATGCTGGTGACCGCCGACAACCTGGTACAGATGTTCTTCGGCTGGGAGGGCGTGGGCCTCGCCTCCTACCTGCTGATCGGCTTCTGGTACGAGAAGCCCTCGGCAAACGCCGCCGCCATGAAGGCGTTCATCGTCAACCGGGTCGGCGATTTCGGCTTCTCGCTCGGCATCTTCCTGGTCTTCGTGCTGACCGGCTCTGTGGCGTTCGACGCGATCTTCTCCAAGGTCGACGCCATCAAGACCCTGAGCTTCCACCTGCTCGGCCATGACTGGAACGCCCTGACCCTGGCCTGCCTGCTGCTGTTCATGGGCGCCATGGGCAAGTCGGCGCAGTTCCTGCTGCACACCTGGCTGCCGGATGCGATGGAGGGGCCGACCCCAGTCTCGGCGCTGATCCACGCCGCCACCATGGTGACCGCCGGCGTGTTCATGGTCGCCCGGTTGTCGCCGCTGTTCGAGGAGGCGCCGAACGCGCTGATCGTCGTCACGGTGATCGGCGGGATCACGGCCTTCTTCGCCGCCACGATCGGCCTGGTGCAGAACGACATCAAGCGGGTGATCGCCTACTCGACCTGCTCGCAGCTCGGCTACATGTTCGTGGCGCTCGGCGTCGGCGCCTACTCGGCCGGCGTGTTCCACCTGTTCACCCACGCCTTCTTCAAGGCGCTGCTGTTCCTCGGGGCCGGCTCGGTCATCCACGCGATGCACCACGAGCAGGACATGCGGAACATGGGTGGCCTGCGCTCCCACATCCCGTTCACCTGCGCCATGATGGCGATCGGCTCCCTCGCGCTGATCGGCTTCCCGTACACGGCGGGCTACTATTCCAAGGACGCGATCATCGAGGCGGCCTACGCCTCGACCCGGCCGGGTCACACGCTCGCCTTCCTGTGCACCGTGGTGGCGGCCTTCTTCACGTCCTTCTATTCCTGGCGCCTGTTCTTCATGACCTTCGAGGGTCCGGCCCGCTGGGGTGTTCACGCGGCGCATGACCACCACGCCGCCCCGGCGGTCGCTCATTCCACCATGGCCCATGAGGCCGACGGCGCCCCGGGCCATACCGAGGGTGCGGCCCACGACGATCACGGCCACGACATCGAGCCGGCCCACAAGAGCGACCTCGTCGCGGACGACCATCACGGGCACGGGCACGGGGACCATACGCCCCACGAGAGCCCGCTGGTGATGACCATTCCGCTGGCGATCCTCGCCTTCGGGGCGCTGTTCGCCGGGATCATCTTCCACGACCGTTTCATCGGGTCCGGCATGGACGCGTTCTGGGGCCACGCCCTGGCGCACGGCCCCGACAACCACATCATGCACGAGATCCACGAGGTCCCGGCGCTGGTGTCCTATGCGCCGCTGATCATGCTGATTCTCGGCTTCGTCCTGGCCTTCTGGATGTATATCCGCCGCCCGGAACTGCCCGGCGCGCTCGCCGCGCAGCAGCCGTCGCTGTACCGGTTCCTGCTCAACAAGTGGTACTTCGACGAGCTCTACGACCGGATCTTCGTGCGTCCCGCCAAGGATTTCGGCCTGTTCCTCTGGAAGCAGGGCGACGGCCGGATCATCGACGGGCTCGGCCCCAACGGCATCGCGGCGCGGGTCGTCGACGTCACCCGGGGCGTGGTCCGCCTGCAGACGGGCTACGTCTACCACTACGCCTTCGTCATGCTCATCGGCGTGGCCGGCTTGATCAGCTGGTACCTGATGGCCGGCCTGCCCAAGGGTGCTCACTGACATGCTCGGCCTCGGCATCCTCTCCGGCCTGCTGATCGTCCCGCTCTGCGGCGCGGCCTTCATCCTCACCCTCAAGGGCGACGAGGAATCAGTGGCGCGCAACAGCCGCTGGGCCGCGCTCGCCACCACCGTCGTCACCTTCGTGCTCTCGCTGGTGGCCTGGGGCCGCTACGACGCGGCGTCGGCGAGCTTCCAGCTCGTGGAGAGCCATCCCTGGCTCGCCGAGACGATCCGGTTCAAGCTGGGCGTCGACGGCTTCTCGATGCCGCTGATCCTGCTCACCACCTTCCTGATGCCGTTCTGCATCGGGGCGTCGTGGACCTCGATCCACGTCCGGGTGAAGGAGTATTTCGTCGCCTTCCTCGTCCTCGAGACGACGATGATCGGCGTGTTCGCCTCCCTCGACCTGCTGCTGTTCTACCTGTTCTTCGAGGCCGGCCTGATCCCGATGTTCCTGATCATCGGGATCTGGGGCGGCGCGCGTCGGGTCTATGCGAGCTTCAAGTTCTTCCTCTACACCCTGCTCGGTTCGGTGCTGATGCTGCTCGCCGTGATGGCGATGTATTGGCAGGCCGGCACCACCGACATCCCGACCCTGCTGCAATACCGCTTCCCGGTGGGGATGCAGACCTGGCTGTGGCTGGCCTTCTTCGCCTCCTTCGCGGTGAAGATGCCGATGTGGCCGGTCCATACCTGGCTGCCCGACGCCCACGTCGAGGCGCCCACCGCCGGCTCGGTGATCCTGGCGGGCATCCTGCTGAAGATGGGTGGCTACGGCTTCATCCGGATCTCCCTGCCGATGCTGCCGGTGGCGAGCCAGGATTTCGCCCCCCTGGTCTTCGCCCTCTCGGTGATCGCGATCATCTTCACCTCGCTCACCGCGCTGATGCAGACCGACATCAAGAAGCTGATCGCCTATTCGTCGGTGGCCCATATGGGCTTCGTGACGCTGGGGCTGTTCACCCTGAACGAGCAGGGAATCCAGGGCGCCCTGTTCCTGATGATCTCCCACGGCATCGTGGCGTCGGCGCTTTTCCTGTGCGTCGGCGTGGTCTACGACCGGATGCACACCCGCGAGATCGCCGCCTATGGCGGGCTCGTGAAGCGGATGCCGCTCTATGCGGTGGCCATGATGGTGTTCACCATGGCCAATGTCGGCCTGCCCGGCACCTCCGGCTTCGTCGGCGAGTTCCTATCGATGCTCGGCGCCTTCAAGGCGAACCCGAATGTCGCGTTCTTCTCGACCTTCGGCATCATCCTCTCAGCGGCCTACGCCCTGTGGCTCTACGCCCGGGTGATCTACGGCAAGCTGGAGAAGCCCAACCTCCAGGGCATCCTCGACCTCGACACCCGGGAGAAGCTGATCCTCGCGCCGCTGGTCGTGCTGACGATCTATTACGGCGTGCATCCGGCCCCGGTGCTCGACGTCTTCGCGCCCTCCACCGACGCGCTGATGGCCGGCATGAAGGCCGCGCTGGCCAACACCCAGACCGCAGCCGCCGCGCTGCCGCTCGCTCGCTGAGACGGAACAGATGCCCACCGTCCACTCCGTCCTGCCCTCGCTGGCCCCGCTCCTGCCCGAGCTGATCCTCAGCGTCGGGGTTCTGCTGATGATCCTGTACGGCGCCTGGCGGGGCGACCGGTCCGCCGAGTCTGTCAGCATCGGCGCCCTGGTCCTGCTGCTGTTCGCCCTGTTCGTCGTGCTGTCACAGCCCACCGCCGGCCGGGTGACCACCCTGTCGGGGGCGTTCGTCTCGGACGCGTTCGCGAAGGTGATGAAGTCTCTGGTGCTGCTCGGCTCGGCGGCGACGATCCTGCTGGCGCACGACTTCTTCAAGCGCGAGCAGATCGACCGGTTCGAGTTCCCGGTGCTGATCGTGCTCTGCACCATCGGCATGATGGTGATGGTCTCGGCCAACGACCTAATCGCCCTCTATCTGGGCCTCGAGCTGCAATCGCTCGCCGCCTACGTGATCGCGGCGTTCCACCGGGACAATGCCAAGTCGACCGAGGCCGGCCTCAAGTACTTCGTGCTCGGCGCGCTCTCCTCCGGGATGCTGCTCTACGGGGCCTCCCTGGTCTACGGCTTCACCGGCACGGTCTCGTTCCCCGGCATCGTCTCGGCGCTCAACGAGAATGCCGGGCTCGGCATCGTGCTGGGCATCGTGTTCCTGGCTGCGGGCGTCTGCTTCAAGATGGCGGCGGTGCCGTTCCACATGTGGACGCCGGACGTCTACGAGGGCTCGCCGACCCCGGTGACCGCCTTCTTCGCCACCGCACCCAAGATGGCCGCCGTCGCCATGACGGTGCGTGTGTTCATCGGCGCCATGCCGGACGTGACCGCCATCTGGCAGCAGATCTTCATCTTCGTCGCCGTGGTCTCGATGGCGCTGGGCTCGTTCGCGGCTATCGGCCAGCGCTCGATCAAGCGCCTGATGGCCTACTCGTCGATCGCCAATATCGGCTACGCGCTGATCGGCTTGGCCTGCGGGTCCGAGGAGGGGATCAGCGGGCTGGTCACCTACATGATCATCTATCTGGCGATGACGCTCGGCACCTTCGCGATCATCCTGTCGCTCCGGCGCCGGAACGTGATGTTCGAGTCGATCGAGGACCTGTCGGGCCTGTCCCGCACCCATCCATGGGTGGCCTTCTGTCTCGCCGCGATGATGTTCTCGCTGGCCGGCATCCCGCCGCTCGCCGGGTTCTTCGCCAAGTTCTACGTCTTCGCGGCGGCCATCAAGGCGGGCCTGGTGACCCTGGCGGTGATCGGTGTGGTGACCAGCGTGGTCGGCGCCTACTACTACCTGCGCCTGGTCAAGATCATGTATTTCGACGAGCCCAAGGAGCCCTACGAGGCGATGGCGCCCGGCCTGCGCGTGGTGCTCGCCCTGTCGAGCGTCGTCGTGGTGCTGTTCTTCCTGCTCCCCGGACCGCTGGTCGGCGTCGCCGGCCGGGCGGCCCGGTCGCTGTTCTAGGTCCGGCGGCCTTCCAGCTTTCCCGATGAGAATGCGGCCCGATCAGAAAAGAACGCCTTGAGCTACCGTCTCGGGCCCGAGGCGCGCGCCCAGGGCCATCGCCTGCACGTTCACGACCGCCTCGGCTCGACCAACACCGAGGCCATGGCCCAGGCGCGCGCCGGGGAGGCCGGCCCGCTCTGGGTGGTCACCCACCGGCAGGAGGCGGGCCGCGGCCGGCGCGGCAATGCCTGGGCTTCGCTGCCGGGCAACCTCGCCGCGAGCGTACTCTGGCCGGTGGCCGGGGTGGCGCCCGACCACTTGGCTGAACTCGGCTTCGTGGCGGGCCTCGCCCTGATCGAGGCGCTGGAGGCGGCCTGCGGCACCCTGCCGGATACCCGAACCGAGGGTTGCGCCCGATCTCTGAAGCTGAAATGGCCCAACGACGTGCTGCTCGGCGACGGCAAGCTGGCCGGTCTGCTCCTCGAGGCCGAGACGCTGCCCGGTGGCCGCCGGGCGACGGTGATCGGCTTCGGCGTCAACGTCGCGGCGGCTCCGGATGGCCTCGGCGCGACGAGCTTGGCCGCGACGGGTTACGCCGGCGGCGCCGAAGCGCTACTGGAGCATCTCTCGGACCGGATGGCCGTACGGGCACGCGCCTGGGACCGGGGACGGAATTTCGCTGACCTGCGCGAGGATTGGCTCACGCGGGCCGCCGGTCTTGGGTCGGAGATCGCGGTGCGCAGCGGCGAGCATGTCCTGCGGGGCATGTTCGAGACCATCGACGAGGGGGGGCGGCTCGTGATCCTCGCCCCCGACGGAAAACGGCATACCGTGACGGCGGGCGAGGTGCATTTCGGAACGGCCGCGACGGCGGCATGATGTTGGACGACGACAGATGGTGATGGGACAGGAGGAGCTGGTCTTCCTGCCGCTCGGCGGCGTGGGCGAGATCGGGATGAATGCGGCCCTCTACGGGTTCGGTCCGGAGAAGGGCCGGAAGTGGATCATGGTCGATTGCGGCATGGGCTTCGCCGGTGAGGAGCAGATGCCGGGGATCGACCTGATGTTCCCCGACCTCTCCTTCATCGAGGAGAAGCGCAAGGACCTGCTGGGGATCTTCATCACCCACGCGCACGAGGACCATATCGGGGCGATCTCGGAGCTGTGGCCGCGCCTCAAGGTGCCGGTCTACGCGACCCGCTTCGCCAAGAACCTGCTGGAGACCCGTCGCCTCTCCGAGCCCGGCGCCCCGAAGGTCGACCTGCGCGAGGTGAAGCCGGGCCGGCGCGTGACCGTCGGCCCGTTCGAGCTGGAATACGTGCCGGTCTCGCACTCGATCCCCGAATCGAACGCCATCGCGATCCGCACGGCCGCGGGCCTCGTGGTTCATACCGGCGACTGGAAGATCGATCCGACCCCGGTGGCCGGCGACGTCACCTCGCCGGAAGCCTTCACGGCGCTCGGCGACGAGGGCATCCTGGCGCTGGTCTGCGACTCGACCAACGTCGTGCGCGAGGGGTTCTCCCCGAGCGAGAAGGAAGTCGCCGCCACCCTCAAGACCCTGATCGCGGATTCGCCCCACCGGGTCGCGGTCACCACCTTCGCGTCGAACGTCGCCCGCATCCGCGCGGTGGCCGAGGCGGCCGTGGCCTGCGGTCGTGAGATCGTGGCGGTCGGCCGGGCCATGGACCGGGTAATCGATGTCGCCCGCGAGTGCGGCTATCTCGACGGCCTGCCCGAGTTCCGCCGCTCGGATTCCTGGAAGAACCTGCCGCGCGAACGGGTCGTGGCCCTGCTCACCGGTTCTCAGGGCGAGCCGCGGGCGGCTCTGGCCCGGGTCTCCCGCCGGGACCATCCGGATATCAGCCTGGCCGCCGGCGACCGGGTGATCTTCTCCTCCCGGGCGATCCCCGGCAACGAGCGCGATGTCGGCTCGATCATCAACGATCTGGTCACGCAGGGCGTCGAGGTGATCACCGACCGGACCGAGCTGGTCCACGTCTCCGGCCACCCTCGCCGGGACGAGATGGTCGAGATGTACAAGTGGACCCGGCCGGGCACCGCGATCCCAGTCCACGGCGAGGCGCTGCACCTCGACGAGCATGCGCGCTTCGCCCGGGCCCAGGGCGTGCAGAACGTGGTCAAGGCCCGCAACGGCAGCCTCGTCCGCCTCAGCCCCGGCAAGCCCGAGGTGATCGACCACGTGAAGGCCGGCCGCCTGTATAAGGACGGCAACGTCCTGATCGACGAGAAGGACCGGGCGATCCCGGAGCGGCGCAAGCTCATGCAGGCCGGCCTCGTCTCGGTGGCGATCGCCATCGACGAAGACGGCGTCGTGCTGGGCGATCCGGCGGTGGACATCATCGGCCTGCCCAATCGCGGCCGCTCCGGCGAGCCGCTGATCGAGACGGTGGTCGATGCCGTCTCGCGCACCCTGGCGGGGCTGTCGCGCGGCAAGCTGAAGGACTCGGAGGGCGTCGAGAAGACGGTCGACCGGGCCGTGCGCACCGCCGTCAACGAGGTCTGGGGCAAGAAGCCCGCCTGCCACGTGCAGGTGGTCGAGGTGTGATAACCTGACGCCGCCCTCCGCGGAGAGGGGCGGGGACCGGGACGGCAGCCTGCAAGGGCCGCCGTCCCGGTCTCAATTCATCCCGGAAGCTGGCCCGCGAATGGGACGGCGCGGGTCCGCAGACAGGGAGAGGAACATCATGATCGGGCGGCTCAATCACGTGGCCATCGCCGTGCAGGATCTCGACGCCGCCTGCGCGGTGTATCGCGACACGCTGGGCGCGACGCTCACCCCGCCGCTGCCGCAGCCCGAGCACGGGGTCACGGTGGTGTTCGTGGAGTTGCCGAACAGCAAGATCGAGCTGATGGCGCCGCTGGGCGAAGGCTCGCCGATCGAGGCGTTCGTCGCCCGCAATCCCGGCGGGGGCGTCCACCACGTCTGCTACGAGGTCGACGACATCCTGGCCGCCCGCGACCGGCTCAAGGCGCAGGGCGCCCGGGTGCTCGGCACCGGCGAGCCGCGCATCGGCGCCCACGGCAAGCCGGTGCTGTTCCTGCACCCCAAGGACTTTCTCGGCACCCTGGTCGAGCTGGAGCAGGTGTGAGCCGGATCATGACCGCGCTGGCCCGCTCGACCCCGGCGACCCTGCTCGTCGTGGCCGTGCTGGTGGCCGCCTTCGTGGCGGTGGGTGTCAGCCAGTTCAAGCTGACGATCGGCGGGGCGATCGCCCTCTACTTCGTGGTGTGGTGGACGCTGCTCTTCGCCGTCCTGCCCCTGCGCAACCAGCCCGAAACCCGGCCCAGCCACGTGGTGCCCGGGCAGGACCCGGGCGCTCCGGCGTCGCCGCGCCTGCGCGAGAAGGCGATCTGGACGACACTCGTCGCCGGCGCCGCCTTCCTGATCGCGCTGGCGGTGTTCCCGCTGACCGGGCTGTAGGGCAGGGTTCGTTTCCGGAGACGGATCGGTCCTACAGCAGCGTCCCGGAGGAGGATGAGCGCACCGTCAGCGACTTGCCCGCCCGGGACACCAGATGGGCGAAGGCGAGGGCCGCCGCGGAGGCCTGTGCGGCCGAAGGAAAGGTCCGGTGCGACTCGGCGACCGTCTCGGCGGCCTCGTTGAGCAGGACCCAGGACCAGAGGTTCCCGGCTTGGCGGATCTGGAAGTGCATGGCGGGCTCACCCGGTAAGGTCCATGCCCCACCATGCGCCGCGAAAAGCCCTGACCGGTTAATGGCTTGAGCCGGAAAAGTCGAATAGTCGACAAACCATCGACTTGTCCGCGCTTTCACCGCTCTTCACAGCACGCCGATTGCCGCGGGCTGGTGGTCGGACGCGCTGACGGGAGGGGCTGCCGAGGGCCTAGGAAGGCCTGCCGAAGGATCGGGAGCGCCGCAGAGAAGGAAACCCAACAACAAAAAAAGCAAGGCCCGAGGCCTTGCTTTCTAAGCTGCAGTGGCTCGACCTTTGATTGTCCTACGCATTGCCTGCGTGGCGGTCGGTTTTCCTCCCGAGACTCGGACCCTGCGCCGCCTCTTGCGGGCGTCGCAAACATCACGAGCCGCTTATAGGAACAACAATTCGTGTTGTCACCGGGTCTGCGAGAAAAATCTGCGCTTTCTTGCCGGCAAATGGGCAGATCGCTTCCGATTGTAGCAGCCTGACCGATCGGCGCGGCTCACACGGCACCGGCGCGGGCGCTGTCGCGCGATTACGCCGCGCCGTCATCCGACAGCGCTTGTATTTTGCGTCTCCGGCGTGTTGTGTGCCCCCGTGCCGCGGTTCCTCACGGTTGGATCCTGGCCGAAACCTCAAAGACAAGCCTCCAAAACATGCGTCTCTCCCGCTACTTCATGCCGACCTTGCGCGAGACGCCCAAGGAAGCCGAGATCGTCTCCCACCGCCTGATGTTGCGCGCCGGCCTGGTGCGCCAGGAATCGGCCGGGATCTACGCCTGGCTGCCGCTCGGCCTGCGGGTGCTGGAGCGGGTCTGCGCGGTGATCCGCCGGGAGCAGGATCGCTCCGGTGCCATCGAGATCCTGATGCCGACCGTGCAATCGGCCGAGCTGTGGAGGGAATCCGGGCGCTACGACGCCTATGGCAAGGAGATGCTGCGCCTGAAGGACCGGCACGACCGCGAGATGCTCTACGGCCCCACCGCCGAGGAGATGGTCACGGAGATCTTCCGGGCCAGCGTGCGCTCCTACAAGGACCTGCCCAAGAACCTCTACCAGATCTCGTGGAAGTTCCGCGACGAGGTGCGGCCGCGCTTCGGCACGATGCGCTCGCGCGAGTTCCTGATGAAGGACGCCTATTCGTTCGACTTCGACCAGGCCGGGGCGCGCCACGCCTATAACCGCATGTTCGTGGCCTATCTGCGCACCTTCGCGGGGCTCGGCCTCAAGGCGATCCCGATGCGCGCCGATACCGGTCCGATCGGCGGCGACCTGTCCCATGAGTTCATCATCCTAGCGAAGACCGGCGAGAGCGAAGTGTTCTGCGACCGCGCCTATCTCGATTTCGAGCCGCCGCCCGAAACCGTCGATTTCGACGACGTGGCCGCGCTCCAGGGCATCGTCGACGCCTGGACCTCGCACTACGCCGCCACCGACGAGATCCACGAGCCGGAGGCCTTCGCGGAGGTGCCGGAGGAGAGCCGCCTGAGCGCCCGCGGCATCGAGGTCGGACACATCTTCTATTTCGGCACCAAGTATTCGGAGCCGATGGGCGCCAAGGTCGCCGGACCGGACGGGATCGAGCGGCCGGTCCATATGGGCTCCTACGGCATCGGCCCGAGCCGGCTGGTGGCCGCGATCATCGAGGCCAGCCACGACGAGGCCGGCATCATCTGGCCGGATTCGGTCGCGCCCTTCGATGTGGCGCTGATCAACCTCAAGGTCGGCGATGCCGGCACCGACGCCGCCTGCGCGCAGATCCAGGCGGAGCTCGAGGCCGCCGGCCTCTCCGTTCTCTATGATGACCGTGACGAGCGCCCGGGCGCGAAATTCGCCACCGCCGACCTGATCGGCCTGCCCTGGCAGGTTGTGGTCGGGCCGAAGGGCTTGGCCGAAGGTAAAGTGGAGCTGAAGCGGCGCGCCGGGGGCGAGCGCGAGAGCCTCGCCACCGTCGACCTGCTGGCGCGCATCCGCCGCGTCTAGACTGCGGCTCTTTCCAGCGAGGCCAGGCGCTGCGTCCGATCGATGCGATCGGGCGCGGTTCTCGTTAGGATTGCGAGAGGCAATTCTGCTTCAATCCGTGTTCATGCATCATTTTCGCCGCGCGAGTGGCGACAGCGCGGTGAATGGTGCTTAGGGCTAGTCCGATGACGGGAGCAGCGGCGATCGACCGGGTGAGGAGCTTCGCGGCCTCCTTCCGCGAAGGGACGGCCCCGTTCGCGCCGTTCGAGTGGATCATCGCCGGCCGCTACCTGCGGGCACGCCGCCGGGGCGGCGGCGTCTCGGTGGTCGCCTTCTTCTCCGTGCTCGGCATCGCGCTCGGCGTCGCCACCCTGATCATCGTGCTCTCGGTGATGAACGGGTTTCGCGCGGAGCTGCTCTCCAAGATCGTCGGCATCAACGGCCACCTGTTCGCCACGCCGATCGACCGGCCGTTCAACGACTGGGTCGACCTGTCCGAGCGCCTGTCGAAGGTGGCGGGCGTGCGCGCCGCAGTGCCGCTCGTCGAAGGCCAGGCCTTCGCCTCGTCGCAATTCGGCGGCTCGGGCGTGATCGTTCGTGGCGTGCGCGCCGCCGATCTCGACGCGCTCGCCGCCGTCTCCAGCGCGATCCGGGGCGGCACCTTGGAGGGGTTCGACGACGGCACCGGCGTGCTGATCGGCCGGCGGCTCGCGGATTCCCTGGGGCTTCAAGCCGGGGACAACATCACCCTGGTGACGCCTAAGGGCTCGTCCACGCCCTTCGGCACCGCGCCCCGCACCAAGAGCTACGCGGTGAAGGCGGTGTTCGAGGTCGGCATGACCGAGTTCGACCAGACCTTCGTGTTCATGCCGCTCACCGAGGCGCAGGCGTTCTTCAACCGGGAGAGCGACGTCAGCATGATCGAGATCTACGTCGACAAGCCCGATCAGGTCGGCGAGATGCGCGAGCCCCTGGAGATGGCGGCAGAGCGTCCGGTGCTGCTCACCGACTGGCGCCAGCGCAACCGCACCTTCTTCGGGGCGCTGGAGGTCGAGCGCAACGTGATGTTCCTGATCCTCAGCCTGATCGTCGTGGTGGCGACCCTCAACATCGTCTCGGGCCTGATCCTCTTGGTGCGCGACAAGTCGAGCGACATCGCGATCCTGCGCACCATGGGGGCGACTCCGGGCACTATCATGCGCGTGTTCCTGATCAACGGCGCGCTGATCGGCCTGGTCGGCACGCTGAGCGGCCTCGGGCTCGGAATCCTGATCACCCTGAATATCAAGCCGATCCAGCACGTGCTGTTTCCCGGCGCCTGGGACCCGACCGTGCGGTTCCTCGCCGAGATCCCGGCCCAGATGAATCCGAAGGAGATCACCGCCGTGGTGATCACGTCGCTGCTGCTGTCGCTGGCGGCGACGCTCTATCCCTCCTGGCGTGCCGCCCGGCTCGATCCGGTGCAGGCCCTGCGCTACGGCTGACGGTCCGCACCCCATGAGCGATGCAAGCCAGCCCGCCGGCACCCCGCCGGTGCCGGCCCTGTTCTTCGCCCGCGTCGAGCGGCGCTACCCGCAGGCCGAGGGAGCCCTGGATATCCTGCGCGGGGCCGATCTCGCGATCTGGCCCGGGGAGCTGGTGGCGCTTGTGGCACCCTCGGGCGCCGGCAAGTCGACGCTCCTGCACCTCGCCGGTCTGCTGGAGCGGCCCGATGGCGGCGAGGTCTATATCGGCGGGCGCCCCACCGCCGCGATGCCGGATGTCGAGCGCACCCGCCTGCGCCGTGAAGAGATGGGCTTCGTCTACCAGTTCCACCATCTGCTGCCGGAATTCTCGGCTCTCGAGAACGTGGTGATGCCGCAGCTCATCCGCGGCCTCGGCCGGACGGAGGCCAAGGCGCGGGCCACCGAGCTCTTGAGCTTCCTTGGCCTCAAGGACCGCCTGCCGCATCGCCCGGCCGAGCTATCGGGGGGCGAGCAGCAGCGCGTCGCCATCGCCCGGGCGGTGGCCAACGGTCCGCGGCTGCTGCTGGCCGACGAGCCCACCGGCAATCTCGATCCCGGCACCGCCGGCCACGTCTTCTCGGTGCTGATGTCGCTGGTGCGAGCCTCGGGCCTCGCGGCCTTGGTCGCCACCCATAACCTCGATCTCGCCGCCCGCATGGACCGCCGGGTGACGATCCGGGATGGGTTGATCACGCCGCTGGAGTGAGCGCGGCGCACGTTGCGGCTTGAACGGTCGGTATCGCCGAAGCGGTCGGCGAGGCTGAGCTGCCGAGGAGCCATCTGCCCCTCCGGCCCTGATTGTGCATCCACGAAAGCAGATGGGGTGGATGGCTCCCGCTCCGACTGACGGCATCTCGGTGCCAAGATGTGGTTGCTGTCGAAGCAGCAGCTACGCAGATGTAGGAGCCATCCCCATGGAGATCACCACCGTCGGCATCGATCTGGCCAAGAGCA
>NZ_JAKSYN010000222.1:0-407 GCF_022829565.1 Methylobacterium sp. J-001
GCGGTGCGCGAGATCATGCTGTTCCTGCACGCCCACGGCGTCGGCACGGCGCGGGCGGTGCGGATCTTCAAGACTTACGGGCACGACGCCATCGCGGTCATGACCGAGGACCCGTATCGGCTGGCCAAGGACATCCGCGGCATCGGCTTCAAGACCGCCGACGCCATCGCGATGAAGCTCGGGCTGACCCCGGAGGCGCCGCAGCGGCTGCGCGCGGGCATCTCGTTTGCCTTGCAGACGGCGACCGACGGCGGGCACTGTGCCCTACCGGTTGCGGAACTGATCAAGCTCGCGGGCGACCTCCTCGGCATCGACGTGGCGCTGATCCGCTCGGCGCTGCTCGACGTGCTGGAGACCGGCGAGGTCGTGCAGGACATCCTCGGCGACAAGGCGTGCATCTTCCTGGC
>NZ_JAKSYN010000224.1:0-349 GCF_022829565.1 Methylobacterium sp. J-001
TCCCGCGACTAGATGTTCAGTCCCGCTGTGTGGTTGAACTGTTGATACCGCGTTGAGGGACGCGATATGGGACCGGTTATCCACGGTGGGGCAACGACGACTGAGACGCTCCGTCGGGCAATCCACACTCGTCACGAGAGAGTTAGAGCCGCCGCCAAACGCTACGGCATCAGCCCGACCCCCGTTCAGAAGTGGCGTTCACGTCCGACCGGCACCGATGCGCGGATGGAACCGAAAGGGCCTCACTCCACTGTTCTGAGCCTGGAGCATGAGGCGGTCATCGTCGCCTTTCGACGGCATACCCTGCTGCCGCTGGATGATCGCCTCTTCGCGCTCCAGCCCAGCATCC
>NZ_JAKSYN010000225.1:0-301 GCF_022829565.1 Methylobacterium sp. J-001
CTCCATACCCACAACCCGGCGGTGACCTGACCGGTATTTTGGACCGAGCCGATTGAGAGCCTACTGCATGGCCGCTGCCATGGGTAGCCGGAAGGCCAGATCCGGGAAGCTGCCAGGCGCGGGCGGCCGATAGCCAAGGGACGAATGCGGCCGGACTCGGATGTAGGTGGTTTGCCAACGGCCGATCACCATCTGCGCCTCCTTCAGCGAGTAGAAGATCCCTTGCCTCAGGCCCTCATCCGCAAGCTTGCCATTGAAGCTCTAGCAGTACCCGTCCTCCGACGGCGAGCCCTGCGCATGG
>NZ_JAKSYN010000028.1:0-121392 GCF_022829565.1 Methylobacterium sp. J-001
CCGAACAAGCCCTACGACATGGGCGAGCTGATCCGCCGGGTGGTCGACGAGGGCGACTTCTTCGAGATCCAGGCGGCCTATGCCCGCAACATCATGACCGGCTTCGGCCGGATCGAGGGCCGCACGGTCGGGTTCGTCGCCAACCAGCCGATGGTGCTGGCCGGCGTGCTCGACTCGGATGCCTCGCGCAAGGCCGCCCGGTTCGTGCGCTTCTGCGACGCCTTCGCGATCCCGATCGTGACCTTCGTGGACGTGCCGGGCTTCCTGCCGGGCACCGCGCAGGAATATGGCGGCCTGATCAAGCACGGCGCCAAGCTGCTCTTCGCCTATTCCCAGGCAACGGTGCCGCTGGTCACGATCATCACCCGCAAGGCCTTCGGCGGCGCCTACGACGTGATGGCGTCCAAGCATGTCGGCGCCGACCTCAACTACGCCTGGCCCACCGCGCAGATCGCCGTGATGGGCGCCAAGGGCGCCGTGGAGATCATCTTCCGCAGCGAGATCGGCGACCCGGAGAAGATAGCCGCCCGCACCGGCGAGTACGAGGACCGGTTCCTCTCACCCTTCGTGGCGGCCGAGCGCGGCTATATCGACGAGGTGATCATGCCACACTCGACCCGCCGCCGGATCGCCCGGGCGCTGGGCATGCTCCGCACCAAGGAGATGGAGCAGCCCTGGAAGAAGCACGACAACATCCCGCTCTGAGGCGTACCACGCGGGGCGGCGGCTTCCGCGGCCGGTCTCTCAGCTCCGGTCGCTGTGCTCGATCACCGCGCACAGGGTCAGGGGCCCCTTGTCGGGCGAGACCATGGTCGAGCAGGTGATCCGAGCGCCGCCCAGGTCGACATTGCTGTGCCGCAGGCGGACGGCGTCGGCCTGGGCGCGGTGCGCGGCTTCCGTGATCGTCGCGGCGTCGATGCCGGTGACCGCGTGACCGGCCCGGCCGAAGGTATCGTAATACACGTCCGGCGGATTCGCCCCACGATACTGGGCGCCGACCGAGGACAGGTCCGGCGTGCCGCAGGCGAGGGACAGGGTCATGTCCGGGCCGGCGGTGAAGCTGGCGTAATCGCTGCGCCGCTCGGTCGCCTTCGCGGCCGTCTCCGCCGTGACCTTGTCGATCAGCGTGTCGCAGGATTGCGCCCGGGCGGGGCCGGGACCGGCTACGAGGACGCCCAGGGCAAGGATGGAGAGGAGTGCGCGCATCGCCAGAACATAGCGCGGGAACCGGGACCCGCGAGGGGCGCGGCGTTCGGGCGCTGCTGGTCCAGCAGCCGACCTCGCGACGCTGGCCGGCGGCATCGGTCGGATGTTCCTCAAGCAGGCAGCGCTTCAGCCGACTGATAGCCTTGCGTTGCAATGCGCTTGGCGCCGAATAGGCGCCGGCCAACGACGTCACCATGTCGCTCCGGTCGGCACGCTCCGCGACCGTGAGGTGTCGGTGCAGCAGGGGAATCGACGGGTCGGCAACCTGAGAGAAAGGCCGACGCGCCTGCGTGTATCGCCAAGCGCTCGAACGCGGCGGACATCGCGTCGATCCCGAGGGGCGTCTCCAGGAACTCGAGGATCTGCGTCTTCTCGCTCGCCGTGACCGGGCTCCCGGTCCGCACGATCTGGATCATGCGTATGCGTGCGGCCAAGCGCGCATCGTGGACGCGCTCCGGGGACGGGCCGAACACGTCCACCAGGACGGATCTCGGCCGCCGCTGAAGCCTCCCCGTGTCTCGGTCGACCGCGTTGAGGTGTTGAACCGTGCGCTGCGCCCGCAGGATCCAGAACAGGATGGCGGCCAGGACTCCCACCACGGCGATGAGGATCGGCAAAGCGGCCTCGCCCTCGATTCGAGACCGCGATATCGCCGCGCTGAATAAGCCCGGTCGATTTGACGCATGCCGTCCGGCGACGGGCGGCGGGCGGACCGGGATTAGGCGGCACTCGCCTCGGCATCCACAGATCCGAGCTCCAGCAAAACGATCTCTGGCGGCACGCCGAAGCGCACCGGGATCCGGCTCATGCCGAAACCGCCCGACACGATCAGGTGGCGCCCGTCCTGGATGACGTGGCCGTAGGCGTAATCGTGCCCGCGCACCCGCCGGATCGCGGGCGAATGCCCGAACAGCCGGATCTGCCCGCCATGGGTATGGCCGGCGAGCGTCAGCGAAACCCTGTCGGGCACGTCGGCGAAGATGTCGGGCTCGTGGGCCATCAGGATCACCGGCGCGTCGTCGGTGATCGTGCCGAGGGTGGCGGGCAGGTCGTCGAGGCCGACATCGAAGCTGTTGAAGTAGGGCTGCTGATCGGCGAGGCCGGCGAGCCAGAACGGCCGCCCGTCCTTCACCAGCCGGACCGCCTCGTTCTCCATCACCGGGATCCCGCGGGCCTCCAGGAGATGCTTGACCGCGGGCGAGCCACGCCGGGAGCGCTGGACGGCGTGGTCGTCCCACCAGTCGTGGTTGCCCAGGATCGCGTGGGTGCCGAGCGGCGCCTTCAGGCCCTCGACCATCCGGGCGAACTGCTCGAGCGGCAGCTTGCGCCAGGCGATCTTGCCGGCCGGGTAATCGCCGAGCATCAGCACGAGGTCGGGCTTCAATGCGTTGGTCGCGTCGATGATCTCCGCCACCCGGTCGAACGGCATATAAGGCTCGCAGATGTGGAAATCCGCCAACACCGCCACGCGCAGGCGGAGCGCCGGGTCCCAGCGCGGCAGAGCGGGCGCGTACGGCGTCACCACCAGGCGGTGCAGCGGCTCGACATCGACGGCGTAGACGCCGGTGGCTGCCACGAGCCCGGCGCCGGCGCCAAGTCCGGTCAGGAACTGCCGTCGGCTCGGCACGATCAGCATGGGGGATCCAAGGCTCTCGAAGTGACCTGCGAGCCGCTAGGCGCGCAGTCCGGCGAAACCGGGGCGGCGCCAGCCTGGCACGAAGACGCTTCAGCGAGTCTGAATTCCGCACCCGGCGATGGTCTGCGGCGACGGGCAGGCTATAACGGGCGGACAACGCCGCAAGAAACGTCCGGACCCCAATGTTGAACCGCCCTCTGCGCATCGGCACCCGCGGCAGCCCGATGGCCCTCGCACAGACCGGGATGGTGCGCGACAAGATCGTGGCCGCCAATCCGGGCCTCGAAACCGAGCTGGTGGTGGTCACCACGGTGGCCGACAAGATCCTCGATCGCCCGCTCTCCGAGATCGGCGGCAAGGGCCTGTTCACCAAGGAACTCGAGCAGGCTCTGTTCGCCGACGAAGTCGACGTCGCGGTGCATTCCATGAAGGACGTGGAGACCTGGCTGCCGGACGGTCTGGTGATCGGCTGCATTCTGGAGCGGGACGACCCGCGCGACGCGTTCCTGTCCCCGCATGCGGATGGGCTCGCCGGCCTTCCGCAGGGCGCACGGGTCGGCACGTCGTCGCTGCGGCGGGGCGCGCAGGTGCTGATGCACCGGCCGGACCTGAAGGTCGTGCCGCTGCGGGGCAACGCCAACACCCGGATGCGCAAGCTCGAATCCGGCGAGTGCGACGCGACCCTGCTGGCGCTCGCGGGGCTGCAGCGCCTCGGCCTGCAGGACATGGCCCGCAGCATCCTGTCGGTGGACGAGATGCTGCCGGCGGTGGCGCAGGGCGCGCTCGGGATCGAGTGCCGGATCGATGATGCCGCGATCCGCGATCTGCTGGCGCCGATCGCCTGCGCCCGCACAACCACGGCAATCGCGGCCGAGCGGGCGCTGCTCGCCGAGCTCGACGGCTCCTGCCGGACCCCGATCGCCGCCCTGGCACAGATCGACGGCGACCATCTCACGCTCGACGGGCTGCTGTTCCTGCCCGACGGCAGCCGACACTGGGCCGTCTCCCGGCAGGGCCCGGCGGCGGAGGCCGAGCGGATCGGCCGCGAGGCCGGCGCGGTGCTGAAGGACGCGGCAGGCGACACCTACACGCGGCACCTGCAATAGCCGGCGCCGTCAGCAGACCGACGACCATCCCGATCCCCGCATCCCGCTGAGATTGGGATTGTCCGACCGCAACCGGCTCACTCCCGCGCGTCACCGCGTGCGCGGTCGCGGCGGATGCTGCGGCGGACCGCGATGAGCTGCCAGAGGCCGAGCCCGAAGGCCAGGGCGAAGACCAGCCCGATATCGAAGGCGGCGAAGAGGCCGTCGCTCACGGGCCGGCCTCAGGACGGGGCGGAGCGGCCGTAAGCCTCGCGCTCGCGCATCCGCTCGATCAGCTCGAGCACGTGCACCACGCGGCCGCCCACGTCCCACCAGGGCCGCAGCACGGAAAGCCGTCGATCGGGCAGAGGCGGCTGACGCATCACCGCGTCGATCAGGAACGCGACTTCCGGAAGGGCCGGCGCCGCGAGGCCGGGTGTGGCCGGATCGGCGCGGAGGGCGCGAGCGATCAGGGTCAGCTTGCGCACGGTGCCGACCCGGGCGCGGGTGCTGATGGTATCATGATCCTGCACCGCCACGACGCGACCGATCTCGGCATAGATCAGCGCGGCAGTCCGGATCGCCGGGCGGCAGGGCGATGGCAGCGCCGCGATCCCGGCCTCGGCCCGGCGATAGAGTCCGTCCGCCTCGGCGAGCAGCCGGGCGACCACGCCGGCGAGCGCCGGGCTCGGCCGCGGATCAGCCAGGAACGCCGCCGGGTCGAGTCCCGCCGCGACCATCCAGTCGAGGGGCAGGTAGAGCCGGCCCATCCGGGCATCCTCGCCGACATCGCGGGCGATATTGGTGAGCTGCATGGCAGCGCCGAGATCGCAGGCGCGGGCGAGCGCGTCGGGGGAGCGCGCGCCCATGATCAGCGCCATCATGGCCCCGACCGAGCCCGCCACCCGGGCGGCATAGGCGTGCAGCGCGGACATGTCGGGGTAGCGCCGGCCCTCCGCATCCCAGGCAAAGCCCTCGATCAGCGCGTAGGGCAGGGCTTCGGGGATCGCGTAACGACCGACGATCTCCGAGAAGGCCCGATCGGCCGGCGTATCTGCCGGAGTGCCGGCATAGGCCAATGCGACCCGCCGACCGAGCCGCGCCACCGCGTCGCGACGGTCGGAGGCGGTGGCGGCGTCGTCGACGAGGTCGTCGGAGAGCCGGCAGAAGGCATAGAGGCCGTAGGCCGCCTCGCGCACCTCGCCGGGCAGCAGCCGTCCGGCGGCGAAGAAACTCTTCGAGCCGGCCCGGATCGCAACGCGGCAGGCGGTGCGGTCGGCGGCGGCTGCGAATTCAGGCGGAAACACGGGCATCCGGAACCACAAGATCGAGGATACGGGCGGAGGAGAGCACGCCGGGCAGACCCGCCCCAGGATGCGTGCCGGCTCCCACCAGGTACAGATTGCGGACGTCGCTCGACCGGTTGTGTGGCCGGAACCACGCGGATTGGGTCAGCACCGGCTCCAGGCCGAAGCCCGAGCCGCGGTAGCTCTGGAAATCGTCCTGGAATTCCTGGGGCGTCGTGACCTTCGAGGTGACGATGGCGTCGGACAGACCGGGCAGGACGCTCGATTCGAGCATTTCGGCGATCCGGCGCCGGTACGGCTCGGCGAGGGCGCCCCAATCCTGGCCGCCGGCCAGGTTCGGCACCGGCGCCAGAACGTAGAACGCGTCGCAGCCCGGGGGCGCGAGGCTCGGATCCGTCGCAGTGGGCCGATGCAGGTAGAGGCTCGCATCCTCGGCCAGCACCTTCTTGTCGAAGATGTCGGCCAGCAGGCCGCGATAGCGCGGCCCGAGCAGGATCATGTGGTGGGCGACGTCCGGGTAGCGGCGCTTCGTCCCGAAATACCAGACGAACAGCCCCATCGAGGAGCGCGCGCGCTTCAGCCGCCCGGAACTCCAGCGCCGGGGTTTCGGCAGCAGCCGCGCATGCGTCACCGCCGAATCGGCGTTCGAGACCACGAGATCGGCCGCGATCGTCTCCCCACCGGCGAGTTCGACGCCGGTCGCAATCCCGTTCTCGACCCGGATGCGGTCGACGTCGACGCCGAGCCGGACCCGGCCGTTCTGGCTCCGGATCAGGCGGACCAGACCATCGACCAGCTTGCCCGTGCCGCCCATGGCGAAATGGACGCCCCAGCGCCGCTCGAGATCGGCGATCAGGCAGTAGATCGCGCTGGCCCGGAACGGGTTGCCGCCGATCAGGAGCGGGTGGAAGCTGAATACGGTGCGCAGCCGCTCATCGCGGATGAAGCGCGCCACCACGGCGTGGACCGAGCGATGGCCCGACAGGCGCAGCAGGTCCGGGGCGATCTTCAGCATCGATCCGACGCTGCCGAACGGGACATGGCCGAGCTGCTCGAAGCCGATCCGGCAGACCGCGCGGCTGTGGTCCATGAAGCGGTCGTAGCCGGCGACATCGTCGGGGGCGAAGCGCGCCACCTCGGCGCGCATCCGCTCGGGATCGCCGGTGTACTCGAAGGTTTCTCCGTCGGCGAAGCGGATCCGGTAGAACGGATCGATCGGCACCAGCGCGACATCGTCGGAGAGCCGGCGGCCGGCGAGCTGCCACAGCTCCTCGAACAGCTGCGGCGCGGTGACGATGGTCGGACCGGCATCGAAGGTGAAGCCGTCCTGGCGGTGCACCCGGGCGCGGCCGCCCGGCTGCTCCAAGCGCTCCAGCACCGTCACCCGGTAGCCCCGGGCCCCGAGCCGGACCGCGGCGGCCAAGCCGCCGAAGCCCGAGCCGACGACGACCGCGTGCGGTCGCCGATCCGTCGCCTGCCGTTCCGACTGCTCGACCGCGAGTGTCAACATAACTTGACACTATGCCGGGGATTCTCCCGGGCGCAAGGCCGAAACGCGGGTCCGGCCCTGCTGACGCAGGTTGCCCTCAGAACTCGCCGGCCAGGCCGGCACGGACGCCGAGGTTGCTGTCGCCGGCGTAAGCGACGCCAGCGGTGATCGCGATCGGAACGCAGCAGGTCGGCAGCCGGTGCGCCACCGCGACGCCGCCGGCCCACTCGCCGCGATAGGTGGCGCCGTTCGTCGCCCAGGTGGTCTTGCCGGGAGCAGACGGCATCGGCGCGGTCGCCATCGCGATCGCCATGGCGACGCCCTGGCGGGCTTCCTTCCGGGTCTGGACCGCGTAGCGCTGCATCGTGTCGGTCTTGGCCTCCAGGTTGTTGACCTGGGACTGGACCGAATCGATCCGGTTGCCGAGGCCGACGATGGTCGAGGGACCGTAGGCCGAGGCCGCGAGGTTGCCGGCGGCGTCGGTGGTCACGAACGCCGTCGCTCCGCTCTGGGCTGCCGCACTCGCCTGCGAGGCGACACCGGCCAGCGTATAGGTGTTGGCGGCGTTGCCGATCGCCACCTGGTTGGCCTGGGTCGTCTTGACGTTGGCGCCGATCGCGATCGTGTTCGCCTGGTTGGCGGCGGCTCCGTTGCCGAGCGCGACGCTGTTGTTGCCGGCGGCCGAGGCTGCGGCACCGATGGCCGTGGATCCCGTGCCGGTCGCGCCGGCCACGAAGCCTAGCGCCGTGCTGCCGGCCCCCGAGGCCGCAGACGCGGTGCCGACCGCCGTGCCGCCCAACCCCTGGGCGCTCGCCGCGTAGCCGACGGCGACGCTGCCGGTGTTGACCGCGGCCGCCCCGGTGCCGAGTGCCGTCGACGCCGTTCCCGCCGCGCTCGATCCGAAGCCCACCGCCAGGGCGTCTCCGCCCGTCGCGACCGGTGCCGCAAGCGCGCTGGTGTTGTTGGCCGCGACGCCCGTGGCGCTGGAGAGCTGGGAGAGCCGGAGATCGGCGATGAAGGTCTGGCCCTGGGACTGCGTGACGTTGCCGGTCACGATATAGATGCCCTGGCCGTTGCCGCCGCCGCCACCGCCAGCAGTCCCGCCCGCGCCACCGGCCCCGCCGGCGCCGCCCGCACCCCCGGCACCGCCTGCTCCGCCGGTACCGCCACCGGTACTGCCACCGCCGGTACCGCCACCGCCGGTACCGCCGCCGCCGCCGGCGACTCCACCCACGGTGCCGAGGTACAGTCCGGTCCCGAGCAGGCCCTCGCCGGGACCCGTGGTCCCGACCAGCAGGCCGGTCCCGAGGACGCCGCCGCTGGTGCTGCCGATATTCAAGCCCGTGCCGAGGACGCCGGTGCCGGGATTGGTGGTGCCGACGGTAACCCCGGTCCCGAGGACGCCGCCGCTGGTGCTGCCGACATTCAGGCCGGTGCCGAGGATGCCGGTACCGGGATTCGTGGTGCCGACCGTGATCCCGGTTCCCAGGATACCGCCTCCAGTTGTATCAAGAGTTCCACGGAGAAGTTGCGCCTGCGCCGGGGCGACAACCGGGAGGGCGAGCAGGGCACCGGCCAGCAGGGGGGCGATGCGGCCGGCCGTTCGGCACAGGGCCGCATTCGATGTCCGCGGCCCAGCCGGGACGTCGGTCGAGTTACGCATCTCAGACTCCATTGCTGCGCGGCCCGGTCGCTTCCACCCCGAACCTGAAGTTCGGTGGGCGCTAGGCTGGTACCGGCACACCTTCTGGTAGAATGCTTAACACCAACTTTCGGTTGTATTTGTATTCGTCACTTCGCGTCTGGCGCGGCATCTCCCGCTCGGAAGCGGCTAAGATGCCCTGCGCCTCAGAAAATCCGCCTTTCCGCGGCGATATCCGCCCGGGACGGGGGTATGCTGGCCGAGTGAGCGCTGGCCGCAGGGATTGGACGCGTGATGGACGGGCGGGACAGGACCATCTTCGTGGCGGGGCACCGCGGGATGGTGGGATCGGCGATCGTGCGCCGGCTGCGGGAGCTGGGCTACGAGCGGATCCTCACGGCGGACCGGCAGGCGCTCGACCTGCTCGACCAGGCCGCCGTCCGCCAGTTCTTCGCCGCAAACCGGATCGATCAGCTCTACCTCGCCGCCGCCAAGGTCGGCGGGATCCACGCCAACAATGCCTACCCGGCCGAGTTCATTCACGAGAACCTGCTGATCCAGGCGAACCTCATCCATGCCGCGCACACGAGCGACGTGGACCGGCTGCTGTTCCTGGGCTCGTCGTGCATCTACCCGAAGCACGCGGCTCAGCCGATGCGCGAGGATGCGCTACTGACCGGTCTGCTGGAGCCGACCAACGAGCCCTACGCGATCGCCAAGATCGCTGGGATCAAGCTGTGCGAGAGCTACAACCGCCAATACGGGCGGCGCTACCGCAGCGTGATGCCAACCAACCTGTATGGGCCGAACGACAACTTCCATCCCGAGAACGCCCACGTCCTGCCGGCGCTGATGCGGCGCCTGCACGAGGCCAAGCAGGAGGGCCGCCCCTCCGTCACGGTGTGGGGCACCGGCCGGGCGATGCGCGAGTTCCTGCACGTCGACGACATGGCGCGCGCCAGCGTGTTCGTGATGGAGCTGGACGATTCGGTCTACGCGGCCAACACCAAGCCGGACCTGTCGCACATCAATGTCGGCACCGGCGCCGATTGCACCATCCGCGCGCTGGCCGAGGCGCTCGCCCGGGTGATCGGCTACGCGGGCCGGCTCGAGTTCGACGCGACCAAGCCCGACGGCACGCCGCGCAAGCTGATGGACGTGTCGCGCCTGCGCGCCATGGGCTGGCATCCGGAGATCGGCCTGGAGCAGGGCCTGGAGCAGACCTATGGGTGGTTCCTCGAGAACCACGCCACGCTGCGGCGCTGAGCGCGCCCGCCGCACGACTTCCGACCGGGCAGGAGAACCAGCATGGCCCCACGGGCCCCCGACGACGCCGAGCACGCGCGACGGCGCAAGTTCCTGCGGGACTTCCACACCTTCGATTCGAATATCCGCTTCCCGGCGCCCTACACGCAATTCGCCGGCAAGCCGCTCTCCCAGGCGGCGGAGCAGAACTGGCGCTACGACGCGCTCGGCTATCGGAACGACAGCCATCCCGAGGTGCGCCCGGCTTCCGAGACGCTGCGTGTGTTCGTTGTCGGCGACAGCACCCTGGTCGACGGCCAGGTCTTCGCCGATACGATTCCGGGGCGCCTCGAGACCGGGCTGAAGCAACGCCATGGGGCTGGCGCGCGGGTCTACAATTTCGGTGCGACTTCGGTCTGCCTGAACCAGATGATCGCGCTGATCACCACCCGGCTGATGGACCTTCAGCCCGACGTCATCTTCGTGCTCGGCGGCGCCACCGACATCTTCCAGCCGTGGAGCTTCGATCCGCGCGCCGGCTATCCGTACAACCACTTCGCGCAAGAGAGCCTGTGCGACTACTTCTTCAATACAGCCAAGAAGGACGAGGACGCCGAGGATCTGTCCTATGACAGTCTCCAAGCGCTGATCTTCGGCCGGCTCGACAACCTGCGGGCGCTGACGAACTGGCAGTCGGACATCTGGGAATGGGAGGTGGTCCGCCAGTTCGAGCTGGCCCTGAAGCGCCTCGGCCGTCTCTCCGGTGGCATCGGTGCGCCGGTGCGGTTCCTCCTGCAACCGGCGATCGTCCGTAAGTCCGAGCGGATCGGCGACGAGCAGAACGCCGCCTCCGGCGAGTTCCTGGCCTATCTCGACCGGCAATACACGCGGATCGAGCAGGTTCTGGGCCGGCTCGAAGCCGACGGCCTCGCGCAGGGGCCGTTCACCGCCCGGGATCTGAGCCGGATCTTCGAGGCCGACTCGCGCGCCCTGTTCACCGACATCGTCCACGTCACCTCGGAGGGCCGCCAGGTGATGGCCGACAGGCTGGCCGACGAGGTCGCGGAGATGCTCGTCCTCTCCGCGGAAGGCTAGGTCTTGGTCCGGCCAATCGTCTTCATCGGGGACTCGATCACCGAAGCCTGGGGCTTCCACCGGGCCGCCACCTTCGCGGCGCATGACCTGATCCCGCGGGGCGGCTCCGGCCAGACGGCGCGGTGGATCACCATGCGGTTCCGCCGCGACCTCGAGGAGACCGGTGCGCAGGGCGTCCACCTCCTGTGCGGCGTCAACGATATCGGCCGCAACGAGGGCTTCTTCGTTTCGGCCGAGGACATCGCCCGGACGCTGGCCGGCATGCTCGACGAGGCCCGGGCGCTGGGCGTGACGGCCTGGGTCGGCTCGATCATGCCGGCTGCCCGGATCCCCTGGAACCCTGAGGTCCCGGATGCCCCGGCGATGATCGCCGCGGTGAACGCCTGGCTGCGGGGCCACGCCCACGATCACGGCGCGACCTTCATCGACTACCACGCCGTGCTGGCGGACGAAGCCGGGGCTTTGCGTCGGGCCTACACGACGGACGGCCTGCATCTCAGCCCGGCCGGATACAAGGCGATCGAGCCGCTGATGCTGTCGGCCCTGGGGCGCGTGGAGGCGCCCGCTCAGGGTTTCACCGCCGCGACGCCGCCGAGATTCGGAGGACGACGCCGCGTTGCAGGGTTGGCGGCGACCGTTCTGGTGATCGTCGGCTTCGCCCTCCTGCTGACTTTGCGCTGACGGGGAAGCGGGTACCGCTTGTCCCCCACCGTCATCGCGAGCGGAGCGAAGCGACCCAGTGCGACGCTATGATCGGCAAGCCAGAGATGCCGTAGGTTGCTTCGCTCCGCACGTAATGACGGTGCGGGCCACACAGCCCCCTGATCGCAGATCGCAACGGAATGGGGTCGAGCATCCAGCAGCCCGACCCGCATCAGTCGCTATCACACCCGCCGCACCGCCCCGTGGGCCGCGCTGGTGGTCAGCATCGCATAGGCGCGGAGCGCCGTGCTGACCTTGCGCTTGCGCGGGCTCGCCGGCTGCCAGCCGGCGGCGTCCTGCTCGGCCCGGCGCCGCTCCAGCTCGGCGGGCTCGACCTCCAGGCGGATGCTGCGGGCCGGGATGTTGATGGCGATGGCATCGCCGTCGCGCACGAGGCCGATCAGGCCGCCCTCGGCCGCCTCCGGGGAGACGTGGCCGATCGACAGGCCTGAGGAGCCGCCGGAGAAGCGCCCGTCGGTCACCAGCGCGCAGGCTTTGCCGAGGCCCTTCGATTTCAGGTAGCTCGTGGGATAGAGCATCTCCTGCATGCCGGGACCGCCGCGCGGGCCCTCGTAGCGGATCAGCACCACCTCGCCGGCCGTGACCTTGCCGTTGAGGATGCCGTCCACCGCCGCGTCCTGGCTCTCGAAGACCCGGGCACGCCCCTCGAAGGTCAGGATCGAGGCGTCGACGCCGGCCGTCTTCACGATGCAGCCCTGCTCGGCGAGGTTGCCGTAGAGCACCGCCAGGCCGCCATCCTGCGAATAGGCATGGGCTGCGTCGCGGATCACGCCGCCCTCCCGGTCGAGGTCGAGTTCGTCGAAGCGGGATTCCTGGCTGAACGCCACCTGGGTCGGCACGCCGCCGGGCGCCGCCCGGTAGAAATTCAGGACCGAGGCGCTCGGGTTGTTGCACACATCCCAGCGGGCGAGCGCCGCGCCGAGGGTACCGGCGGACACGTTGCCGGTCTCGGTATCGATCAGCCCGGCCCGGTCGAGTTCACCGAGGATCGCCATGATCCCGCCGGCCCGGTGGACGTCCTCCATGTGGACGTTGGCCACCGCCGGGGCGACCTTGCACAGCACCGGCACCCGTCGGGACAGCCGGTCGATGTCGGGCATGGTGAACGGCACCTCCCCCTCGTGGGCGGCGGCGAGCAGGTGCAGCACCGTGTTGGTCGAGCCGCCCATGGCGATGTCGAGCGTCATGGCATTCTCGAACGCCGAAAAGCTCGCCACCGCCCGCGGCAGCACGCTCGCATCGTCCTGCTCATAATGGCGGCGGGCGAGATCGACGATCAGGTGGCCGGCCTCGACGAACAGGCGCTTGCGGTCGGCATGGGTCGCCAGCACCGAGCCGTTGCCCGGCAGGGCCAAGCCCAGAGCCTCCGTGAGGCAGTTCATCGAGTTCGCCGTGAACATCCCGGAGCACGACCCGCAGGTCGGGCAGGCCGAGCGCTCGATCACCTCGACATCGGCGTCCGAGATCCGGTCGTCGGCCGCCGCGATCATGGCGTCGACGAGATCTACCTTCTTGGCGATGCCGGGCAGCTGAACCTTGCCGGCCTCCATCGGGCCGCCAGAGACGAACACCGTCGGGATGTTGAGCCGCAGGCAGGCCATGAGCATGCCGGGGGTGATCTTGTCGCAATTCGAGATGCACACCATCGCGTCGGCGCAGTGCGCGTTGACCATGTACTCGACGGAATCGGCGATCAGCTCCCGGGAGGGCAGCGAGTAGAGCATGCCATCATGGCCCATCGCGATGCCGTCATCGACCGCGATGGTGTTGAACTCCTTGGCGACGCCGCCGGCCTTCTCGATCTCCCGGGCCACCAGCTGGCCGAGATCCTTCAGGTGGACGTGGCCGGGCACGAACTGCGTGAACGAGTTGACCACGGCGATGATCGGCTTGCCGAAATCGCCGTCCTTCATGCCGGTGGCGCGCCAGAGGCCGCGGGCGCCGGCCATGTTGCGGCCATGGGTGGTGGTGCGGGAACGATAGGCAGGCATCGCGCGGTTCAATCGGTTCAGAAGCGAATCTTTCAAAGGTGGGGGGCTTCTGCGCCCCCCGCCGCGTCGCTGCAAGCGTCGCCGGAGCCGGAGCGGCCGTGGCATGCTCCTGGCAGATACCGGATCGAAAAGAGGTTGAGTCGCGCGATGGACCGAGTGGATTTCCTGCGGCGAGCCATCGACCAAGGCCAGGGCCGGACCGAAGCCGACCTCGTACTCAAGGGTGGGCGCTTCCTCGACCTCGTCACCGGCGATCTCGTCGCCTCCGACATCGCCATCTGCGGCGACCGGATCGTCGGCACCTTCGGCAGCTATCGCGGCCGGCGGGAGGTGGACGTGTCCGGCAAGGTCGTGGTGCCGGGCTTCATCGACACACACTTCCACGTCGAATCCTCGCTGATGCCGCCGCAGGAATTCGAGCGCTGCGTCCTGCCTCACGGCGTCACCACGGGCGTGTGCGACCCGCACGAGATGGCGAACGTGCTGGGCGCGGAAGCCTTCGCGTGGTTCCTGGCTTCGTCCGAGACCCTTGCGATGGATCTGCGGGTCCAGCTTTCCTCCTGCGTTCCGGCCACCGACCATCTCGAGACGTCCGGCGCGCGGATCGAGGTGACGGACCTGTTGGCCTTTGCGCATCATCCGAAGGTCATCGGGCTCGCCGAGTTCATGAACTTCCCGGGTGTCCTCGCGGGCGCCCCCGGGGCGCTGGAAAAACTCGCGGCGTTCCAGGGCCGGCTGATCGACGGCCACGCCCCTCTGCTGCGCGGGGATGCGCTCAACGGCTACATCGCCGCCGGCATCCGCACCGAGCACGAGGCGACCACGCCCGAAGAGGCGATGGAGAAGCTCTCGAAGGGCATGACCGTGCTGATCCGGGAGGGCTCGGTCTCCAAAGATCTGCATGCCCTGGCGCCGATCCTGACCGAGCGCACGGCGCCGTTCCTGGCCTTCTGCACCGACGACCGGAACCCCCTCGACATCGCCGAGGAGGGCCACCTCGATTACGTCATCCGCACCGCCATCGCCCTGGGCGCCCCGCCGCTCGCGGCCTACCGGACGGCGTCCTGGTCGGCGGCCCGGGCCGTCGGGCTGCACGATCGCGGCCTGGTGGCGCCCGGCCAGCGCGCCGACCTCGTCGTCCTCGACGATTTTCTGGATTGCCGCGTCGCGCAGGTGTTCAGCGCCGGGCGGCTGGTGGAGGACGCCTTGTTCGCCGGCCGGCCGGCGATCCAGCCGATCGGTCGGGGCAGCTTGCGGGCGCGGCGGGTGACGGCGGCCGATTTCGCGGCCCCCGGCTCCGGGCCCTCGACCCCAGTAATCGGCGTGATGCCGGGCAAGATCATCACCCTGCGGCACGACCTGTCCCTGCCCTACGTCAATGGCGAGCGCCGGATCGACCTCGACCAGGACGTGATCAAGGTCGCCGTCGTCGAGCGCCACGGCAAGACGCCGCCGGGGGAGCGCGGAATCGGCGTGGCCTTCGTGAAGGGGTTCGGGCTGAAGCGTGGCGCCATCGCCTCCTCGGTCGGGCATGACAGCCACAACGTCACCGTGGTCGGCGCCGACGATGCCGACATGGCCGTGGCGGTGAACCGGCTCGGCGCCATCGAGGGCGGCTTCGTCGTGGTCGAGGGCGGCCGGGTGCTGGCCGAAATCGCCCTGCCGGTCGCGGGGCTGATGAGCCTGATGCCGTTCGATTCCATCCGCGCGTCGCTCGTGAGCCTGCGGGCGGCGGCGCGGGGCCTGGGCGTCGTCTTGCCGGAGCCATTTCTGCAAGTGGCGTTCCTGCCGCTGCCGGTGATTCCGCACCTCAAGATCACCGACAAGGGCCTTGTGGATGTCGACCGCTTCGCGCTCATCGATCCGTAAATTAGATTGCGCACAATCTACCTCGGGGCTATGCAGCCGGGGTGACGGCCCTAGATGCCGGACTCTCTTCCTGTAACCGGAGATCGCTATGTCCGTAGACGTGAAGTACCGCACCACCGCGACCGCCACCGGGGGCCGCGACGGCGCTGCCAAGACCGCCGACGGCAGCTTCGAGGTGAAGCTCTCGACTCCGAAGGAGCTCGGCGGAGCGGGCGGTCCGGGCGCGAACCCGGAGCAGCTTTTCGCCTCGGGCTACTCGGCCTGCTTCCTCGGCGCCTTGAAGGCCGTCGCTCCCTCGCTGAAGCTCAAGGTTCCGGCCGAGACCACCGTCACCGCCGATGTCGGCATCGGCCCGCGCTCGGAGGGCGGCTTCGGTATCACCGCCGACCTGACCGTCAGCCTGCCGGGCCTCGACCGCGCCGACGCGCAGAAGCTCGTGGACGCCGCCCATCAGGTCTGCCCGTACTCGAACGCCACCCGCGGCAACGTCGATGTCGGCCTGACGCTCGCCTGAGCCGGGCCGTCATTCGGCCCTTCTCCACCCCTTTCCCTCATCCTGAGGTACGCGCGCGAAGCGCGCGCCTCGAAGGAGCCCTCCAGCGGTCTCAGCGATCTCCGGATACCTCCTTCAAGGGCGCAGCCAAGCGGCGCTACCTCAGGATGAGGTCGCGGGTGGGATATCGGTAGGGTCGGCAATGCCCTCCCCGTCATCGCGAGCGCAGCGAAGCAACCCAGGGTCGCGCTACGTCCGCAAATCGCGCGCTGCACCGGGTCGCTTCGCTGCGCTCGCGATGACGGCACAGCTGAATTCCGAAGCGCAAGCGCTTACGCCGCCGCCTGCGCCCGCATACAGACATGCCCCGCCGCGTCGATGGACACGCCCTCGAACCCCTCCCCTGTCCGCCGCCCGCAAATCCGAAACATCTGATTGGCGGTCATCGGGGAGACGCCGCGATGCGTGAAGCTTCGCGGAACCCCTCCGAGCAGTGTCGCCGCGAGGTTCATCAGCAGCGTTGCTTGGATCGGTCCGTGGACCACGAGGTCGGCGTAGCCCTCCACCTGGGTCGCGTAGGGCTGGTCGTAGTGGAAGCGGTGGCCGTTGAAGGTCATGGCCGAGTAGCGGAACAGCAGCGTCGGCGTCGCCGGCACGGCCCAGACCTGCTGGTAGGCCGATGCGTCGTCGCGTTCGGCCACGCCCCCCGCCCCGCTCTGCGCCCCGGCGGCCTCCCGGTAGACGATGTCCTGCCGTTCCCGGATCGCCAGCCCGCGCGCCGTGGCGACGGCATGCTCGACGGTGACGAAGCAGAGCCGGCCGCTGCGCCCTTCCTTAAAGGCCACGTCACGCACGGTCTCGGTGCGGGTGACGAGGTCGCCCTCGCGCAGTTCGGACAGCGTCTCGACCTGTCCGCCGGCCCACATCCGCCGGGGCAGCGGCACCGGCGGCAGGAACCCGCCCTTGGCGGCGTGGCCGTCCGGCCCGAGGGCGTCGGCCGGCGGCGTCTCCGGGGCGAGGCACCAATGCAGGGCCGGCGGTGCAGCCCCATCCGACATCGGGGCGAGATGGGGCCCAAAGGTCGCGCGGAACTCGGCCAGCAGCCGCGGCGTGACGAGGTCCGTGGTCTCGCGGGTGCGGCCGATCCAGGCGCTGAGATGGGTCATGTCAGTACGACCGCGGCAGCCCAAGCACGTGCTCGGACAGGTAGGCGAGGATCAGGTTCGTGGAGATCGGCGCGACCTGGTAGAGCCGCGTCTCCCTGAACTTGCGCTCGATATCGTATTCCTCCGCGAAGCCGAACCCGCCGTGGGTCTGGATGCAGGCATTGGCGGCCTCGAACGAGGCATCGGCGGCGAGCATCTTGGCCATGTTGGCCTCCGCGCCCGGATTGGCGCCGGATTCGTAGAGGCTCAGCGCCTCGCGGACCATCAGCTCGGCGGCGCGCATGTTCGCGTAGGCTTTCGCGATCGGGAATTGCACGCCCTGATTGGCGCCGATCGGCCGGCCGAACACCGACCGGTCCGAGGCGTAGGTCTTCGCCTTGTCGATGAACCACTTGGCGTCGCCGACGCATTCCGCGGCGATCAGGATGCGCTCGGCATTCATCCCGGACAGGATATAGCGGAAGCCCCTGCCCTCCTCGCCGATCAGGTTCTCCGCCGGCACCCGGAGGGTGTCGAAAAAAACCTCCGTGGTGGCGTGGTTCATCATGGTTCGGATCGGCCGGATGGTCAGGCCGTTGCCGACCGCCTCCCGCATGTCGACGAGCAGCACCGAGAGGCCGTCGGTGCGCTTCATGCCTTCGCTCCGAGGCGTGGTGCGTGCCAGGAGCAGCATCAGGTCCGAATGCTCGGCCCGGCTGGTCCAGATCTTCTGGCCGTTGACGACGTAATGGCCGCCCTCGCGGCGGGCCGTGGTCTTCAGGCTGCCGGTGTCGGTGCCGGAACTCGGCTCGGTCACCCCGAAGGCCTGGAGCCGCAGGCGGCCCTCGGCGATGGCCGGCAGGTAGGCGGCCTTTTGGGCCTCCGAACCGTGCCGGAGCAGCGTGCCCATCGTGTACATCTGCGCGTGGCAGGTCCCGCCGTTGCAGCCCGCCCGCTGGACTTCCTCTAGGATCGCGGCGGCGGCCGAGAGCGGCAGGCCGGATCCGCCATACGCCTCCGGGATCAGCACCGAGAGGTAGCCGCTTTCGGTCAGCGCGTTCACGAACGCGGTCGGGTAGGCCATCTCCCGGTCAAGCGCCCGCCAATACGGGCCGGGAAACCCGGCGCAGAGCTTGGCAACGGCTTCGCGGATCTCAGTGTACGGTTCCATCGTGCGCCTCAGGCCGTTCGGCCGCCATCGACCGGAAGGTCGACGCCGGTGATGAAGGCGGCCTCGTCGGAGGCCAGGAACAGGGCAGCGGCGGCGATGTCCTCGGCCCGCGACATCCGTCCGAGGGGGATCGTCGCGATGAACCTGTCCCGGTTCTCCGGGGTGTCGGGCACGCCCATGAAGTGCTCAAGAAGAGCGGTGGCGCCTATCACCGGGCACAGGGCGTTCACACGGATCTTCCAGGGGGCGAGTTCGAGCGCCAGCGACTTCGAGGCAAGGCTCGCGGCTCCCTTGGACGCGTTGTACCAGGTCAGCCCCGGGCGCGGCCGCAGCGCCGCCGTCGAGCTGACGTTGAGGATCACGCCGCCGCCCTGGTCGCGCATCAGCGGGGCGATGGTCCGGACGGAGTGGAAGATCGACTTCACGTTCACCCGGAACACCCGGTCGAACTCGTCCTCGGTCACCTCCAGCAGCGGCTTGTTGCGGTGGGTGGTGCCGGCATTGTTGACCAGGATGTGCGGGATGCCGAACCGTTTGCCGGTCTCGGCGACGCTGGCCTCGACATCGGCGGCCGATCCGACATCCGCGGCGATCGCGATGGCGTTCGGGCCGATGCCCACCGCGACCCGCTCTGCCGCCACACGGTCGATATCCACGCAGGCGACCCGGGCACCCTCGGCGGCGAAGCGCTCGGCGATGCCGGCGCCGAACCCGCTGCCGGCGCCCGTGACGATCGCGACTTTACCGTTCAGTCTCATCGCTTCCTCCCGTTTTTGTTTCGTTTTATAAATAATACCAGACATTATTGGTAGATATGCCTCTTAATACGATCCCTGACAGATAGATCACTCAATCGACATCGCAACGTCAGCTTTATAAATCACTTTGTCATTCCGGGGCGCCGCAGGCGAACCCGGAATCCAGAGCCGCCGACTGTGCAGAACCTTGAGCTGTCGGCGTTTCTGGATCCCGGGCTCCGCTGCGCGGCCCCGGGATGACAAAGCGGATGTTTGGACGAAGACAGAACTCCTAAGTCGAATAAGAATATATTCTAAACTCGGCTCCATTGCCCTCACTTCCGAGCGCCGAACTCCCGCCGAATCCTTGCACTGTGCTCGCCGATATCCGGCACCCGGCCGAGCGCGCGGACTTCACCGTCGATCAGGACCGGCGGCGCGACGATGCGGGCCGGGCCGGCCGAGGTCTCGACCTCGGCGCGGACCAGGGCCGGATGGGTGGCGAGGTCGGCGAGCGTATTGACGAAGCCGTAGGCGGTGCCGGCGGCCTTGAGCCGGGCGGCGGCTTCGTCGCGGCTGAGCCGCACCAGGGCTGCTCCGACGCGCAGGTCCACAGCGGCGCGGTTCGCCACCCGGGCGTTGTTCGACGCGAATGTCTCGGCGTTGGCGAGGTCCGGTTCACCCAGAACGCGATCGCAGAAGCGCGCCCATTCCCGCTCGTTCTGGATCGAGATCAGCACCAAGCTGCCGTCGGCGGTGGGATAGGCACCGTAGGGCGAGATCGAGGGATGGGCGAGGCCGACCCGCTGCGGCTCCTGCCCAGTGCCTTCGAAGTAGAGCAGCGGCACGTTCATCCAGTCGGCCGCGCCGCTGAACAGGCTGACCTCCAGGGCGCAGCCTGCTCCGATGATGGAACGGGCGATCAGCGCCTCCAGCACGGCGGCATGGGCGTCCATCCCGCAGGCGATGTCGCAGACCGAGACGCCGACGCGGCCCGGGCCAGCCGGATGGCCCGTGATGCCGGCCATGCCGCTCTCGGCCTGCACCAACAGGTCGTAGGCTTTCATGTCGCTGTAGGCGTGGCCGGCGCCGTAGCCCGAAATATCGACCGTGATCAGGCGCGGATGGCGCGCCCGCAGGTCCGCCGAGCCGAAGCCGGCGCGGACGGCTGCCCCCGGGGCCAGGTTCTGCACGAAGATGTCGGTCTCTTCCAGGATCGCGTGCAGCAAACGGGCGTCGTCCGGATCCTTGATATCGGCGACGAGGCTCTCCTTGCCGCGGTTGAGCCAGACGAAGTAGCTCGCCAGACCGTTGACGGCGGAATCGTAGCCCCGGGCGAAATCCCCCTCCGGACGCTCGATCTTGATCACCCGGGCGCCGGCATCGGCAAGCCGCAGGGTGCAATAGGGCGCGGCGACGGCCTGCTCCAAGGCGAGGACGGTCAGCCCCTGCAACGGGCGGTTCACGCGCATTCTGGCTCCTCGGCATCCGGAACGCCCGACGGTACGAGGCCGGAGCGGGGGATCTGGGTCGGCCGCGCGCGCCGCCAAGCCGGGGCGGCTGACATCCGGCGCGAAGCCGCAGCGCTACTCCGCGGCGCGCAAAGGCCGATGATCGTGGGCAGCCTCGCCCGGCTCGGCAAGCAACGCGTCGACCGCCTCTGGCTTGTCCCGGAAGGAGAAGCGGTGCGCCAGCCGGTCGAGATAGACGTAGATCACCGGCGTCGTGAACAGGGTCAGGATCTGGCTCACCGCCAGTCCGCCGACCATGGCGTAGCCCAGCGGCTGGCGGATCTCGGAGCCGGTGCCGGTGGCGAGCATCAGCGGGATGCCGCCGAGCAGCGCCGCCATGGTGGTCATCAGGATCGGTCGGAACCGCAGCAGCGCCGCCTTGCGGATCGCTTCCTCCGGGCTCAAGCCTTCTTCGCGCTCGGCCACGATGGCGAAGTCGATCAGCATGATGCCGTTCTTCTTCACGATGCCGATCAACAGGATGATGCCGATCAGCGCGATGAGGCTGAAATCGTAGCCGGCCCACATCAGCACGGCCAACGCACCGACGCCGGCCGAGGGCAGGGTCGAGAGGATCGTGATCGGGTGGATGAAGCTCTCGTAGAGGATGCCGAGGATCAGGTAGACCACGAACAGGGCCGCGAGGATCAGCAGAGGCACCGTCGAGAGCGATTGCTGGAAGGCCTGCGCGGTGCCCTGAAAGCCCGTGGTCACGGTGGGCGGCACCTGGAGATCCTTCATCGCCTGGCCGATCGCCTCGGTCGCCTGGCCCAGCGCGACGTTGGGGCCGAGGTTGAAGCTGATCGTCACCGCCGGGAACTGGCCCTGGTGGTTGACCGCCAGCGCCGCCACCGGGTCGGTCGTCCAGCGCGCGAAGGCCGCCAGCGGCACCTGCCCGCCGCCGATCGGGGCCTTGATGTAGATCTTGTCCAGGCTCTCGACGTTGCCCTGCAGGGCTGGGAGCACTTCCAGGATCACGTGGTAGCTGTTGAGCTGCGTGAAGTACTGGGCGATCTGCCGCTGCCCGAACGCGTCGTAGAGCGTGTCGTCGATGAGCTGGGGCGTGATGCCGTAGCGGGAGGCCGCGTCGCGGTCGATCGCCAGCGTCAGGGTGGTGCCGCGGTTCTGCTGGTCGGTGGCGACGTCGCGCAGCTCCGGCAGCGTCTTCATCTTATCGAGGATGCGGGGTGCCCAGGTGTTCAGCTCGGCGAGATCCGGGTCCTGCAGGGTGTATTCGAACTGCGTCCGGGAGGTCCGGCCGCCGGTGCGCACGTCCTGCGTGGCCTGGATGTAGGTGCGGATCCCTTCGACCCGCTCCAGCTTCGGCCGCAGCCGGCCGATGATCTGGAAGGCATCGGCCTCGCGCTCCTCGCGGGGCTTGAGGGTGATGTACATGCGCCCCGAATTGAGCGCCTGCCCGTTGCCGCCCAGCGACATGCCGACCGTCGCCACGTCCGGATCGGCCTGGACGATGGCCCCGACCTTCTCTTGCAGGGTCTTCATCGCCGAGAACGAGATGTCCTGCCCCGCCTCGGTGACGCCGATCATGAAGCCGGTATCCTGCTGCGGGAAGAAGCCTTTCGGGATGACGATGAACAGATGGATCGTCAGCGCGAGCGTCGCGAAGAAGGTCAGCAGCGTGATGAACCGGAAGCGCAGGGCGAGGTCGAGGCCTTTCGCGTAGGACGACAGCAGCCCATCGAACACCGCCTCGCTCGCCCGGTACAGGCTGCCATGGTGGCCGGTGCCATGGGGCTTGAGCAGGCGCGCCGCCATCATCGGCGTCAGCGTCAGGGCGACGAAGGCCGAGACCGCGATGGTCATCGACAGGACGACGGCGAATTCCCGGAACAGGCGGCCGATGATGCCGCCCATCAGCAGCAGCGGGATCAGCACGGCGATCAGCGACACAGAAATGGACACGATGGTGAAGCCAATCTCGCCCGCACCCTTGAACGCGGCCTCCATGGGCCGCATTCCCTCCTCGACGTAGCGGCTGATGTTCTCCAGCACGACGATCGCGTCGTCGACCACGAAGCCGACCGAGATGGTCAGCGCCATCAGGGACAGGTTGTCGAGGGTATAGCCGGCGAGCCACATCAGCGCGCAGGCGCCGAGCAGGGCGAGCGGCACGGTCACGCTCGGGATCACGGTCGCCCAGAAACTGCGCAGGAACACGAAGATCACCGCGACCACCAGGACGATGGTGATCAGAAGCGTGAACTGCACGTCCTCCACCGAGGCGCGGATGGTCTGCGTCCGGTCGCTCAGGATGCCGATCTTGATGCCGGCCGGCAGGGTCGCGGTCAGGCGCGGTAGCTGCGCCTTGATGCTGTCCACCGTGTCGATGACGTTGGCGCCGGGCTGCTTGAAGACCACTAGAAACACGCCGCGCTGGCCGTTGGTCCAGCCGGCCTGCTTGGTGTCCTCGGGGCCGGCCACCGCGGTGCCGATGTCCCGCACCCTCAGGGGGGCGCCGTCGCGATAGGCGACGATGACGTCGTTCCAGTTCTGCGCCGTGGTGAGCTGATCGTTGGCGAAGATCGTGTAGCTGTGGCTCGCGCCGTCGATGCTGCCCTTCGGGTTGTTCACCGTGGTGAGCGACAGGGGCGTGCGGATATCCTCCAGCGACAGGCCCTTGGCCACGAGCTTGGCCGGATCGACTTGGATCCGGATCGCGGGCTTCTGCTGGCCGCCGATGAAGACCTGCGCGACGCCCGAGATCTGGCTGATGCGCTGGGCGAGTTGCACGTCCACCGCGTCGTCCACCTCGATCAGCGGCATGCTGTCGGAGGTGGCCGATAGCAGGAGGATCGGGGAATCGGCCGGGTTCACCTTGCGGTAGGTCGGCGGGGTCGGCAGGTTCTTCGGCAGCTGGCCGCTCGCCGCGTTGATGGCCGCCTGGATGTCGCTGGCCGCACCGTCGATGTTGCGATTGAGGTCGAACTGGACCGTGACCGTCGAGATCCCGAGGGAACTCGTCGAGGTCATCTGCGCGACGCCGGGAATCTGCGAGAATTGCCGCTCCAGCGGCTGGGCCACCGAGGAGGCCATGGTCTCGGGGCTGGCACCGGGCAATTGCGCCGTGACTTGGATCGTCGGGAAATCGACCTGCGGCAACGGCGCGACGCCGAGCAGCGGATAGGCCACCATCCCGAGAAACAGAATGCCGACCATGATCAGGGTGGTCGCCACTGGAAAGCGAATGAACGGCGCCGAGATACCAGCCTTCATCGCAAACCCTCCCGAAGCATCGGGGCCGCCCTGTCGCTGCGGATTCCGATCACGGATCGGCCTTTGCCGACCGGCTGGGACCCGACGGACTTGCGGTTGCCGTCTCGGCCTGCGCCGTATGGGCCGCGTGCGGATCGGCCACCAGACTGCCGTCCTGGACCTTGTACTGCCCGGCGGTGATCACCCGCTCGCCCGGCTTGAGATCGCCGGCCAGAACCTGCGTTCGGCCGGAATCCGAGCGTCCCGCCTTCAGCATCCGCTGATGTGCGTGGCCGGACTCGTCGATCACGAAGGCGAATAGGCCGTCCGGCCCGTGCTGAACCGCATCGTCCGGCACCGTCATGGCCGCCGCGACCGTACCGACCCGCATCCGGGTCGAGACCGACAGGCCGGGCCACAGGGCATGGTTCTGATTCTGGAATACCGCCTTCAGGCGGATCGTCCCGGTCGCTGTATCGACTTGATTGTTGAACAGGGCGAGCTTGCCCTCGGCCAACTTGGTCAGCCCGTCCGTGGTCCAGGCCGAGACGGGCACGTCGCCCGTCCGCAGGGCAGCGCCGATCGCGGGCAATTGGTCCTCGGGCGCCGTGAACACCACGAAGATCGGCTCGACCTGGGTGATGGTCACGATCGCCGACTGGCCCGCGGCGGTGACGATGTTGCCGATATCGACCTGCCGGAAGCCGGTGACGCCGTCGATCGGCGCCCGGATTGTCGCATAGCTCAGCTGTGTCGTGGCATTGTCGATGGCCGCCTGATCGGAGGCCACCTGCGCAGTCAGCTGGGCGACCAAGGCCGTCTGCGTCTCGGTCTGCTGGCGCGACGCGTAGGCGCCGAGACCGGTGTAGCGGACCAGATCCACCTTGGCGTTGTTGAGGTTGGCGGTGTCCTGATCCTTTTTGGCCTTCGCCTGGTCGAGGGTGGCCTGATAGGGGCGTGGGTCGATCTGGACCAGGATATCGCCCTTGCGGACGTTCTGGCCCTCGCGGAAGGCGATCTGGTGGATCTCGCCGTCCACCCGGGTGCGCACCTGAACGGTGTTGTAGGCCTGCACCGTGCCCAGCCCGTTCGATACCAGCGCGAACGGCCCCTGCTCGACCATTCCGACCGTCACCGGTACGGGAACCGGCGCCGCGGCCTTCGCCTTGGTGACCGGCCGCTGGGTCGTGCGCACGTAGCCGTAGGCCCCACCGCCTACGAGGGCCAGGGCCACGATTGCCGTTACCAGACCGCGGGATCGCCGCGGCTTCTGCTTCACCCTCATCGGCCGCGGGCCCCCTCCGTCTCGGATCGCGACAGCCTCGTCCGGTCGAGTCGCGTCGCGCTGCCCGTCATCCTCGCTCAGCATGCCTGGGTGACCCTTGCGCGATCAGGCCGCGATGCGCGTCGCCATCGTCCGACGGGATCGCGGCGCCGCATGGATCGCCAGCGAAGTAGATTGCATTCCCTAGCATACAATCTACGCGGCGACATTAGGGCGCCTGGCCCAAAGCTGGAGCCGCGGTGCTCGAAATCCGGGCTGGACCCGCCTGGCGCGGCGGCGGTTGCCCTTGAAGGAAAGCCGTCGCAGAGGAGCCGGAATATCGGTTCGCCGCCGCGCCCGCCCCCTGGGATGCGGGTCGGCGCATCGTCCAACGCCGGCGCGTCCGGCCACGAAGTCAGGACATTGGGACGCCGTATGGCCGAGACGCTGGAACTGGACGGCCTGAACGAGCTGCGCGCCGCCCTCCTAGAGGAGCGGCAGACCATCGTCGCCTCGGTGCGGAAGCTGCGCGACTCACGCCGGCAGAAAGGCACCTTCGTGCTCGGGGACGGCGCGGCCGCCGGGCCGCGGTTGGTGGCGGTGCAGCACCAGATCGACGTCGTCGAATCCATCATCGCCACGCTGACGAAGGCTTGAGGGCGCCCCTCCGCGTGGATGACCTGCGGCGGGGCGGGTCGGACAGGTGCCACGTCTCCGTGTCCGTTATGTTTCTCACCTCTGCGCAAGCGGGCCGGCGGCTCAGACCGCTACGGGAACCGCATCACGAGTCCGCGCGGAAACATCCGCTTGTAGAGCGATAGCTGAACACCCGGGCCGCCTGACGATTCGGTCCGGTTGTACAGGCAACGCCTGTCTTCGAGGCTGGACCGCATCAGTGCTGTGCTGATACGGGACCGCAGCTCAAGGCGCGGGATGCCACGACATGGACGCCCTCGATCACACCGGTACGGCGCGTGAGATTGATCCGCCGACGGAGCCGCAGCGCAATCCAGACCTGATCGCGCTCTGGACCGCCTTGGAGGCGGATCGTCGCGCCGGCGACGAGAGAACCGCTCGGCTCCGGGCCATGCGCCTGATCGGCGGGGACGACGAGGCGGTCTGACGACTGGGCGTCGTCAGCTTTCCCCGCTTTCGCCGTAGCCGGGCAGACGTGACGCCAGGGCGAACCCCACAGCCATCGCCATGGCTTCGGCCTGCACGATCAGGGCGGTGTCGCCGCTGTCCCGAGCAGCCTTCAGCAGCCCGACTGCGTGCTGGCCGAGTCTTACATCGATGTCGTTCTCGTCACGTCTGCGCGCGTCGCGTTCGTGCGGGCGTGGACCGGTCATTGGCGTGCCGCGGGATTGGAAACGGTCGGCGTGGGCCTGTAGGGCGCCGACGCCGCAACCCAGGATTGGGTGTCCATGACATCCGCAAAGACGCGCATGACGGCGCTCACCGAGCGATGGATGTCGTCGGCCGAGATGCCTTCGAGATCATGGCTGGCCGAAGCATCGGACAGGAACGTCACTTCCTGGCCCCGATGGAAGCCGTCGATCGCCGTGGCGAGGCAGGCGGCCTCGCCCGCGAAGCCCGCGATGACCAGTTGCGCGCCACCGCGCTCCATCGCGTCGGCGAAGGCAGGGCTGGCGTAGCAAGAGGGCCGATCCCGGTCGAAGATCATGTCGCAGCCATGCGGCTCGAAGCCTTCGATCCAGCGGGCGAAGCGCGTGCCCGCCTGAAACAGTGGCGCTCCGATCCAGCGCACGTAGGCGACCGGGATGCCGCTCTCCCGGGCGTGATCCAGCGCCAGCCGACATTTCTGCAGGGCGGGGGCGATACCCGCGAGCGCCAGTGGCCGGCCAGCAATCTCGTATTCCTGCTGCATGTCGACCAGCACGAGGACGGGGACGCTGCTCGGCCGGCGGTAGAGCGCCGGGTTCACGTGCCGGGTCACCGCGCGGCCTGCCCGTCGACGGAGGGCCGCGTGACGGCCCGCCCGCGGGACCGATCGAGGGCGCCGGCCTTGTGCCACCGGCCCTCGGGACGGATGATCACGTAGGGATCGATGCCGATCCCGATTGCCTCCGGATGCGGCTCCGCCTCCATCAGCATCTCGACATAGTCGAAATCCGAGAACACCAGCTCCTGCGCACCCTCGAACACCCGGAACCCGAACCGGCTCCAGAATCCGACGAGGCGCTTCTGCGCGTGGCCGTAGAGTCGGCGATAGCCCTTGACCCGCGCCAGTTCGATCCCGGCCCGGACCAGCGCGAAGGCCATCCGCGTGTTGCGGTACTCGGCTCTGACGGCCAGACGCTCGATCTTGGCGAAATCGGCGAAGAACCGGATCCGCAGGCATCCCGCCGGCTCGTCGCCGACATAGCCGATCAGGTGCGTCGCCGAGAGGTCGTTGCCGTCGAACTCCTCTTCGTACGGGCAGGCCTGCTCGGCCATGTAGACCGCGGCGCGGAGGGCGATGACGCGCGCCAGATCCTCGAAGCTGCGCGCGACCGCTACGCTGACGCCGGCGAGGCCGGGGCGGTGGCTGTCATAAGGGGGCGTTGCCTCCGGCACGGATGCACGAGCGAAGTGATAGAGACGGCCGTTGGTCCCGCCGCCCGTCGTGAAGCCGAGGGCAGTGAGTAGATCGGCCCCCTCCGGGGTCGCTGCCCGGGCGTAGAAGTCGATGCCGTGATACAGGGGGCTCGACAGGCGGTCGAAGACGAGGCCGACTCCGCCGGCGAGGCGACGGCGGGCATAGACCGCCCAGACGTAAATCGCCGCCGGACGCTCGTGCTGGGCGGCCAGCATGGTCGCTGGCGGCTCGGCCGCGTCGAAGGTTCGCGCCTTGAGGGCTGCAAGCCCGTCCGCGTTCAGCATCAGGCAGGCGACGAACCCCTCCCCGCGGGGCGCCGCCGCGTCGAAGCGGTGGCGTTGAGCGATTGCCACGATGCTGTCGGGGTTGGTCGACAGCACCCGTTGGACGGTAGCAAGGGGAGCGAGGTCCGGCAGGTCGACGCGAGCCGCCTCCATGAGGCAGGCGAGGTCGTCTGGCGTCGGCATGAAGACGACCAAGTGCCGAGCGACACGCTCGACCCGCATCGACTCGAGACTGTGTCGCGGCTGCGGCAGCAGGGATGTCAGACCGAGCCCCGTTGGGTCCTGTGCCTGAAATCGGGAATGGGCGACGTGCACCGTCATCGGATGACCTGTCATTCGGGAACGGATTGACGCTGCAGCACTTCGCATCTAGCGCACGGGTTGTATGTGCACGAATTGAAACAGGGGTGTTCCGGCGATGGAACGGGTCGAGATCGACCACGGCGCGATGCCTGATTGGCAAAGCGTTCGGGTGTTCCTGACCCTGCACCGATGCGGGAGCTTCCGCTCGGCGGCGGTGAAACTGGGCCTCTCGATCAACTCGGTCCGACGCCAGGTCGGCGACCTGGAGGCGCGGATCGGAGCGCCCCTCATCACTCGTCACGTCGACGGAGTCCGCCTCACCGCAGAAGGGCGCTCGATCCTGGATGCGGCGACCCGCATGGAAACGGCCGCGTTCGGCCTCATGCTGGCCGGTGAAGCCGCCCCGTTTGCCGAAATCGGTGAGGTGCGCATAGCGGTCACCGAAGGACTCGGCGCATTCTGGCTGGCACCGCGTCTGGTGGAGTTTCAGCGGGCCAATCCCCGCCTGACGGTCGACTTGCGCTGCGCCATGGAATCCGCAGACGTTCTGCGTCTGGAAGCTGACGTCGCGATCCAGCTCACGCGACCGACCAGCCCGGACCTGCGGATGGTCAAGCTCGGACGCATGCACGTCATGCCTTACGCCGCGCGCAGCTACGAGCAGCTCTATGGCTTGCCGGATAAGCCTGCGGACCTCACGCGTCACCGCATCGTCGTGCAGGCCGCAAGCCAGACGATCCGTCTGGAAGACTATGCAAGGGACCTGCCCGGCTTCCCTGCCGAGATCCCGGTGACACTGAAGATCAATGTCAGCAGTGCCTATTACTGGGCCATCGCGAAAGGCGCTGGGATCGGTCTGTTGCCGACCTATGCCACCGCCATCGGGGCACAGGTCGTGCCGGTGGACAATCTTGGCCTCTTCGGCCTCGACATCTGGCTCACCTACCATCCGGATGCCGAGCGGATCGGCCGGGTGCGTCGCGCGATCGATTGGCTGCGCGCGTCCTTCGATCCCGGTCGCTACCCGTGGTTCCGGGATGAGTTCATCCATCCCCGCGACCTGCCCAGTCGGATCCGGGGTGAGGCGCTTCCAGACCTCTTTGCTGGCTTTACGGCGATGTCGGACTGATCAGCGGAAGCCTTGACCCCGCGGCGCGCATGATCCTTGCTCCCGTCGCCGCGACGACGAGGTATCCCGTGCTGCTGACGCCCCGCGAGAAGGACAAGCTGCTCATCGCCATGGCGGCGCAGGTGGCGCGCAACCGTCTGGCGCGCGGGGTCACGCTCAATCATCCCGAAGCGGTGGCGCTGATCACCGACTTCGTGGTGGAGGGTGCGCGCGACGGGCGCAGCGTCGCTGAACTGATGCAAGCGGGGGCGAACGTCCTCACCGCCGATCAAGTGATGCCGGGCATCGCCGAGATGATCCCCGATATTCAGGTCGAGGCGACCTTTCCGGACGGGACGAAGCTCGTCACCGTGCATCACCCGATCCGGGGGGCAGCCTCCACCGACGTGCCCGGCCGGGTCTCGACGCTGCCCGGCGAGATCGTCTTCAATGCCGGCGCCGACCGCACCGTGATCGAGGTCGCCAATACCGGCGACCGGCCGGTTCAGGTCGGCTCTCATTACCATTTCTTCGAGGTCAATCCGGGTCTCGTCTTCGAGCGCGAAAAGGCGCGCGGGCAGCGTCTGGACATCGCGCCGGGTACGGCGGTGCGCTTCGAGCCGGGTTCGACTCGGGAGGTGGTCCTGGTGCCACTCTCGGGCGGACGCGCCGTGTATGGTTTCCGCGGTGACGTGATGGGCAGCCTCTGAGATGGCCAACATGCCCAAGCCGGCCGCCCTCCCCCGCGCCGCCTATGCCGACATGTTCGGCCCGACCACCGGCGACCGTATCCGACTCGCGGATACATCCCTTGAGATCACGGTCGAGCGCGATTTCACCACCTACGGCGAGGAGGTGAAGTTCGGTGGCGGCAAGGTCATCCGCGACGGGATGGGCCAGAGCCAGGTCACGAACGCGGCGGGCGCCGTCGATACGGTGATCACCAACGCGGTGGTGCTCGACCATTGGGGCATCGTAAAATGCGATGTCGGCATCGTGCGCGGACGGATCTTCAGGCTCGGCAAAGCCGGCAACCCCGACGTGCAGCCCGGGATCGACATCATCGTGGGTCCCGGAACCGAGGTGATCGCCGGTGAGGGCAAGATCCTCACAGCCGGCGGCTTCGACAGCCACATCCACTTCATCTGCCCGCAGCAGATCGAGGAGGCTTTGTGCTCGGGCATCACCACCATGCTGGGCGGCGGCACCGGGCCCGCGCATGGCACCTTCGCGACCACCTGCACCCCCGGCCCCTGGCACATCGCCCGGATGATCGAGGCCGCCGACAGCTTCCCGATGAACCTCGCCTTTGCCGGCAAGGGCAACGCCTCCCGCCCCGAAAGCCTCGTCGAGATGGTGCGGGCCGGGGCCTGTGCGCTGAAGCTCCACGAGGATTGGGGCACGACGCCCGCGGCGATCGACACCTGCCTGTCGGTGGCGGACGCCCACGACATCCAGGTCATGATCCACACCGACACATTGAACGAGTCGGGCTTTGTCGAGGACACGATCGCGGCCTTCAAAGGGCGCACCATCCATGCCTTCCATACGGAGGGCGCGGGTGGCGGTCACGCGCCGGACATCATCAAGGTCGCCGGGCTGCCGAACGTCCTCCCGTCGTCGACCAACCCGACCCGGCCCTACACGAAGAACACGATCGACGAGCATCTCGACATGCTCATGGTCTGCCACCACCTCGATCCGTCGATTCCCGAGGACCTTGCCTTCGCGGAGAGCCGGATCCGCCGCGAGACGATCGCGGCCGAGGACATCCTGCACGATATCGGTGCGCTCTCCATGATGTCGTCGGACAGCCAGGCCATGGGCCGGGTCGGCGAGGTGGTGATCCGCACGTGGCAGACCGCCGACAAGATGAAGCGCCAGCGTGGCGCGCTTGCGGGCGACGCCTCCGGCACCGACAACCTGCGCGCCCGGCGCTACGTCGCCAAGTACACGATCAACCCGGCCATCGCGCACGGCGTGTCGAAGCATATCGGCTCCGTGGAGCCGGGCAAGCTCGCCGATTTGGTGCTCTGGACTCCCGCCTTCTTCGGTGTGAAGCCGGATCTGGTGCTGAAGGGCGGCTGCATCGCGGCCGCGCCGATGGGCGATCCGAACGCCTCGATCCCGACGCCGCAGCCGGTCCATTACCGTCCGATGTTCGGCGCCTACGGCCGCGTGCCTTACGCGACGGCCCTCACCTTCGTCTCCCGGGCGGCGGTGGAGGACGGGTTGCGGGAGCGGCTCGGGGTGCAGAAGCAGCTGGTCCCGGTGGAGAACGTTCGCGGCGGTATCTCCAAGAAGGACATGGTGCTGAATGACGCGACGCCGGTGATCGAGGTCGATCCGGAAACCTACGACGTGCGGGCCGACGGCGAACTCCTGGTCTGCGAGCCCGCCGAGGTGCTGCCGATGGCGCAGCGCTATTTTTTGTTTTGAACGATCCCTGGGCAGTCTGACGTGAACGTCCCCAATCACGGGCGGCTCATGATTGAGCCGGCACTGGACGAAGGATTTCCGCCGAGGGGGTCCGCCTCGATGGATCGGCGGTGAGATCATGATCCGCGCCACTCGCATCCTCCGCCGTGAGCATCTGTCCGGCGGCGAGATCGTCGACCGGGTCGTGCTCGATTCCGGCGCGCGCCATCGCCGCCGCGTCGCCATGCGCGGCGCCGGGGGATTGGCGTTTCTGCTCGATCTGCCGGGGGCGGCCGTGCTGGAGGACGGCGACGCGCTTGTGCTGGAGGATGGCCGCCTCGTCTGGGTCGAGGCGGCACCGGAGCGGCTCCTCGAGATACGCGCCGTGAGCGATCAGGCCCTCAAACGGCTGATCTGGCATATCGGCAACCGGCATATTCCAGCCGAGATCGGTATGGAGGCGGTCTGGATTGCCTACGACCATGTCCTGGCCGACATGGTCCGGGGCCTGGGCGGCACCGCCGAACCGGTGGACCGTCCGTTCCGGCCGGAGGGCGGCGCCTATTCCGGCGGTCATGCCCACGGCCATGATCACCCGCATGGTGGGCATCATCACCACCACGCCGATGGCTGAGGGCCTGGATGCATTGCGCCTGATGGCGTGGTTGTCACCGGGCTATCCGATAGGCGCCTATGCCTATTCGCACGGGCTGGAATGGGCGGCCGAGATCGGTGACGTGCGTGATGAGGCAAGCCTTACCGACTGGCTGGCCGATGTCTGCGAGCACGGCACCCTGCACAACGACCTAATCCTGGCAGCCCATGCCCATCGGGCGGCATCCTCGGCTGAACCGGAGAGGATCGTCGAGATCAACGATCTTGCTTTGGCCCTTGCGCCGTCGCGCGAGCTACATCTGGAAACCAGCCAGCAGGGCCGCAGCTTCCTCGACGCCACCCTGGGCGCCTGGCCCTGCGAAGCCCTGACGGCTCTGGACGGGCATCTCCCGGGCGCGGTGGCCTATCCGGTGGCGGTCGGTGCGGCGGCGGGCGCCCATGGGATGGCGTTGCCGTCCCTGCTGGCCGCTTACGGCCTGGCCTTCATCCAGAATCTCGTTTCCGCGGCGCTGCGGGCGGCCCCGGTCGGGCAGGCCGCGGGCACGCGGGTGATCGCGTCCCTGACACCGCGAATCGTCCGACTCGCCGAGGCGGCCCGAACGGCGGATCTCGACGCGATCGGATCCGCCACGTTCCGCCTCGATCTCGGCTCGTTCCGGCACGAGACGCAATATTCCCGCATCTTCCGATCCTGAGGACGCAGCATGACATCCGCGAACGGCCCTCTCCGCGTCGGTATCGGCGGCCCGGTGGGCTCCGGCAAGACGGCATTGATGGAGCAGCTCTGCAAGCGTTTCCGCGACCGCTACGAGATCTGCGCGATCACCAACGACATCTACACCAAGGAGGATGCCCGGATCCTGACCGTGGCCGGGGCCCTGCCGGAGGACCGTATTCTCGGCGTCGAGACCGGCGGCTGTCCGCATACAGCGATCCGCGAGGATGCCTCGATCAACCTCGCCGCAGTGGCCGAGATGAGCCGGCGCTTTCCGAAGCTCGATCTGGTGCTGATCGAATCGGGCGGCGACAACCTGGCGGCAACGTTCTCGCCGGAACTCGCCGATATCACACTCTACGTCATCGACGTGGCCGGCGGCGAGAAGATCCCGCGCAAGGGTGGCCCGGGCATCACACGGTCCGATCTCCTGATCGTCAACAAGACCGATCTGGCGCCGCTCGTTGGGGCCGACCTCTCGGTGATGGAGGCCGACACCAAGCGCATGCGCGGCACGCGGCCCTACGTCTTCGCGTCCTTGCGAGGCGGCGATGGGGCCGATGATGTCGCCCGCTTCGTCGAGGAGGCCGGTGGCCTCGGCCGCTGATCACCCCTCAAGGCGTCGACTTCAGCGACCGGCCTCCGCCGAACGCGATCTTGCCGACGCCTTCGGCGTCAGGCCCATCAACGCATCGAGCCGGCTCATCCGGGCATCGAAATCCTTCACCACCGTTTCCCGAGCCTTGACGGCGGGATCGGGCAGCGGCTTCGGGTGGACGCGGGCCGAGCGGGCGTCGGCTGCTGAAACGAGGAGGAGCGAAGCAACGGGTAGCAATGTCAGAGCGCGAATCATGACGAGGTCCCTCATGGATTCGCTGCTTGGCGCAGCGGGCTCACCGCGAGAGTATGGTCGCTGAAAGCTTGGCTGCGTGCGCGAGCGCACCTCTCGCGCGACGCGTTCGGCGCGCGGCCGGATGATGATCGCGTCAGGCCTGCGAGCGCCGGACGGTGAGCCACGAGGCCAGGAGCACGAAGGCGCTGACCAGCACGACGAGCAGCGTCGAGGCGGCGTTGATCTCGGGATTCACCCCGAGCCGGACCTGGCCGTAAAGCCGCATCGGCAGGGTGGTCGAGCCTGGGCCCGAGACGAAGCTCGCAATCACGAGGTCGTCGAGCGAGAGCGTGAAGGCGAGGAGGGCCCCGGCGAGAACCGCGGGGGCGAGCAACGGCAGCGTGATGGTGAGGAACACCCGCAACGGCCCGGCGCCGAGATCGGCGGCCGCCTCCTCGAGACCCTGATCCAGCCCGCGCAGGCGCGCCGCCACCACGACGGCCACGAAGCCGGTGCAGAAGGTTGCATGCGCGATCACCAGGGTCGCGATTCCCCGGTCGACGCCGATGCCGATGAACATCAGCAACAGCGATAGGCCGATCATGACCTCCGGCATCACCATCGGCCCGAAGATCAAACCGGTGAACAGCGCCCGCCCTCGGAAGCGGCCGTGGCGCTCCAGGGCGAGGGCTGCGAGGGTTCCGAGAAGCGTGGCGATCAGGCTTGCGAGCAGCGCCACCTGCAGCGAGACCCAGGCCGCCGCCATCAAGGGGGCGTCGGCCAGAAGCGCACTGTACCACTTCGTGGAGAAGCCGCCCCAGACGGTCACCAGGGATGAGGCGTTGAACGAGTAGGCGATCAGCACCAGGATCGGCGCGTAGAGAAAGGCGAGCCCGAACACGAGGGCGGTGCGGGTCACCCAGGTCACGGGCGGCCCTCCTCGCCGGAGCGCAAGCTGTCGCGGAACAGCACCACCGGGCCGATGATGATCGCGAGGATCAACACCGCCACCGCCGAGGCGAGCGGCCAGTCGCGGTTCGAGAAGAACTCGCTCCACAGCACCCGGCCGAGCATCAGGGTCTCTGACCCGCCGAGCAAGTCCGGGATGACGAACTCGCCCACCATCGGGATGAAGCAGAGACCGGCGCCGGCCGCGATCCCGGGCAGGCTCAGCGGCAGGGTCACCGTCCAAAAGACGCGGATCGGCGAAGCGCCGAGATCCGCCGCCGCCTCGCGCAGGGCTGGGTCGAGGCGGTTCATCACCGCGTAAAGCGGGAGGACCATGAACGGCAAGTAGGCGTAGACCAGCCCGACGATCACCGCGACGTCGGTGTTCAGGATGATCAGCGGCTGCGAGACCAGGCCGAGCCGCAGCAGGATCAGATTCAGCAGGCCCTCGGGCTTGAGGATCGCGATCCACGCGTAGATCCGGATCAGGAAACTCGTCCAGAACGGCACCACCACCAGCGCGACGAGGAGGGGCTGCCGATGCGACGGAGCCCGGGCCAGCGCGTAGGCGAGCGGCGTACCGACCGCGACGAGGATCAGGCTCGCGACTGCCGCGTAGGCCAGCGAGCCGAGGGCGGCGTCGCGATAGAGCGCGTCCGCGGCGAGCGTCGCGTAGTTGTCGAAGTTCAGGGCTTCGAGAAAGGCCGACCAGCCGTCGAGGCCGCCCTGCCAATCGAGAACCGGTAGGTAGGGCGGGATCGCCGTGGCCGGCTCGGACAGGCTGATCTTCAGAGTGATCGCGAAGGGCAGCAGGAAGAAGGCCGCCAGCCAGAGAAGCGGCGGCAGGCGCACCAGCCGGTCGAACAGGCGCCATGGAATTCCGGCTCTCATGGCCGCCATCCGCGGAGGCCGACCGTACCGGCAAGCGTGATCCGAGGCCGGGTCATGCCGGCAGGATCACGGCATCGGCGCTGGCGAAACAGGCGCGGGTTTCCGTGCCTATCGGATCGCCAGCGTCGTCCGGCCGGCCGCTCGATCGCAGCAACGTTCCATCGGGAAGGCGCAGCGTCCGGCGCAGGCGGTCGCCCAAATAGGTCGCGTCGGCGATCGTCACCGGCAGACCTTCGGTGCCGACGATCAGGTTTTCCGGGCGCACCGCGACGACCACTGAAGCGCCCTCCGACAGCGCGGTCGCAGATGCACGGACAGGCCCGTGCGGGGTCTGCACCGCGCGGCTGTCGCCCGCCGCTGCAGGGCCGAGCCGGCCGGGGATGAGGTTCACATCACCGAGCAGGCCAGCCACGAACCGGTTGACCGGGCGGCGATACAGCTCGGAGGCCGGTCCGACCTGAGCGAGCCGACCGCCTTCCATGACGCCGATCCGGTCGGCCAGCATCATCGCTTCCTCCGGATCGTGGGTCACCACCACGAAGGCGGTTCCGAGGCGGCGCTGCACGGCCCGCAACTCGGCCTGGGTCTCCTCGCGCAGGCCGCGATCGAGGGCGCCGAGGGGTTCGTCCAGCAGGAGCAGCTTCGGCTCGCGGGCGAGCGCGCGGGCCAGAGCGACCCGCTGCCGCTGGCCACCGGAAAGGGACTCCGGCCGGCGATCGGCGAAGCCGTCAAGCTGGACGAGACGCAGCAACTCCGACACCCGGGCGGTGGCGACGGTCCGGCCCAGTCCCGCGAGGCCGTAACCGACATTCCTGGCCACGCTCATATGCGGGAACAGGGCGTAGGACTGGAACATCATGTTCACCGGCCGCCGATGGGGCGGCAGGGCAATCAGGTCCTGGTCACCGAGGCGGACACGGCCCGAACTCGGGGTCTCGAAGCCCGCGATCATGCGCAGCAGCGTGCTTTTCCCGCAGCCGGACGGCCCGAGCAGGCAGAAGAACTCCCCGGGGTCCAAGTCGAGGTTGACCGCATCGACGGCGACGTGTGTGCCGAAGCGTTTGGTCAGATCCTCCAGCCGCAGGCGCAGCGCGGGTGCATCCGCCAAGGCGTCAGGAATCCTCGCGCAATGCCTCGGCCACGCGCGCCTCGAGCAGGTCCGGCCGGCGCAGGACCAGGGCGCCGCGGGTGCGGTCGACCAGCCCCTCGGCGGCCATGGCGGTGAACTCGCGGGTGACCTGTTCGCGGCGGCAGCCGATCCGGGCGGCCAGCACATGATGGTAGGGCGGCGGCGACACGACCCGCTCCCCCGACGTGCCCGACCGCGGAACCGAGAGGCGCAGCAACTCGGCATAGAGCCGGTGCTTCAGGTCGAGGAGCGCGTGCTCCATGAGCCGGGTGTTGAGTTCGCGCACCCGCTTGGCCAGCAGACGGAACAGCCGGTCGGCGATGGCTTCGGAGGCGAACACCATCTGGCGGAACACGGCGGCCGGTACCACGCAGACCTCGCCGCGGGTCAGCGCCGTGACGTTGGCCGAGCGGCCGATACCGTCGATGGCGGCGAGCTCGCCGAAGAAGGCGCCGCCGCGCATCTCACCGAGGATCACCTCCTTGCCGGACTGGGTCCGGTTCAGGATGCGGACCTCGCCCGTGGCGATGAAGTAGACGTCCGTGGAGATGTCGTCGAAATCGACCAGCACCTCGTTCTCGTCGAAGCGGCGCCAATGGCAACGGGTCTCGAACGGACCGAGCTCGATGCCCGGATCCTTGAAGAAGGGTATGGTCCCCAACCGCGCCATCGATCCTGTCCCTTCGGCCCCGGCCTCCGTCCCTGCCCTGACGGGGCCGACCAGCAACCCTGGGCCAGCAACACTTGGGACGGGAGCTGCCCGCATCTCGGAGCCGCGCGCCGACATGGCCGCGCTCGATCGATGAGGCAAATGTGATCGTGACGGCCGCGCGCTGGCCGGTCAAGCCGCGCTTGGTTGAACAGGAGTTTATTAGCGGGAATCGGTGAGGAGGGATAATTTCCCGCGCCATGGCGCCCGACGATCCCGATGCACCAAGAGTTCGAGCTTGCAGATTTCACGTCCGGCCCGGTCATGCCGATCGGCCGGTGTCAGGCGACATTGGCCGATGCGTTCGAGCGGTCCGGCCACAGCTTGCATTCGGGCCGCTATGCCACCGTCCGAGTCTACCCGGCGCCCGCAGGGCACGGGATCGTCTTTCGGCGACGCCTGAAGACTGGCCGCACGATCGACGTGCCCGCCTTGTGGCAGTATCGGGAATCGCAGCCTCTCTCGGCGGCAATCCGGCGCGACGGTGCGCTGGTGCGCACCATCGAGCATCTGATGGCATCCCTGCACGCGCTGCGCATCGACAACGTGCTGGCCGAGATCGACGCGGACGAATTGCCGATCTTCGACGGCAGCGCGCTGCCCTGGTGCGAGGCCATCCGGGGCGTCGGCCGGGCCGAGCAGCCCTTCCCCTGCCGGGTCATCCGGATGCGCCGGACGGTGGCGGTCGAGGATGGGCGCCGCCGCATCCAGATCGAGCCAGGCGCGGGCCTTTACGTCACGGGCCATATCGCGCTGGCGCATTTCGGCTCGATGGACTGGTCCGGCCCGATCACGCCGGACAGCTTCGTGCGCGAGATCGCGCCGTCACGCAGCTTCGGCCGATACTTTCGGGCCATGGCCGGCCGCGCCTATGGCTATGCAACGGGACGGGACTTCCTGCAGGGCGTCTCACCGCGCACGGCGGCGCTCCTGATGCGCGGCCGTGTGGTCGGCGGGATGCACGTCCCGGCCGAGCCGGTCCGTCACCGCGTCCTCGACCTCATTGGCGACTTGATGCTGGCTGGCCATCCCGTGGAGGGCCGGGTCGCCGCCTTTCATACCGGGCACGAGTTGAACCACGCCTTGGTCGGGTCGCTGCTGGGCCAGACCAACGCCTGGGAGCTGGTCTGAACGGCTATTGGCTTAGGCCGTCATCCTCTGGGCCGGCTGTTCGCTGGCCACGGCGACTTGGCGGAAGGCCCGGACGAGATCGCCATCGAGCTTCGGGCCCATCGCCGTCAGGATTGCGTAGGCTTCCCGGATCGACTTCGGAGCCTTGTAAGGGCGGGTTTCGATGAGCGCCGCGAAAATATCGCAGATCGTGATCAGGCGGACGAGATCCGGAATCTCGGAAGTCCGCAGCCCGTCAGGATAGCCCGACCCGTCGAGATATTCGTGATGCGAGCGGACGGCTGCGAGCGTCCCGGCGTCGTAGCTCCCGTCGATCAGCATGGCATGGCCAATCGCCGGATGCCGATCCATCTCGATCCGCTCATTCGGGGTCAGCGGCGCCGGTTTGTTCAGGATAGCCAAGGGGATCCGCGCCTTGCCGATGTCGTGCAGCAACGCGCCCTTGGTCAGGTGATGAGCGTCGGCCTCGTTCAGACCCAGGCTCTGGGCGAAGGCTGCGGCCAAGCCGGCGACCGTCAGGCAATGCCGGTGCGTCACATCGTCGAAGCCAGCGACGATGTTCAACCAGTCGCGGACCTTCGTTTCCCGGATTGCCCGGTTGACGATGGTGGTGCCGGCATCGACAAGCGCGGCAGGCGGCGCCGTGTCGCCGCGGAAGATCGCCGCGAAGGCGGACCGCGCCTCCTCGGCGCAGCGCCGCAGGTCACCACCGTCCCCGAGCTCTGATCCGGCCTTGCTGAGGGCGGAGATCGTGTTGGCGAGCAGCGTGTTTGCCGCCGAGGCGGGAAGGCTCCGGGTGGCCCCAAGGGCGGTCGCCTGGATCTCGCCGCGCCCGAGATTGCCATGAATCAGCGCGAGGAACGGCGTGGCCCTGTCGCGCGCGACGGCGAGCGCCCGGCGCAGCCGGAGGACGGCATCCGATGTCAGCGCGCTCACGTCGCTGATGACCAGCGTGGCGCCCGTCGGCGGCTCTGCGTCGCCGTAGAGATCGTGGACGACGAGGCCCGGACCCCCGCCGAGATTGCGCACCAGGCGCTCTCCACGGCCGAGATCATCGGTCAGGATCACGGTGCGACCCAAAACGCCTCTCCCACCACACGCCTTCCGACGGGCGTACCAATCAGCGGACCGGCCTTCACCGCCCCGCACCGCAACCGGAAAAGCCAGGCTTCCGGTCAACCGCCGCTGATCGAGCGGCTCAATGTCTACGGCATGAGCACCGATGAATGTCCCATATTCGTCCGAGAGTGATGCGATTCCGTTAAAGGGACCTCCGACGTTTTCGGATTTCAGCACCACAATAAAGTTTCCGCCAATGCGACTGCTTGCTCAGCCCGGCGGCAGACGACAGCGCTGATAGGGCGCTTGCCTCCCCGGGCTCGGACGGCCAGAACGCCGCCATGCTGCGCGTCCATGACCTCACCTATCGCATCGGCGACCGCCTGATCCTCGATGCTGCGAATTTCTCGATTCCGGAAGGGGCGCGGGTGGGGCTTGTCGGGCGCAACGGCGCCGGCAAGACGACGCTGTTCAAGGCGATCCTCGGCGATCTGTCGGTGGACGCGAAATCAGTGTCGCTGCCCAAGGGCATGCGGATCGGCGCGGTCGCCCAGGAAGCCCCGGCCGGCCCGGAGACTCTGCACGCGGTGGTGCTCGCCGCCGACACCGAGCGATCCCGGCTGATGGCGGAAGCCGAGCATGCCGACGGTCTGCGTCGGGCCGAGATCGAGACCCGGTTGGTCGATATCGGCGCGCATTCGGCGCCCGCGCGCGCCGCCGCGATCCTGCACGGGCTGGGCTTCGACGCGGCCGCGCAGGCACGTCCCTGCTCGGACTTCTCCGGTGGCTGGCGGATGCGCGTGGCCCTCGCCGCCGTGCTGTTCTCCGAGCCCGACCTCTTGCTCCTCGACGAGCCGACCAACTACCTCGATATCGAGGGCACGCTCTGGCTCTACGATTATCTCGAGCGCTACCCACGCACTGCGATCATCATCAGCCACGACCGCGACCTGCTGGACACCAGCGTCGATCACATCCTGCACCTCGACCGCGGCAAGCTGACGATCTATCGCGGCGGCTATACGAGCTTTGCCAAGCAACTCTCCGAAAAGCGCATGCTGCTCGCTAAGGCGAAAGTGAAGCAGGATGCCGAACGAGCGCATCTTCAGAGCTTCATCGACCGGTTCAAGGCGAAGGCGACCAAGGCCCGCCAAGCCCAGTCCCGGGTGAAACGGCTCGCCAAGATGGAGCCGATCGCGGCCCTGATCGAGGACGACGTGCCGGTCATCCATCTGCCGAGCCCGGAGAAGCCGCTGTCGCCGCCGATCGTCGCGATGGAACGGGTCAAGGCCGGCTACGGCGACCGGGTCGTACTCAGCGGGCTCGACCTGAATCTCGCGCCCGACGACCGCGTCGCTCTGCTCGGCGCCAACGGTAACGGCAAGTCGACCTTCTGCAAGCTGATCGGCGGCCGGATGGGGCCGATCGCCGGGGAAATGCGGCGCTCGTCCAAGATGGAGGTGGCGTATTTCGCCCAGCATCAGCTCGACGAGCTGCGCCCGGCCGAGAGCGCCTACGCGCATGTGCGCACGCTGATGCCGGACGTGCCGGAGGCGAAGGTGCGCTCGGCCACCGCCCGGCTCGGCTTCGGCGCCAACAAGGCCGACACGCCGGTGGAAAAGCTCTCCGGCGGCGAGAAGGCGCGGCTGCTGATGGGGCTCGCAGCCTTCCACGGCCCGCACCTGCTGATCCTCGACGAGCCCACCAACCATCTCGATATCGAGAGCCGCCAGGCCCTGGTCGAGGCGATCAACGACTACGAGGGCGCCGTCATCTTGGTGAGCCACGACCGCTTTCTCGTCGAGGCCTGCGCCGATCGGCTATGGCTGGTGGCCGACGGCACGGTGAAGACCTTCGACGGCGATATGGACGATTACCGTCGCTTCGTCCTGTCCGGACCGGAGCGCGAGGAGACGCGCGACGCGGAGCCGGCGGGCGGCCAGAAGGCCGAGGCCCGCCGGGCCGGCGTCGAGCGCCGAGCCGCCCTTGCCCCGTTGCGGAAGAAGCTCGACGGGATCGAGGCCCGCATGGCCAAGCTCACCGCGGCGATCCAGAAGATCGACGCGGCGCTGGAGGATGGTTCGGCCTTCCGGGAGAATGCCGCGAAGGCCGGCGAGATCGCCAAGATGCGCGCGGACGCGGCAAGCGCGCTGGCCGCCGCCGAGGAGGAATGGCTGATGGTCAGCGAAGAGATCGAGGCCGCCTGAGGCATTGTTTCCAGGACTGATCACGACCGCCCCGGTTTCAAAAGGTCTCCGACCTTCTGCGGGTCCCCGGCAGAGCCCAGGTCTCTCGTGGGCCAAGCCCTGAAGTCTTGCCCCGAACACCGCCAAAGGACTTGCCCTTTGGTATCCCGGTCTTGGGCGCACTACACCGAGGCTTCGAGGGCACGCTCAAGGATGTCGACGCCCTGATCGATTTCCGCATCCGACACGGTCAGCGGCGGGGCGATGCGGAACACGCCGCCCATGCCGGGCAGCTGAACGATGTTCATGCTGAGGCCGCACTCCAGGCAGCGCCGGGTGATCGCATCCCCGAGTTCCGGCGCCGGGACCTTGGTCCCACGATCCGCCACGATTTCCATTCCTTGCAGCAGCCCGCGCCCGCGCAGGTCGCCGATGCAGGCGAAGCGCTGCTGCAACGCTCGCAGGCGCGCCGATAGCCTGTCGCCGGCTTCCGCGGCCCGAGCAGCGAGACCGTCCCGCTGGACGATCTCCAGCACCTTCAGGCCCACCGCCGCCGGAAGCGGGTCGGAGACGTGGGTGGTGTAGAACAGGAAGCCGCGCTCGTGGCAGCGTTCCTCGATCTCGGCCGTGGTGACGAGGGCCGCGAGCGGCAGGCCGGCCCCCAGCGTCTTCGACAGGGTGAGGATGTCCGGCACCACGCCGTCGCGCTCGCAGGCGAACATCAGGCCGGTGCGGCCGATGCCGGTCTGGGCCTCGTCGAGGATGAGAAGCATGCCCCGCTCGACGCATTTGCGCTTGAGGGCCGCCAGATAGCCGAGAGGCAAGTCGATGATGCCGCCCGAGCTGAGGATCGGTTCGGCCAGGAAGGCCGCGAGATTGCCGGTGGATTGCTGGTCGATCAGAGCGAAGGCGTAGTCCAGCTCGGCCTGCCAATCCGCGGCGCCGTCCCTCTCGAAGGTCGGGCGGTAGGCATTCGGAGCCGGGATCGCGAAGGATCCGACCGCGGCCGGGCCGTAGCCCTTGCGTCCGGCGCTGTAGGTCGCCGCGGCGGCGCCCGCGGTCATGCCGTGCCAGGACTGGGCGAAGCTCACCACCTCCCAGCCACCGGTGGCCAGCTTGGCCATGCGCAAAGCCGCCTCGTTGGCCTCGCCGCCGGTGGTGAGCAGCATCGCGCGCTCCAGGCTGCCCGGCGCGAGGCGGGCGAGTTCCGTGGCAAGATCGACCACCGGGCGGGTGAGCATGCCGCTGAACAGGTGGTCGAGATGCGCTGCGTGATCGGCCACCACGGCGGCGATCTCAGGATGGCCGTGGCCCAGAATGGCGCTCATCTGGCCGGAGGTGAAGTCGAGGATGGCGCAACCGTCGGCATCGTAGACGAAGCTGCCCTGCGCGCGCTCGATGATCAGTGGCGCGAAGGTCCCCCCGTAACGCACGAGATGCCGGCGCGCCCGGATCCAGAGATCGGGGTCTGCGTTTCGGGACATGGCTTGCTCCGATCCTTTGAAAGCCAGGCCATGCTAGGGACGGGAGCTCCCTCACGGTAGCTTATAGATCTGAACCGAGGCTTCAGGAATCCTGATGGCTGCGAGCCTGGACATCGACCTGTTGCGCAGCTTCGCCCACGTCGCCGAGACCGGCGCTCTATGTCGGGCCGCGGAACGGGTCGGACGCAGCCAAGCCGCGCTCAGCATGCAGATGAAGCGCCTGGAGGACATCGTGGGCCATCCGCTGCTGAGCCGGACCGGTCGCGGTGTGGTCCTGACGGTCCATGGCGAGCGCCTTCTGGTCCATGCGCGTCGGATTTTGGCCTCGCACGACGACGCCCTGGCAGAACTCACCGGTGGTCGCCTGGACGGGACGCTGCGCTTCGGCTGTCCGGACGATTACGCTGACGCCTTCCTGCCGGCGCTGCTGCGCAGCTTCGCCCAGCTTCACCCGGCCGTGGTGATCGAAGTCGTCTGCGCCGCGACGCCCCGGCTCGTGAGCCAGTACGAGCGGGGCGGCCTCGATCTGGCGCTGATCTCGGTCCCCCTCGATGCCGAGCGGGCGATCCTGCGCCGCGAGGCGCTCGTCTGGGTCGGTGCCAACGATGGCGCGACCGACTGGCCGGACCCGCTCCACCTCGCGCTCGGCGACCCGGATACGCTCGACCATCGCGCGGCGCTCGCGGCCCTGTCTCAGGCCGGGCGCAGCTACCGGATCGCCTATGCGAGCGGCAGCCTTTCGGGCCTTCTCGCTGTGGTGCGGTCCGGGCAGGCAATCGCGGTGCTCACCCGGGCCGCCGTACCCGGCGATTTGCGCGTCCTCTCGCGCACCGCCGGCTTACCGCCCCTGCCGAAGATCGGTCTCGTGGTCCGGCTCGATGAGCGACACGCCTCGCCGCTCACCCGCGCCTTCGCGGCCCATAATCCGGACCCTGCTGCCAGTTCTGTGAAGCGTCAGAACCGGTCGGACTCGCCGCCCGCCCGCCGCTCAGCCGAGCGCAGACGGACTGAACGCGCAGGCCGATATCTCTGCCCCGGATCACCGCGGCGGGAACCACTGGTCCGTGATTTTGGGCCAAACCGACACGATCTTCTTGTTATCGACATTGATCCAGTGGATATCCAAGCCCGGATGCTCGGTCTTGAAGTCCTTATAGTGCGAATCGTTGCACAGCAGGTAGAAGGTGATCGCGCTCACGAGGTTCGTGTCCACTTGGATGATGCTATCGAGATGGGCATCCCATCGCGCGGCCTCTTCCGCTTGGCGAACCGCCCTGCGCTCGACTGCGTTCGGGTCCGCCAAGGCCGGCGTATCGCTACCGGCAACCGGATGCGCTGGGTTCGCAGACGCACTGCCGGCTTCCATATCGGAACGAGCATATCCGTCGCGCGCAGTTTCAACGGCATTCTGAGCGTCGTTGGTCTGTCGCGGCTCAGACGTCTGCGGAACTATTGCAGCCGTATCCTGCCCCGGGGCTCTCGCTTGGAGAAGGGACAGGACGGCATCAGCCGTCTGTGTCGAAAGCGCGTAGGTCGGCCGCGGATCCAGCGCCACCGGCACGGGCAGCGCACTCGCGATCACCGATGCCACGCGCTCCGCAGAATGCGCCTGTAAGGGCGTCGAGGCAGCAACGGAGGACGGCCCTACAGGACTGACAGCGAACATGTTACCGGCTCCGGATGATTGGCCTAAGGCCATGCCACATGATGATCACACCTCGACGTAGATTGATTTGTCCAATCGGCGAAACGACGATGTTTGAACATTTTGTTATTGTGCTGGTTTCGCAAAAAACGAGCGGCGGATATCTCCTTCCCGGTTTCAAGCACTGCGCGTTCGAAGTTGTATTTTACCCGAAGACATCGCCGGCCACATCAGCTGGCGCGTCCCGGTTTGAAATCAGAACACGTTACACATGCATCAATATACGCAGGTCAAAAATTAATATGTACTGTCAGCCGCAATAATCTGCGCAACACAATTGTGAAATTATCGGCATCCAATGCATGGCGCACGGTCATCATGCGATCATCTTCCGAAGGCTATCGTGGCCGAGGAAGTAAAGGCTCGGACCGTCATACTCCAAGCTTTGCAATAGGCACACCGTAGCGTTGGCTTGTCAATGTGCTCTGCCGTCTAGCGGCGCACATGGAGACCTACAACAATTCCTCGCAGATAGTATTTATAACGATCGAAAGAGCGCGCTGAAAGCTCATTAACGTCGGGAAAAATTGGCGACACTGGTCCTGTGTCTCGATCCACCATCTATACCGGCCGCCCTGCAAATTGCCGCCAAACAGAAGAAATCTATGGGCTAGACGGGCAACGCGCCGGTCAGAAGGCCTGGGCCGCGGTCGAAGTGTGTATGCGCAAGTCATGAACCCGTCGCGAGAGCGTGCTCGACCCGCGAATCGGCGGCTGGCTCAAGCCCTAGCCGCCTCAGCGCTCTGAGCGCGACCACGCCCGAGCCCGATCACCAGCAGACAGCCGGCGCCCGAGAGCGCAACGAGCGGCAACAGGCCGAGCGGGTAGCTGCCGGTGGCGTCCTTGATGACGCCAAGCAGGTAGGTCCCGACGAACCCGCCGATATTCCCGATGGCGTTGATCTGCGCGATACCGGCCGCCGCAGCGCCTGCCGACAGCCATTCGGTCGACAGCGCCCAGAACGGTCCCTTCACCATGTAGGTCGCGGTGACGGCCAGGCACAGGATCAGGATCGTTGGCAGCAACTGCGTGGTGGCGATCGAAGCCGCGAGGCTTAACGCCAGCAGACCGAGCGGCAGCGCAGTGTGCCAGACACGCTCGCGCCTCCGATCCGACGAGCGGCCCCATAGGATCATCAGCACCGAGGCGATGCCGAACGGAATGGAATTCAGTAGTCCAGTCTCCAGGTTCGTTAGCCCGAACGACTTGATGATCTGCGGCTGCCAGAGTGACAGGCATTGGCTGGCGCCCGAGGCGCCTGCGTAGATCAGTGAGGCGGCGAGCACGTAGCGGTTACGCATCACCTGCCAGACCGAGAGATGGCGGGCTGGCGCCGCCTCGCCCGCGACCATGGAGGTGCGCTCGGCGGCAAGCCGGTCTTGGAGCCACGCGCTCTGCTGCGGGGTCAGCCAGCGCGCCCGGCCGGGCCCGTCGGGCAGGACCGCGAAGGCGATGACGCCGAGCAGCACGGCGGGCAACGCCTCCAGGATGAACAGCCATTGCCAGCCGCGGAAGCCGAGCATCCCGTCGGTGTTGAGGATCGACGCCGAGATCGGCGAGCCGAGGAAGCTCGAGATCGGGATCGCCACCATGAACACGGCCACGATCCGCCCCCGATAGGCTCGGGGGAACCAGTAGGTGAGGTACAGGATCACCCCGGGAAAGAAGCCCGCCTCGGCCGCACCGAGCAGCAAGCGCACCGCGTAGAACGAGGCAGGTCCGACGACGAAGGCCATGGCCGCCGATACCAGCCCCCAGGTGATCATGATCCGGGCAATCCAGATCCGGGCGCCGAATCGCTCCATAGCGAGGTTGCTCGGCACTTCGCACAGCACGTAGGACACGTAGAACAGGCCGCCGCCCAGCCCGAACTGCGCCGCCGACAATCCGATATCGTGGTTCATCTGCAAGGCGGCGAAGCCGGCATTCACCCGGTCCACGAAGGCGATGAAGTAGGCGAGCATCAGGAACGGCAGGATCCGCCAGGTCACCTTGCGCAGGGTCGCCCGTTCGATATCCGGGATTGCATCCGGCACGTTTGTCGGGGCCATCGTAATCCTCCGGGCTCTGCCACGCCCGGCTTGGATCAGAGGCGACGGGGCTTCCAGTACCAGCGCACGACAACTTCGCTCGACTGTCATGGCTCCGCATGACGCGCGGCTTCGCACCCACGATACGCCTCAATAGCCGCCGGTCCGGTTTGCCCGCGACCCGCGGACATGCGAGAGAAGCCGCATGTTGACGGTCGATAGCCTCTGGCGCGTGCGGCACCGGCTCGCGCAGATCGGGAAAAAGCGCACGGGCTCGCCCCGCATCCTGGTGGTCGGCGTCTGCCAAGCCGGCTCCATGGCCAAGGTGCTGCGCTTCCTCCTGCCCGACGCGCAGGTGGACTTCGTTTCGGCCTTCACGGCGAACCGCCGCTTCCCGAAGCTGGTCGACCTGATGGCGCATGCCGACGGCTACGACCACGTCTATTCCAGCATTTACCTACCGCGGTTCAAGGACGGCGGCACGATCGACCGGTTCCGGACCCATCCGAAGGTCCGGCTGATCCCGACCATCGTGTTCGGCGCCTACCATCCCGACCTGATCCATGTCGGCGTGCAGGATGCCGTCTCGCTCAACGGCCTGATCTCCGGGCCGATGGGACATTCGCACTCGGCGATCACGCTCTACGCCTATCTGGCGGGGTTCTCGCAGGCGCAGGCCCTGCGCCTGTTCGCGGAGCCGGTGTTCGAGCGCCTCGGCTATTTCGATCTGTGGAACGAGTCGGTCTCCTACCTGCGCGGCCTCGGCGCCCAGGCGCAGTACGATCTCGACACGCACCTCACGCGCTGGGCGCGGCGGGGCTGCTTCATGCACTCGATCAACCACACCAAGCTCTACGTGGTCGCCGATCTCGCCCGTGGACTCCTGACCAAGTCCGGCGTCGCCTATCCCGAATGCGATCTCGACGCGTTCGTACCGGACGATCTCGGTGGGCAGGGCAGCTGGCCGGTCTATCCGGAGATCGCTGCCCATTACGGCGTTCCCGGGAGCGCCCTGTTCTTCAAAGCCGAGACACGTCGCTCGGGCCCCGCCCGCACCATGACCCGGCAGGAATTCGTGGCCGCGGCCTACGCGAATTACGACCGGCGCCCGCGCGAGGCGCTGGTTTCGCAGCGCGTTCAGGGCTGGCGCAACGATCCGGCGACGGTGGATTTCTTCCGCGAGGCCGCAGGCCGCGAGATCAGTCCGATTCGCCCGGCCGAGCGTGCTCCGGCTCTCGCCGCGGGCGGCTTGGCCGGTCACGCATCCTGATTGGACGGCACAGTCTCCCCTCAACCGGCGCTCGCGCTATCCGGGCTGGGGCCTTACCGAGGTCGAAGAACCCGATGAGCCGTCAGCCTGGCAAGAGCGGTCGTGCCGGACCCTATGGCTTAGCCGCCGTCCTGACGTTCATCGGCTCGGCCGCCGGACTCGTCGGCTGGAGCCGGTTCGCCGTGAATCGGCATATGGACCTGCCGCCCGCCCTGCCCGGCCAGCTTGAAACACTGGCGACGGAGCGTGCCGGCGCGGTCTCACTCTACGGTTCGCCTGAGCAGGAGGGTGTACCGCTCCTGTTGATCCATTCGATCAACGCGGCGGCGAACGCCTATGAGGTCCGGCCTCTCTACAAGCACTACCGCACGTCCCGACCCGTCTATGCCCTCGACCTGCCGGGCTTCGGCTTCTCCGAGCGGTCCCGCCGCCCCTACACCCCGCGGCTGATGGTGGAAGCGATCCACGCGGCTGTGGCTGAGATTCGCAGCCGGCACCGGCACGGCGCGGTCGACGCCATGGCACTGTCGTTGTCGTGCTCCTACCTCGCCCGCGCGGCGGTGGAGCGTCCCGACGATTACCGCAGCCTCGGGCTGATCAGCCCGACGGGCTTCGACGCCAGGCTCTCCGGCGAGGGACCGCCGGACGGCCATCGCGGCCGCGACACCCTGCGTGACCTGCTCGACCGGCCGCCGTTCGGCCGGCCCCTGTTTGACGCGCTGGCCTCGCGGCCAAGCATGCGCTTCTTCCTGCAGAAGACATTTGGAACGAAGGATATCGACGAGGGCCTGTTCGCCTACGATTACGCCTCGGCACATCAGCCGGGGGCGGAGCACGCCCCTTATTGCTTCATCGCCGGCCACCTGTTTCCGACCGACACGACGCGGCTCTACGAAGAGCTGCGCCTGCCGGTCTGGATGGTGCATGGACGCCGCGGCGACTTCGTCGATTACCGGCTCGCGCCCCGGGTCGCCGGACGGCCGAACTGGCGCGTCATCAGCTTGCCGACCGGCGCCTTCCCCCATTTCGAGCGGCTGGACGACATGACGGCCGATTACGACGCGTTCCTGGCCGACCTCACCTGGGCGCCGCTTCGGCCACCGGCGTGATCCGGTAACGCAGCCAGACGACGCCGCCCGATAGGGTCTCACACGCAGTCAGGTCGAGCTTGCATCGGCCGCCCATCGAGTCCGCTTCCTCGCCGGCGAAGTCGAACAGGGCCGGCGTGCCGGACACTCCGTCGACCGCCGGGGCGAGCAGCAGGCTCAGCTCATCGATGACGCCGGCTTTCAGCATCGAGCCGTTGATGTGGCCGCCGCCCTCGACGAGTAGCCGCTCGATCCCGAAGAGAGCGCGCAGCTTGGTCACCGCCAGCGCGAAATCGACCGTCCTGTCGCCCGCGAACAGGTAGGACTGGCCGCCGCCCTGCAGCGCCCGCAGGTGGGCGTCCGGTACGGATTCGGTGAGCACGACCACGATGTGGTCACCCTCGATTTCGTTCCGGGCACCCCAATCCAGGCGCCCCCTGGCATCGAGGGCCACGGCGTAGCCGGACGCCCCGCGTTTCGCCACATGATCCTCCCGGGGGATCGGGTTCGTTTCGTCGATGACCGGTTCGGGCAGGGGATCGGCGCTGTCGGCGTAGCCCTGCATGGTCACCCGCCCGCACATCCAGGCATCGCCTTTCAGCTCGCCGTGGACGCGCTCGTAATAGCTGTCAGCGTCGAGGGTCTTCCAGCGGCGGACTTTGATCCGGCCATCCACTGAGGTTGTCATGTGACAGATGACGTAGGGGCGCTGTGCGTCGGCCATATCGTGTTCCGGGTTCAGGATCCGGCCGGAACGATAGGGGCGAGAACCCAGCCGGCAACGCGCGGACCGCCTTTTGCCGCGTCAGCGCAGGCCCAGAAGGCGGCGCAGCCGCTCGACGAGGTTGGGGTTAAGCTCCCGCCGCACCCGGCTTTCCGCGAAGGCGTCGACAGAGAAGCGGTCGGTGGGCACGCGCCGCAGGAAACGCTCGGCGATCTCGTAGACCACGAGATCGGGCTTCACCGCGCCGACGTAGGCCCAATCGATTTCGGCGGACCAGATCGCGTGCACCTCGGCAAAACTCTCGGCCAGCATCGCGGTGAGGCGCGGCCCCTGGTCGAAGACGTAGGAATCGCCGAACAGCACGATCCGCCGCGGGTCCGCGGCCTCAGGGTTCCGCATGACCGCACGCGATCCAACGAAGAACCCGCCCCGGCCGGCGACCCGGCCGGTCTCGCGCAACTGCACCAGCGCGTTGGCTTCGCTGCGCTGCGCCAGCCGCGGAAACGCGTGGGCGAAGTAAGTTTCGTCCACCGGCGGCTTGAGCTTGCCGCCGAGGTCGAACACGAAGCGCGCGGTCTCGCCGGTCGCCGCGAGCACATGCTTAGCCGGCGTCACGCCGAGGGCAGCGCAGAGCGCCCGGTAGGCGGCGATGTAGCCGCGATGGTTCCAGTGCGTGTCGGTCTTGAGGTAGACCGGCCCCTCCGCCCGGGCCGCCCGCAGGGGCTCGTAAAGATCGACCAGTTCGGCCTCGGTTTCCGCGAGGAGCCGGCCGAGGCGCTTGCCCGGCGGGTCATTCAGGCTGGGAAACGGCTTGTCCAGCGTGTCGGCATGGATCGCCAGTTTCTCTGGCACGACCGCGTGGACATAGGTCGCGCCGAGCGCCCTCGCCCGGCGGACGCGGGTTCCGACCAACCGGCCCCAACGGCGCAGCAGGCGCCGGGAGGCCGGGGAATCGGTGTAGAGGTCGACCAGCTCGTTCTTGCGGCCGATCCAGAACAGCCAGCCGTCCCGCCCGACCGCGATACCGCGCGCGCCTGTCTGAGCCAAAGATCCGCCATCTCTCGTCAATGCCTTCCGGCGACGCGAAGCCATGCCGTTCGCGGCCGCTGGACACAAGCCGGAAACATCGCTTTGCAGCGGAGCGTCCGATTGCGTCCTGGCCAGTGACGGAGCAGTCCTGGCATCGCTTTAGCCTAAGAGGCGTGCAGCAGGACGGCCCCGCACAGGACAGCAAGTCTTTGGATCGCCGTTGAGCACGCAGGAGCGCTGTCGATCGACGACCCGTTAGATTGAGCGGCGCATTGCCAAACCCGGAGGTGCAGTCCAGCTGGATCAAGATAAATCCCGAGCGGCTATTTATCGCCTGGTAGGCCGGCGTCATGCAGTTCCCGAACGGCATTTGGACGAAGCTGGTGTAACGCGTCCAGTCGGAAGTCGATGGCTAATGATTCCACGATACGGAGCCTGCCGGCTCCGAACTCTTCTGAATTTACGTCGCGCGGTATCTCAGCTTCGCCAGAGAGATTTGCTCGGATACCTGGCCCGGTGCAGATCTTTGGGACGTCTGAAACCCGCATCGTGGTGGAATACTCATCGCGAACGCCGGAGGCGATCGATCGCGCCGGCACGCTGCTCGGCCGGCTGATGCGCGCCGGTTAAGGCGACCCACTGCTCCACATGGTGGACCGGCCCCATCGCGATCCTCTAAGTAGGAGCGCGCCGCCCGGAGCGGCGACAGCCCGTGGAATCCGATGATCGACCTGACGCTCGAGGCCGCCCGCAGCATCGTGGACACCGCCCTGCGCGAAGCCCGCACACGCGGCCTGAAGCCGATGGCCGTCGTGGTCTACGATGCCCGGGGCGCGCTTAAATCCGTCGCCGTCGAGGATGGCACGTCGCTCCGTCGGGCCGAGATCGCCAGCGGCAAGGCCAACGGCGCCCTGGCTTTGGGCCTCGGCTCCCGGGCGATCCATGCCCGCGCCGAGGCGCAGCCCTATTTCGTCGCGGCGGTGAGCCACGTGGCGGGCCCGGCCGCACTCGTGCCAGTGGCGGGCGGCGTACTGATCCGCTCCCAGGAGGGACGGCTGCTCGGCGCGGTCGGCATCTCCGGGGACACCTCGGACAACGACGAGATCTGCGCGGTGGCGGGCATCGAGGCCGCCGGCCTGGTGCCCGAGACCGGCGCCTGAGCATGGCGATCCGCCGGCGCGCGTGGCTGGCCGGCGCCACCGCCCTCGCGGTCGCGCGGCCAGCCTGGGCCGGCGAAGCCGCGCTCTACCGGCGCGGCAACGACGCGGACCCGGAGACGCTCGACCCGCACCGCTCCTCCTCGGTGGCGGAAGCGCATATCCTGCGCGACCTGTTCGACGGCCTCCTGACCTACGACAATCACGGCGCCATCATCCCGGGCGCCGCCCGATCCTGGACCGTCTCCGAGGACGGCCTGACCTTCCGCTTCGTCCTACGCCCTGATGGAAAATGGTCCACCGGCGAGCCGGTGACGGCGGAGGATTTCGTCTACGCGTTCCGCCGCATGCTCGCCCCGGCCACGGGGGCGAAATACGCCGAGATCCTCTCGCCCATCCGCGGGGCGGCGGCTGTGAACCGCGGCGAGATTGCCGGCGATGCCCTCGGGGTGATTGCGGAGGGATCGCTCACTCTCACGATCACCCTCGAACAGCCGACACCCTACTTCCTCGAACTCCTGACCCACCAGACCGCCCTGCCGGTTCACCGGGCCTCGGTGGAGCGGTACGGCGACTCCTTCACCCGGCCGGGCAACTTCGTCACCAACGGGCCCTACCGGCTGATTGACCGGGTGCCGGGCGGCGCCATCACCCTGGAGGTCAATCCGCACCATCCCGACGCCGCCGCCATTGCGATCCGGCGCGTCGCCTTCCTGCCCATGGCGGACATGTCGGCGGCCGTGCGCCGCTACGCTGCCGGCGAGCTCGATTCCCTGTCCGAGCTGCCGGTCGACCAGATCGTCGACCTACGTCGCCGCTTCGGTAGCCAAGTGGTGCTCGGGCCCTCGCTCGGTCTCGAAGTCCTGGCGATCAACACCCGCAAGGCGCCCTTCTCAGACCGGCGCGTCCGCCAGGCCCTGTCCCTGCTCATCGACCGCGAATACCTCGCCGAAGGGCTCTACGGCGGTACGATGAGCCCGGCCTATTCCATCTGCCCGCCGGGCATCGACAATTACCGCACGCCCCCCGAGACGGAGGGCCGGCAGGGCCTGCCGATCGACCACGAGGCGGAGGCGCGGCGCCTGCTGACGGAGGCTGGGTTCGGCCCCGGCCGGCCGCTCACCGTCGAGTACCGGTTCAATGTCAGCGACAACAACCGCAACACTGCGGTGGCGGTCGCCGAGATGTGGCGCGATCTCGGGATCGAGACCCGGTTCGTCTACACCGACGCCAAGACGCATTTCGCCTTCCTGCGCGACGGCGGGGCCTTCGACGTCGCCCGCTACGCCTGGATCGCCGACTATTCCGACCCGCAGAATTTCCTGTTTCTGCTCCAGAGCGGCAACGATGGATTGAACGCCGGCCGCTGGTCAAACGCGGCCTATGACGCACTCCTGGCCAAGGCCGCCTCCGAGCGTGACCTCACCCGCCGGGCCGACATGCTCTACGACGCCGAGACCATCGCGCTCCGCGAGCTGCCCTGGATCCCGCTGATGCATTACCGCTCGAAGGCGCTGATCGCGCCGCGGCTGCAGGGCTACACACCGAACGTTCGCAACGCCGCGCCGACCCGCTTCCTAAGGCTCGACGCGTGATCCGCTTCATCCTGTGGCGCCTGGCGCAGTCGGTGCCGACGCTGTTCGCGGTGGTGGCCGTCAGCTTCTTCCTGATGCGGCTCGCACCCGGCGGCCCCTTCGATCTGGAACGCCCGCTGGCGCCGACCGCCATGGAGAACCTGCGCCGGGTCTACGGCCTGGACCAGCCGCTCATAGTCCAGTTCGGCCGCTACCTGGCGGCCCTGGCGCGGGGCGATCTCGGGCCGTCCTTCTCGTTCCGCGACATGAGCGTCCTCGACCTGATCGCCCGGGGCCTGCCGGTCTCGGCGACGCTGGGCGCTCTGGCCCTCGTGCTGGCCTCCTGCATCGGCATCGGGCTCGGGACCGCGGCGGCGCTCCGGCGCGGCAGCGCCCTCGATCGGCTCCTCGGTCTCGGGGCGGCGCTGACCCTGTCGCTGCCGAGCTTCGTCGTCGCGCCGCTTCTTCAGATCGTGTTCGGGCTGAGTCTCCGCTGGCTGCCGCTGAGCGGCTGGGAGGGCGGCGCGCCGAGCCATCTGATCCTGCCGGTGGTGGCCCTGGCGCTGCCGCAGGTCGGCGCGCTGGCAAGGCTGACGCGGGCCTCGCTCGGCGAAGTCCTGCGCACCCAGCCGGTTCGGACCATGCGCAGCCTCGGCCTGCCGCCATTCCGCATCACCCTGCACGCCCTGCGCGGCGCGCTGCTGCCTGTGGTGGCCTATCTGGCGCCGCTGGCGGCGGCCCTGCTCACCGGATCCGTGGTGGTCGAAACGATCTTCGGCCTGCCCGGGGTCGGGCGCTACTTCGTGGAAGGCGCGCTCAACCGCGACTACACGCTGGTGATGGGCACCGTCCTGCTGGTCGCGGCCCTGGTGATCGCCCTCAACCTGATCGCCGACCTCGCCTGCGCCTGGCTCGATCCGCGCCTGCGGAACGCCGCGTGAGCGCCACCCGTGCCATGGCCGGTCCGGCCGCTCGCACCCTATCGCGTCTCGCGCGCGAGCGGGTGGCGATGGCCTCCCTGGCCGTGCTGGTCCTGATCGCGCTGGCCGGCCTATTCGGGCCGGCGCTGACCGGGCACGATCCGACCCGGGCCTATCCGGACCTGCGCCAGCTCCCCGCCGGCCTGACGGCGCAGCCCGATCCCGACCATCTGCGCCCGGCGCTGGAACGCCTCGCCTTCCGCATGCGTGCACGCCTCGACGACGTCGCCCGTGACGGCGATGCGCTGCGCCTCACGCTCAGCTCCGAGGTCGGGGTGGACCGGCGCAGCCTCGTCTACCTGCCGCGCTCCGACCTGTTCGGCGAGCCACACGTGATCGCCGATACGGAGGGTGGGAAACGTCTTGTGGTGGTCGTGCCGCTCCGGCGCCTGTCCTTCCCGCTTGGCACCGACGTGCACGGCCGCGACCTGCTCACCCGCTGCCTCGTCGCCGGCCGGGTCTCGCTGCTGATCGGGCTCACTGCCACCTTGGTCGCGCTGCTCATCGGCGTCGGCTACGGCGCGACGGCGGGGTTCGTCGGCGGCGCCGTCGATGCCGTGATGATGCGGCTGGTGGATGTGCTCTACGCCCTGCCCTTCGTGTTCTTCGTCATCCTGCTGCTGGTGTTCTTCCGGGCGAGCCTGACGCTGATGCTGGTTGTGATCGGCGCCGTCGAATGGCTCGACATGGCCCGCATCGTTCGGGCGCAGACCCTGTCGTTGCGCGAGCGCGACTTCGTCCGCGCCGCCCGCGCCCTCGGGCTCGGCACGCCCCGGATCATCCTGCGCCACATCGTGCCGAATACGTTCGGGCCAGTGGCGGTGGCCGCCACCTTGCTGGTGCCGCAGGTGATCCTGCTGGAGAGCTTTCTGTCGTTCCTCGGGCTCGGCGTGCAGGAGCCGCAAACGAGCTGGGGCGTGCTGATCGCCGAGGGTGCCCGAGCGATCGAATCCGCGCCGCACATGCTGGCCGGCCCGGCCGCGTTTCTGATCACGACCCTGGTCGCCCTGACGCTGCTCGGCGACGGCCTCGCCGATGCCGTCGACCCGCGGGCCGAGTAGCCTCAGCTCAGCAGCCGTATCGGCGCACCGGCGAGCCACCCCTCGATATCCTCCACCGCCTGGGTGAAGAACGTCCGGTAGTTGTTAAGCGTGACGTAGCCGACATGCGGCAGCGCCAAAACATTCGGCAGGTGCCGGAACGGGCTGTCGGCCGGCAGCGGCTCGGTCTCGAACACGTCGAGCCCCGCCCCCGCGATCCAGCCCTCCTCCAGGGCCCGGACCAGGGCGGCCTGATCGACGATCGGCGCCCGCGATGTGTTCACCAGAATGGCGCTCGGCCGCATCCGGTGCAGCTCGGCCTCGCCCAACAACCCGCGCGTCCGGTCGCCGAGGACGAGGTGGATCGTCACCACGTCGCTCGCGTCCAGCAATGCATCCTTGGATTCGGCGCACTCGACCCCGGCGGCGGCAGCCCGGGCGTCGTCGAGGTTCGGGCTCCAGGCGATCACGCGCATGCCAAAGGCGCGGCCTATCGCGGCGACCCGCGTGCCGATCTTGCCGAGCCCGAGCACGCCCAGGGTCGCCCCGGCCAGATCGGTCCCCACCGTGCTCTGCCAGGGGCCGCCCTCGCGCAGGTTCCGGTTCTCGAACGGGAGATGGCGGGCGAGGCCAAGGATGAGCGCCCAAGTCAGCTCCGTCGGTGGCGTCGGGCTCGACTCCGTGCCGCAGACCGTAATGCCGCGTGCCCGCGCCGCCGCCACGTCGATCGCCAAGTTGCGCATGCCGCTGGTGACCAGCAGCTCCAACCGGGGCAGACGCGCCAGCAGATCCGCCGGAAAGGGCGTGCGCTCGCGCATGATGACCAGGATCTCGGCCTGCTCGATCCTGGAAACCAGGGCCTCCCGATCCGCGATGTGATCGGTGATGGTCGAGACCGCGACACGGTCGGACAGACGCGCCCAATCAGCAAGGCCGAGCGCTGCGTTCTGGTAATCGTCGAGGATCAGGCAGGTCTGCACGGTGGTCTCTCTTCAGGGCTCGGGCTTGCAACGCCCTCGAAAGCGCGGCGTTCGTCGGGCCCACGCACCGGCTTCCGGAAAAGGCGTTACACGCGATTGCCGACGGCCCTCGACGATCAGCCAACGACCGTCAACCGGCGGCTGCCAGCGCCTCGAACGCCACCGCGACCCCCGCCGCCCCCGGATCCTCCACGCCCGCGAGATCCACAGCCGCGAGGTAGCTCGATCGGCCGGTGGCGGCGCGGTCCATCCGGGCCGTGGCGGCGGCGCCCGTGCGAGCGGCGGCGGAAGCGGCATCGAGGCCCCCGGATTTCAGGGCTTCGAGCGCCGGGATCAGGGCGTCCAGCAGCGTGCGGTCGCCCGGGCCGGCGCCGCCGTAGTTCCGCACTCGGGCCACGCCCTGGGCCAGGGCGTCGGGCCAGGAGGCGCCGTCCATGAGCGCGGACGCGGTGGCAGCGAAGAAGATCGAGGCCAGCACGCCGCTGGAGCCGCCGACCGCGCGGCCGATCCGCTCGGCGAGCGCACGGCACAGGGCGGGCGGATCGGTCTGCGGCAGCCGGTCGAGATCTGTCACGACCGCCCGGGCCGCGCCCGCGAAGGTGGTACCGGTGTCGCCGTCTCCAACTTTCGCGTCCAGGGCGTTAAGCGTCCCCTCGGCGGCGATGAGCGCCCGCGTCACGGCGGCGATCCGGGCGGCCACGATCGGATCCCGCGACGGCGTGAAGGCCTCGCCCGCCAGTCCCTCCGGGATCGGGCGCAGGACCGGCGGGGCGATCCGCACCGCGCCGGGCCAAGCCGGCATGGGCACCGGCGCCAGGAGGGCCGCTTCGATCTTGTCGTCCAAGGGCAGGATCGACAGCGAGGCACCGTGCATGTCGAGGGCGGTCATCAGCGGTGCCGGACCCAGCAGAAGGCGCACGCGCCGGCCGAGCTCCGTGCTCAGAACGGCCTGTGTCAGAACCTGCATCTCCAGGGCGGTCGCCGAACCGAGATTGTTGACCAGCAGCGCCAGCGGCCCAGCGCCCGAAAACCGCTCGGTCATCAGCTGCGCCAAATCGCCCGCCTGCGGCAGCGTGATCCGCTCGACCCCGGGCTCGCCATGAATGCCGAGGCCGAGTTCCGCCTGCCCCTCGGCTAACCGTTCGCTGCGCGGCGAGCCGGGGATCGTGGCGGTGGAGACTGCGATCCCGAGCGACTGGGCCGACGCCGCGACCCGGCGTGCGAGGGCCGCGACCGTCTCCAGCGACGCGCCATTCTCCGCCGCGTGACCCGCGATCTTATGGACGAACAGGGTCCCAGCCACGCCCCGGGGCTGCTTCGCCTCCGGCAGCGCGATGTCGTCGGCCACGATCACGGTCTCGACTGTCTTGCCGAGCGTTCGGGCGCGTTCGGCGGCGAGGCCGAAATTCAGGCGGTCACCGGCGTAGTTCTTGATGATCAGCAGGCATCCGGCCGGCCCGGTCACGGCCAGGATGCCGGCGAGCACCGCGTCGACGCTGGGCGAGGCGAAGACATCGCCGCACACCGCCGCACTCAGCATGCCCGGCCCGACGAAGCCGGCATGGGCCGGCTCGTGGCCTGAGCCGCCGCCGGAGATCACCGCCACCTTGCCGGTATCGATTTCGGCCCGCAGCACGACGCGGATCCCGGGATCACCGTCGAGCCGGGCGAGGCGACTGCCGCTGGCGGCCAGCAGGCCCGCGATGGCGTCGGTGACCAGGGTGGCGCGGGTTTCGATAAAATGGGCCATGGCGTGACCTTCTGCGATCACGGTCCGCAGGTGTCTCCCTGCGCGCCGTCACAGCGGATTGTCTGAGCAATCGCGGCCGCCGGCGCAACGGCCGGCGGCAGGTTTCCTCAGGCCCCGGCCTATTCCTTCACGGCGCCGGTCAGCGCTGAGACGTAATATTCCACGAAGAACGAGTAGAGGATCACCAGTGGTAGGGAGCCGAGCAGGGCCCCGGCCATGAGCGAGCCCCACTTGTAGACGTCGCCATCCACGAACTCGCTGACCACCGCGATCGGCACGGTCTTGTTCTGCGTCGAGGACAGGAAGGTCAGCGCGTAGATGAACTCGTTCCAGCACAGCGTCAGGGAAAAAATCCCGGCCGAGATCAAGCCCGGGAAGGCGAGCGGCAGGATGATCTTAGTCAGGATCTGCCAGCGGCTGGCGCCGTCCATGAGCGCGCATTCCTCTAGCTCGTAGGGGATGGTCTTGAAGTAGCCCATCAGGAGCCAGGTCGAGAACGGGATCAGGATCGTCGGATAGGCTAGGATCAGGGCGATCGGCGAATCGAACAGCCCGTAGGCCTGGATGATCGTGGCGAGCGGAATGAACAGAATCGAGGGCGGCACCAGGTAGGCGAGGAAGATCGCGGCGCCGACCCAGCCCGCGCCGTTGAAGCGGACGCGCACGCAGGCATAGGCGGCGAGCACGCTGGCGAACAGCGACAGGATTGTGGCGGCCACGGACACGTACATCGTGTTCCAGAGCCAGCGCGGATACTGCGTCTCGAACAGCAGCTTGTTGATGTGCTTGAGCGTCGGATCCACCACCCAGAAGGGGTTGAACCGCTCCATGTCGATCAGCTGCTCGTCCGGTTTGATCGCCGTCAGCGCCATCCAGTAGAACGGGAACAGCAGCACTGCGAGGATGATCAGGAGCGGCAGGTAGGTGGTCACGAGCCGCCGGGGCAGGCGCTCGAGATAGGCCATCCCCTCGCTGTCGTCGGTGAGGCCCGCGGGACGGGCGGCCAGGACCGGCGCGAGGCGCGGGTCGGCATGGGCGGGCAGAGCGGGCGCGCTCATCGGTCGGTTCCCCCGGATTGCCAGGCCCGGCGTTGAAGGCCGAACCACGAGATGCCGATAGCCGCGAGCAGGAACGGCACCATCGCGGTGGCGATCGCCGCCCCCTCGCCGAGCGTCCCGGAGAGGATGCCGCGCTGGTACGACAGGGTCGCCATGAGGTGCGTGGCGTTGACCGGGCCGCCTCGGGTCATCGCCCAGATCAGCTGGAAGTCGGTGAAAGTGAACAGCACCGAGAAGGTCATCACTACGGCGATGATCGGCGTCAGCAGGGGCAGGGTGATGCGCGAGAAGATCTGCCAGTTCGAGGCGCCGTCGAGCGTCGCGGCCTCGTAGAGCGAGGGCGAGACCGTCTGCAGCCCGGCGAGCAGCGTGATCGCGATGAACGGCACGCCGCGCCAGATATTGGCGAAGATCACGCAGGCCCGCGCCATGCTGGGCTCGCCGAGGAAGTCGATGTTGCCGTCGATGACCCCGAGGTGGCGCAGCGACCAGGAGATGATCGAGAACTGGCTGTCGAAGATCCACCAGAACGCGATCGCCGAGAGGACCGTGGGCACCACGAACGGGATCAGCACGATCGACCGGACGATCGACTTGAACGGCATGTTCTTGTTGAGCAGCAGCGCCAGGTAGAGGCCGACCGCGAACTTCACCACCGACGCCACGGCCGTGTACAGGCAGGTGTTGAACACCGAGAGCCAGAACACGTCGTCGTCCCAGAGCCAGGCGTAGTTCTCCAGGCCGATGAAGACGCCCTCCCGGCCGATCCGGGTGTTGGTGAAGGACAGCCAGATGCCCTTCAGCAGCGGATAGGCCAGGAACAGGCCGAGGATCAGCGCGGTCGGCAACATGAACCAGAAGCCCGCCCAGCCGCGGCTGGCGCGCAGGCGCTGCCAGGCCGAGCGCGTCGGGACCGCGAGCGGAGCGGGCTGGGTCAGGGCCGTGTGCGCCATGGGTTCGCCTCGGGATCAGGGCCGCGGGCGGGACACCCGCGGCCGGTCTCCGTTCAGGTGTTGCGGAAGATGCGCTGGGCGGCGCGCTCGGCGTTGCGGATCGCGGTCTTCACGTCCTCCCGGCCTGTGCAGTGGCTGGCGAACATGTCGACCACCACGAAGTCGGCCAGCACCGCGGCGATGCGCTCGCTCACCGGCGCCTGGCCGCCGGCCGCGAGCGAGCGCCGTCCCGCCTCGGCGAAGACGGCGTTCTTCGGGTCGCTCGTCCAGATCGGATTCTTGGGGTAATTCGACAGCGGCTCACAGAGGTAGCCCTGCGCGCCCTCGATCCAGGGATTGTAGTTCGACGCCTCCATCATGAAACTGATGAACGCCTTACAAGCGTTGGGCGCCTTCGAATACTTGAACGCCAGGATCGGGAAGGCGAGCTGAAACTCGGTGGGTTTGCCGGCCGGGCCGATCGGCCAGACCGCGTGGTCCATGTCCTCGGCGAGCTTCGGGTTGTCCTTCTTGGCGGCGGCGTAGATCGAGATGCCGTTGTGGGTGAGGTACAGGTCGCCCGCCAGGAACGCCTTGTTGTTTGAGGAATCATTCCAGGACACGGTTCCGGGCACGAAGGTCTCGTACATCGACTTGACGTATTCGAGCGCCTTGGCAGTCTCCGGCGAGTTGATCACGATCTTCTCGTTGGCGTCGACGAGGTTGCCGCCATGGGACCAGAGCGCCCAGTGGCACCAGGTGTTCGCGTCGCCGGTGGCGTGCCCGAGGGCGAAGCCGGCGGGGGTGTTGTTCTTCTTGAGCGCCCGGCACAGTTCGAGGAAGCCCGCGGTATCCTCGGGGAACTTGCTAAACCCGGCCTTCTGCATGGCCGAGATGCGATAGTTCGGGTAGCCGCCGTTGAAGCCCACCGGGATCGCGATCCACTTGCCCTTGACCTTGCCGTAGGCCTCTGCCGACGGGAACCAGGGGCCGTACTTCTTGGCCAACGACTCGGCGACGTCCTCCAGCGGCAGGCACTTGTCCGGGAACAGCGCTGGGAACGAGAACAGGCCCCAGACCATGTCGGGCCCCTGCCCGGTATTGGCGGCCACGGACGCCTTGGGCTGGATGTCGTCGAAGGATTCGTTGGTCACCGAGACCTTGACGCCGGTCGCCTTGGTGAAGGCATCCACCATCCGCAGGAACGCCTCGTCCTCGCTTGGGATGAAGCGCTTCCAGCGCAGAACAGAAAGGCTGGCGCCGGGCTCAGGCTTCCACTCGGCATTCTGCGCCCAGGCCCGGGCGAAGCCGAGGAGGTCACCGCCAGCGGCGAGGCCGGTCGCGGCGGCACCCGCCAGGAGGGATCGGCGGTCGAGTTTGGGCATCGTGGCGTCACTCCCTGGGTGGATCGGGTGCGGTCAGGTCGGCAGGCGCCGGCCGGTCTCGGCATCGAAGAAGTGCACGCGGTTCGGCCGCAGGTGGACGGTCTCGCCCGGCCCCTCGCTGACGCGCTCGCGCAGCACGCAGGTAAAATCCTGGCTGTGGGCCCGCACCGCCAGCATCGTCTCCGAGCCGGTCGGCTCGACCACCACGACATCGGCGGCGATCCCGTCCGGCGCGAGATCGAAATGCTCGGGCCGCATCCCGAGGACGAGCTTGCGGCCCTCGGCGCCGGCCGGCGCCTCGTTCAGGGGGATGATCAGCCCCGAATCGCCGGCGAAGACCAGATGGCCGTTCCTCCGGACCGTCCCGGGCACGAAGTTCATCGCCGGGGAGCCGATGAAGCCCGCCACGAACAGGTTGTCGGGCCGGTCGTAGAGCTCCAGCGGCGGCCCGATCTGCTCGACGACGCCGTCATGCATCACCACGATCCGGTCGGCCATGGTCATGGCCTCGATCTGATCGTGGGTGACGTAGATGGTCGTGGTCTTCAGGCGCTGGTGCAGTTCCTTGATCTCGGTGCGCATCGCCACGCGCAGCTTGGCGTCGAGGTTCGAGAGCGGCTCGTCGAACAGGAAGACCTGCGGATCGCGCACGATCGCCCGCCCCATGGCAACCCGCTGGCGCTGCCCGCCGGAGAGCTGGCGCGGGTAGCGGTCGAGAAGATGCGTCAGCCCGAGGATCTGCGCGGCCTTGCTGACCCGCGTATCGATCTCGGCAGCACCCGCCTTCCGGATCCGCATAGAGAACGCCATGTTCTCGCGGACCGTGAGATGGGGATAGAGCGCGTAATTCTGGAACACCATCGCGATGTCCCGTTCCTTGGGCGGAACATCATTGACCACACGCTCGCCGATACGGATCTCGCCGCCGGAGATATTCTCCAAGCCGGCGATCATGCGCAGCAAGGTCGACTTTCCGCAGCCCGAAGGCCCGACCAAGATCACGAACTCACCATCCCGGATGTCCACGGATACACCGTGCAGGACGTTCGTCGACCCGAAAGCCTTGCGAACCTCGCGGATTCCCACCGAGGCCATGCTTCCTCCCGATCAGGGTCGCTCTGACGGCGACTCCTCTACAAGCAGTACAGAGGAGTGCCTTTCGGAAAGCAAGCCGACCGCACCTGAATTTTAAATCATAGGCGGCTTCTGTTAGGGGGAGCCCTGTGGATTTTTTGTGCAGGCGGTGAAATTGCGCGGCGCGGCTGCCAGAAGATCGACGGTCTCAGTTCGCAGTTCCGGATCGGTGACGAGCCTGTCCGCATGAAACATTCTCCCGGAGCCCGAATCGACGGCGGATGCTAAGGCGGGACCACAGTGGATCCGCCGGCGCCGCGCCTTTCCGGACGGAGCGCGCGCAGCCGCAACGCGGCACGATAACCCGACGCATGAGGACAGCATGGCTTTATCCGGTCTGACCGCCCGCGAGATCCTGCCCGCCGATGCCGGTCGCGGTGCCTTGGTCGGGCGGGTGTGGCGCCCGGATGTCAGTGGCCCAAGCGTCGTGGCGATTCGGGCGGGTTCGGAGGGCGGGATGCGGGTCGTGGACATCACCGCCCGGTTCGCCACCGTCAGCGACCTGTGCGAGGCGCCGGACCCCGCTGCGGCCCTGCGCGCCGCCAAGGGCGTGGATCTCGGCAGCCTCGAGACAATCGTCGCCAACACCCCGCCCGACAGCCGCGATACCGGGCGTCCGTGGCTCCTCGCCCCGGTGGATCTCCAGGCGCTGAAGGCCGCCGGTGTCACCTTCGCCACCTCCATGCTGGAGCGGGTCATCGAGGAGCGGGCACGGGGCGACCTCGCTGCCGCTTCGGCGATCCGCGCCGAGGTCGAGCGCCTAGTCGGCCGCGACCTGCGCCGGCTGAAGCCCGGCTCGTCGGAAGCCATGGCGCTCAAGGACGTGCTAATCGCCCAGGGCGCCTGGAGCCAGTACCTGGAAGTTGGGATCGGGCCGGATGCCGAGATCTTCACCAAGGCGCAGCCGCTCTCCGCGGTCGGCTGCGGCGCCGATGCCGGGCTGCACCCGGACTCGCATTGGAATAACCCCGAGCCGGAAGTCGCGCTGGCCGTCTCATCCCAACAAACCATCGTCGGGGCGACGCTCGCCAACGACGTGAACCTGCGGGACTTCGAAGGACGATCTGCGCTGCTGCTCGGTAAGGCGAAGGATAACAATGCCTCCTGCGCCCTGGGGCCGTTCCTGCGCCTGTTCGACGAAACCTTTTGCCTCGACGACATCCGGCGCACCACCGTGACCCTCGAAGTCATCGGCACCGATGGGTTCCGGATGCAGGGCACCTCGCCGCTGGCCGAGATCAGCCGCGATCCGGAGGAGCTGGTCGCGGCCCTGATGGGGCGCACGCACGATTACCCGGACGGCGCGATCCTGCTGCTCGGCACCATGTTCGCGCCGATCCAGGACCGCCACGGGCCCGGCCTCGGCTTCACCCATGCCGAGAACGACCGCGTGGTGGTGGCGAGCCCGGAACTCGGCCGCCTCATCAACCGGATGCGCCCCTGCGATGCCTGCGAGCCTTGGACGTTCGGCGCCCGCGCACTGATGCGCAACCTCGCGGCACGCGGGTTTCTGTGACAGAGGCTCGCGTCGAAGCGCCCCGGAACGAGCCGATGACAGAAGCCGCCCCCATCCTCGCACGTCTGTCCGACATCGTCGGGCCGTCCGGCCTCGTCACCGGCGAGGAGTTGCGCGGCCGCTCGGCGAACTGGACCCGGCCGACCGAGCCCTGCGCCGCGCTCGCCTTGGTCCGGCCGCGGAACACCGCCGAGACCAGCGCCGTGATGGCCGCCTGCCACGCCGCCGGAATTGCCGTGGTCCCGCGGGGCGGCGCCACCGGCCTGGTCGACGGCACCCTGTGCACGCCGGACGAGATCACCCTGTCCACCGAGCGGATGACCGGCATCGAGCCGGTCGATCCGCTGGGCATGACCGTGGTGGTCGGCACCGGCGCCACAATCGAGAGCGTGCAGAACGCCGCCACGGAGAACGGCCTGTTCTTTCCGCTGGATCTCGGCGCCCGCGGCTCGGCCACGATCGGCGGCGCGATCTCGACCAATGCTGGCGGGCTGCGGGTGCTGCGCTACGGCATGATGCGCGAGATGGTGCTGGGTCTGGAAGCGGTGCTGGCCGACGGCACGGTGGTCTCGTCCATGCGTCCGCTGATCAAGAACAACACCGGGCTCGACCTGAAGCAGGTCTTCATCGGCACCGAGGGGACGCTCGGCATCGTCACCCGCGCCGTCTTGCGCCTGCGCCCGGAGCCGGCCGGCTACGCCACCGCGCTGATCGCCTGCCCGGGGGTCGATGACGGCGCACGGGTGCTGCGCGCCGCACAAAGCGCGTTCCAGGGGCGCGTGTCCTCCTTCGAGGGCCTCTGGCCGGACTTTTATAAGCTTATGACGGCCCCCGGCCGGGCGACGCCTCCGCTGAGCTACGACTACCCGTTCTACGCCATCATCGAGGTCGAGTGCGTGCCGGAGGAGGCGGACCGGTTCCTCGGCCTGCTTGAAGGCCTGATGGGCGAGGGCACGATCCTGGACGCGGCCGTGGCCTCCTCGGAGGAGCAGCGGCGTGGGATGTGGCGCATCCGCGACCGGGTCGAGCACCTGAACGCCGACGGAATCGATCGCGCCTTCGACGTCAGCGTGCCGCTCTCGAAGATGGACGGCTACGTCCGCGGGGCGCTGGACGGTCTCACGGCGATCCCCGGCTGCCGGGCCGTCGTCTACGGGCATATCGGCGACAACAACCTGCACTGGAACACAACCCGCCTCGACGCCGCCGGCAACGCGGCCATCGACGCCGCGATCTACGCGCCGCTCGCCGAGCTGAACGGCTCCGTGTCTGCCGAGCACGGGATCGGACTGGAGAAGCGCGGCAAGCTGCCCCTGTCGCGCTCGCCGGAGGAGATCGGCGCCATGCGGCTGATCAAGCGCGCGCTGGATCCGGATAACCGGCTGAACCCGGGCAAGATTTTCTGAAGGCGTGTGCGGTGGCACGAGTTCCATCGGAGACGGCGGTCAAACCGCTGCGGCTGACCGTCCGGCTAACCCCGCGCGGCGGACGCGACGCCGTGGAAGGCTGGATCCGCGATGCGGATGGCGCTCCGTGTCTCAAGGTGCGGGTGGCCGCCCCGCCTGTCGACGGCGCCGCCAATACGGCGCTCGAGCGGTTGATCGCCGGCTCTCTCAGGATTGCGGTGGGCGCCGTCCAGATCGTTGCCGGCCATCAGAGCCGGGTGAAGCGCCTGGAGATCACCGGCGTGGACGATGAGGCCGTTGCCAAAGTTTTTGGTATGCCGGGATAGATGCCCCATCCATTTCCGAATGCGAAGAACGCCATCGGCCCTCACCGTCATCGCGATCGAAGCGACCCAGGGTAACGCGCGATCACAGAACGTGGCGCAACACTGGGTCGCTTCGCTTCGCTCGCGATGACGGCGCACGGCGAAAGGACCGTCGGCACGCGAGAGCGCTCAAAGTACGATGGCTTCAGCGATGAGGTCGAAGATATCGTCCAACATGTCCTTGGGATGAAGCGGCGCGAGCGTCGCCATAAGCATACTGAGCTGAATTGCTGGCTGGATGGCAGGATTACCGTCAAGCCGCGGCGCAATCATCACTTCCTTCTCGGGAAGTTCTAAGTCCCGCTTATGACGATCGGATCGGATACGCCTCTTTAGGATTGCACGCACGCTGTGCTTCACGGAAACCTCCCGAGCACACACCGCGACGTATGCCGGCATTGGAGGGTCCACAAGCGCCCTTTCCCCGGTCACAGTTGAATCAACGATCCATCTCGGCCCGAACGCTCCTCAGAACGCGACCTTATCCCCGCCCTTCAGCGCCAGCATCTCGCGTGCCTCGTCGGGTGAGGCGACCGCAAGGCCCAGCCCCTCAATGATGGAGCGGACGCGGCGTACCTGCGCCGCGTTGGTCTCGGCGAGCTTGCCGGGGCCGTCCCACAGGCTGTCCTCCAGGCCGACGCGGACGTTGCCGCCCATTGCGGCGGCCATGGCGGCGATGTTCATCTGGTTGCGGCCGGCCCCCAGCACCGACCATTGGTACTGATCGCCGAACAAACGGTCGGCGGTGCGCTTCATGTGCATCACGTCGTCGGGATGGGCGCCGATGCCGCCTTGCAGGCCGAACACCGTCTGGATGAACAGCGGCGCCTTCACCAATCCGCGGTCGAAGAAGTATTTAAGATTGTAGAGGTGCGCGGTGTCGTAGCACTCGAACTCGAACTTCGTGCCGTTCGGCGAACAGGTGGTCAGGATGTGCTCGATCTGGCCGAACGAGTTGCGGAAGATGATGTCCTTGTTGCCGAGATAGTCACGCTCCCACTGGTGCTTCAGATCCTTGAAGCGGTCGAGCATGCCGAACAGGCCGAAATTCATCGAGCCGAGATTGAGCGAGGCGACCTCCGGCTGGAAGGTCGCGGCCGGGCGCACCCGCTCCTCGATCGACATGGTCGGCGCGCCGCCGGTGGTGAGGTTCACCACGCAGCCCGAGCGCTGCTTGATCACCGGCAGGAACTTGGCGAACGCCTCCGGCGACTGATCGGGCTGACCGGTCTCGGGATTGCGAGCGTGGAGGTGGACGATGGCCGCCCCGGCCTCGGCGGCACCGATGGCGGCGTCGGCGATCTCCTCCGGCGTCACCGGGAGGTGTGGCGACATGCTGGGCGTGTGAATCGCACCGGTGACGGCGCAGGTGATGATGACTTTCCGCTTGGGGGCCATGCTCAATCCTTCCGTGAACGCTTGTGGGCCCGCAGGGCCGCGAGCCGGGCGTCCCGGTGGCGCATGCGGGCGGGGAGATCCGCGGGCGCCCGCCACTGCGCCAGGATCGCCTCGGTGGCCGGCGCCTCGTAGACAGCGGGCGGGGCCGGGTCGGCGGCGAGGCGCTTGTAGAAATCGGTGTAGCGCGCGCAGTAATCGGCGATGCCGCCGGGGGCGTTCAGCTCGATCGTCTCGAATGGCCCCATGAAGCTCCAGCGCAGGCCGAGCCCATCCGAGACGGTCTTGTCGAGATCCTGCGGCGTGACGTAGCCCTCCGAGGCGAGGCGGAACGCCTCGGCCAACAGGGCGCCCTGGAGCCGGTTGAGGATGAAGCCCTCGATCTCCTTGAGGACGGTGATCGGCACCTGCCCGATCGTTTCGTAGGTTTCCCGGGCGCGTGCGAGAGCGTCGGTGCCCGTCCAGGGCGCCCCGGAAATCTCCACCAGCGGGATCAGATGTGGCGGGTTGACTGGATGGCCGATCAGGCAGCGCCCGCGGCCGGGCAGATCTTCCGTGAACAGCGAGCAGCGGATCGCCGAAGAAGACGAGGCGATGACCGCATCCGGGGGTGCCAGCGCGTCCATCTCGGCGAACAGGGCCCGCTTCACATCGAGCCGTTCCGGCCCGTTCTCCTGAACGAAGCCGACGCCGTCGAGACAGGCAGCGAGGCTTTCGGGCGCCCAGATGCGATCCGCCGCCCCTTGCGGATCCGGACAAAGCCCATGCTCGGCCAGAGTCCTCAGGCCCTCGACACAAAGCGGGATCGCGGCCTCGGCGACGTCGTCCACGGCATCAAACAGCCGCACATCCCAGCCCGAGCGGGCGAAGATCATCGCCCAGGCTCGGCCGATCAGGCCGGCGCCGATGATCGCGACGCTATCGGTCATAATCACAAAACCTTCCGCCGCAGCTCCTGATCCTCGCGCGGCTCACGCGGCCCACTAGGCCGAGCATTCTCGATGAACTCAGGCAGCTCTCACTCAGACTGTGATCACAGATCACTAGCGCGATAGTGCCGGATTCGTCTAGTCTCGGCATATGAGTTCCACGTTGGCCCTGGCCGGACTGCCTCAACTCGATCGGCGCACCCTCGCCGACACCGCCTACGAGGCCCTGGCGGATCTCCTTGCCGCCGGGCGGCTGGCGCCCGGCGACCGTCTGTCCCTGCGCCAGAGCGCGGCGGCGCTCGGCGTCTCGGTGATGCCGGTGCGCGAGGCTGTGAGCCGCCTCGTGGCCGACGGCGTGCTCGAAGTCGCGCCGACTCGCGCGATCCGTGTGCCGATCATGACCGCGCGGGATTTCCGGGCGCTCGCCGAGACCCGCATGGCGATCGAAGGCATGGCCGCCGCCCGCACCGCTGAGCATCGGAGCAAGGCCGACCTCGCCGCGATCCGCCGGGCCGAGGCGGCGTTCCGGGCCGAGGCCGAGTCTGCGGAGCCCGATCGCACCCGTGCGGTCCGGCTCAACCGCGACCTGCATTTCGCGATCTACGCCGCCTGCGGGCTGGCGCCGCTCCAAGAGATCATCGCCCGGCTGTGGCTGAAGGCGGGGCCGGTCATCAACCTCGACCTGCGCGCCCATCCCGAGCGGCTGCTCCAGGGCTTCGCGCTGCGGCGACATGCCGAGGCGCTGGTCGCGATCGAGGCCCGGGACGGGCCCGCCGCCGCCGCAGCCCTGGCTTCCGATATCCGCGAGGCGGCAGATTTCATCCTGTCCAGCGGGGGTCTTCGGGACGCGTAGTTTTGGTGCCCATCGTCCGCGTCAGCAAGGCGGCAAGCGCCTTCGGGACGATGCTTAGGGCGGGAGGAACGATATGGATCTCGGAATCGCCGGCTTACGCGTGCTCGTAACGGCAGGCGCCGCCGGCATCGGACGCGGCATCGTCGATGCGTTCCTGGAGGAAGGGGCGCGGGTCTTCGCCTGCGACATTGACGAGGCGGCGCTGGCGGCTCTGCCCGCGGAGGTCGGCCGCAGCCGGACCGACGTCGCCGACCGGGAGCAGGTCGCCGCCATGATGGATCAGGCCGTCGATCACCTCGGTGGCCTCGACGTGCTGGTGAACAATGCCGGCATCGCCGGGCCGACCGGGCGGGTCGAGGAGATCGCCCCCGAGGGGTGGGACCGCTGCCTCACGGTTTGCCTGACCAGCCAGTTCAACTGCGCCCGGCTCGCCGTGCCCTACCTGCGCGCGAGCAGCAACGGCTCGATCGTCAACCTGTCCTCGGCGGCCGGCAAGTTCGGCTTCGGCCTCCGCAGCCCCTACGCGGCGGCGAAATGGGGCGTGATCGGCTTCACGAAGTCCCTGGCGATCGAGCTGGGCGAGGCCGGCATCCGGGTGAACGCGATCCTGCCCGGTCTGGTCGCGGGCGATCGCCAGCGCCGAGTCCTGGAGGCCAAGGCGCAGCAGCAGGGTACGAGCTTCGCCGAGATGGAGGCCCGCGCCTTCTCGTTCGTGTCGGTGAAGGACTACGTCACCGCCCGCCAGCTCGCTGACCAGATCCTCTTGCTCTGCTCGCCCCGGGGCCGGACCATCTCGGGGCAACCGATCTCCATCGACGGCGACACCCGGATGCTCTCGTAAAACTCGATACCACGGGTTCCGCCGCGGCGCCGATCGCGGCAGACTGAGACCCAAGCCGCACGACGATCGCGCTGAGGGGAGGATCGGAGCATGCGTCTCGCGGGCAAGACAGCGTTGGTCACGGCCGCAGGCCAGGGCATCGGCCGGGCCAGTGTCCTGGCGATGGCGCGTGAAGGCGCGCAGGTGCTGGCCACCGATGTCCGGGCGGAGGCGCTCCGGACCTTCGACGGGGTGGAGAACGTCACCACCGCACCCCTCGACGTGCTGGACCGGGCGCAAATCGAGGCGGTAGCCGGCGGGCTCGACCGGATCGACGTGCTGTTCAACTGCGCGGGCTACGTCCATGCCGGCACGGTGCTCGACGCCAGCGATGCCGATTTCGACTTCGCGGTGAACCTCAATGTCCGGTCGCAGTTCTGGACGATCCGCGCGGTCTTACCGCGGATGCTGGAGGCCGGCGCCGGTAGCATCGTCAACATGGCGAGTGTCGCCGGGTCGCTGCGCGGCCTCCCGAACCGCTTCGTCTACGGGCTGACCAAAGCGGCCGTGATCGGCCTGACCAAGTCGGTGGCGGCGGATTACGTCGGCCGCGGAATCCGCTGCAACTGCGTCTGCCCCGGCACGGTCGACACGCCCTCGCTCGCCGACCGGATCAACGCGTTCGACGATCCCGCGGAGGCCCGCAAGGCCTTCATCGCTCGTCAGCCCATGGGCCGGCTCGCGAAGGCCGAGGAGATCGCCCCGCTGGTGGTCTTCCTGGCGAGCGACGAGGCCGCGTTCGTGACAGGCCAGAGCTATTCTATCGACGGCGGCATGACGATCTGACGGTCCGCCCGACGGGGCTAGCCGGAGTCGATTGATCGTCCACATCGCCGGTGCGGCACGACCACGGCTTTCCCGATCGTGAATTTTGAATACAATCCTTCCAATGGGCGGGGACGCGCCCGCGGGAGGGATCGGCCGTGACGCAAGCCAAGGCTCGGAGTGCGGTGTCGCCGCGCGCGGCGGCGCGTCACGATGGCGGAATGGCCCGTAAGCTCGCGGAGCAGCTTCAGGGCGAGGCGCGCTTCGACGCGTTCACCTGCGGCCGCTACAGCACCGATGCCTCTATCTACCAGATCATTCCGGCCGGCGTGGTCCTGCCGCGCACGGCCTCGGACATCGCGGTCACCCTACGGATTGCGGCCGATCACGGCGCGCCGGTGATCCTGCGCGGGGGCGGCACCTCGCAGAACGGCCAGCCGATCGGCTCGGGGCTGGTGGTCGATTGCGCGCGCCACTTCAACGGCGTCCGCGCCTATGATCCCGAGGCCGGGACGATCACGGTCGAGCCCGGCATGGTGCTGGAGCGCCTGAACACCCGGGTGAAGGCCGATGGCTGGTTCTTCCCCGTCGAGCCCTCGACGGCGACCCGCTGCACCATCGGCGGCATGGCCGGCAACAATTCCTGCGGCGCCCGCTCGCTGCGCTACGGCAAGATGAGCGACAACGTCCTGGCGCTGGACGCGCTGCTACCCGACGGCGAGGCGTTCGGCTTCGGCCTGACCGGCAACGCGACCACCGGCGTCACCGGCTCGGCGCATGCCGAATCCCTCGCCGAGCGGATGCGCGCCCTCGCCCTGCTCCATCGCGACGAGATCGAAGCCCGCTACCCGAAGGTGCAGCGGCGCGTGGGCGGCTACAACCTCGACGCCCTGGTTGAGCCGCGTCCGAACCTCGCGCATCTGCTGGTCGGCTCGGAAGGGACGCTCGCCGCCACCACCTCAATCACCCTCAAGCTGTCGCGCCTGCCGGCGCACCGGGTGATGGGTGTCTGCCATTTCCCGTCCTTCCGGGCGGCTATGGAGACGACGCAGCACATCGTCGCCCTCGACCCCGTGGCGGTAGAGCTGGTCGACAACAACGTGCTGGTGCTGGGCGCCGACATCCCGCTGTTCCGGGCGACGCTGGCAGACATCACCCGCGGCAAGCCGAACTGCCTGCTGCTGGCGGAGTTCGCCGGGGACGATCTGGCCGCCCTGAAGCGCGACCTGAAGCGGCTCGACGCCTGCATGGCCGATCACGGCTTCGCGGATGCGGTCGTCGAGATCGTCGAGCCGGCCCGCCAGCGCTCGGTCTGGGAGGTGCGCGAGGCCTGCCTCAACATCATGATGTCGATGAAGGGCGACGCGAAGCCGGTCTCGTTCATCGAGGATTGCGCGGTGCCGTTGGAGCACCTCGCCAACTACACCGATGCGGTGACCGAGGTGTTCACCAAGCACGGCACCCGCGGCACCTGGTACGCCCACGCCTCCGTGGGCTGCCTCCATGTCCGCCCGATCCTGGACATGAAGGAGGGCGGCGACGTGAACCGGATGCGCGCCATCGCGGAGGAGACCTCCGAGCTGGTGCGCCGCTACAAGGGCTCCTATTCCGGCGAGCACGGCGACGGCATCTCGCGCTCGGAATACATCGCGCCGCTGTTCGGCCCGGTCCTGACCCGCGCCTTCGAGACCGTGAAGGACGCGTTCGACCCGGAGAACCGGCTCAATCCCGGCAAGATCGTCCGGCCGCTGACCATGGACGACCGGAGCTTGTTCCGGTTCAAGCCCGATTACGCGGTGATGGAGCCGCTGAAGCCCGCCCTCGACTGGTCGGATTGGGGCGGCTTCGGCTCGGCCGTCGAGATGTGCAACAACAACGGCACCTGCCGGAAGCTCGCCGGCGGGGCGATGTGCCCGTCCTACCGCGCGACCCGCGAGGAGGAGCATCTCACCCGCGGCCGCGCCAATACCCTGCGGCTCGCCATCTCCGGCCAGCTCGGGCCGGACGCCTTCACCAGCAAGGCGATGAAGCGCACCCTCGACCTGTGCGTCTCCTGCAAGGCCTGCCGTCGGGAATGCCCGACGGGCGTCGACATGGCCAAGATGAAGGTCGAGTTCCTGCACCACTACCACGCCCGCCACGGCCTGCCCCTGCGCGACCGGCTGATCGGCCTGATGCCGCATTACGCCGGCATCGCCGCCAAGCTCGCGCCGCTCCTCAACCTCCGCGACCGGCACCCGACGCTGGCCGCCCTATCGGAGCGGATGGTCGGGCTCTCGGCGAAGCGCTCGCTGCCGCGCTGGCGGCGTCCCTGGAGCGAGCAGGGTGAGGCGGCCCACCCCAAAGACGTGACGGGGGATTTCCGTGACGTCATCCTGTTCGGCGACACGTTCAACCGCGCCTTCGAGCGGGAGAACTTGGAAGCGGCCGAGCGGGTGCTTCAGGCCGCGGGTTACCGCATCCACCGGGTCTATCCGAACCGCGGGCGTCGGCCACTCTGCTGTGGGCGGACCTGGCTTGCCTCGGGCCAGACCGACCGGGCCCGCGCCGAAGCGCGCCGGACCCTCGACACGCTCCTGCCCTTCGTCCGGGCCGGCGCCCGGGTGGTCGGCCTGGAACCGTCCTGCCTTCTCACCTTCCGTGATGAGTTCTCGGCCTTGCTGCCGGGCGACGAGGCTGCGCTTCTCGCCAAGCAAGCGTTCCTATTCGAGGAATTGCTGGCCGGCGACCTGGCGGCGGGCCGGATCACGCTGCCGCTGGTGGATCAGGGCGGCCGCGTGGCGCACCTGCATGGGCATTGTCACCAGAAATCCTTTGGCGTGATGGGCTCGGTGGAGACGGTGCTGCGAACCGTCCCGGGCCTCGACGTGCGTGTCATCGAATCGAGTTGCTGCGGCATGGCGGGGGCGTTCGGCTATGGCGCCGAGACGATCGAGACCTCCTTGGCCATGGCCGAACTGTCTCTATTCCCGGCGTTGCGGGCGGCCGCCCCCGGCGATCTCGTCGTGGCCGACGGCACGAGCTGCCGGCACCAGATTCACGACGGCCTCGGCATCCGCGCGGAGCATGTGGTTCGCGTTCTCGATGACGCGCTCGTGCGCACGGCGCCGCCTCGACACTGAATTGCCGGGCACCTACACATGCACTCAGGTTGCTTTGACCGTGCGTGCACTCTGGGCCCATGAACAAGATCGACCCCGGCATCGGAATTAGCCGTCGCTATCTCCACGACGAGGTGGCGGACCGGATGCGTGAACTGATCCGCTCCGGCGAAATGGAGCCGAAGGCGCGCATCAACGAGGGTGAGCTGACGGAGCGGTTCGGAATCTCGCGCACGCCGCTCCGGGAGGCGATCAAGATCCTGGCGACCGAGGGCCTGCTCGAGCTTCTGCCGAACCGCGGTGCCCGGGTCGCCAGCATTTCCGAGACCGAGCTCGAGGAAATGATGGAGGTGATTGCCGCGCTCGAGGCCACGGCCGGCGATCTCGCCTGCCGGACGATCTCGGAGGCCGAGATTGATGCGATCGAGGCCGATCATCGGGCCATGGTGGCGGCCTGGAAGGCCGGCGACGAGGCTGGCTATTTCAGCCACAACCGGCGGATCCACGAAGGCATCATGGCGGCGAGCCGCAACGGCATCCTGGTCAACATCTACGAGGGCCTGTCCGGCCGCATCCAGCGGTCGCGCTATTCGGCCCACCAGACCCCGGACCAATGGGCTCGCGCCGTGTCCGAGCACGAGCACATGATCGCGCTGCTGCGCTCCCGGGACGGGGGCGCCCTGGCGATCCTGATGCGCGAGCACATCCGCGGGAAAAAGCCCGTGATTGCAGCGACTTATGGGGTCGCGGAAGCCGGCTGAGCGGTCATCTCGAACCAGAACGAGGCACCCGGCGTGCGGGAATCGTTGGGATAGAGAAACGGGATGTCGGGGCCCGGACCACGGGCGGCGAAGACCGCTTGGATCCGGGCGCGCATCGCCGGTTCCTGGCAAAGGTACATGACCGGGACGGTCACCCGGAACGGCGGCGCACCGCACATCAGCATCGCGGCCAGCAGGTACTGCTCGTTGTAGAGACGACAGTTCCACGCGGCAGGGTAGTCATCCGGGATGAAGATGTCGTGGATTTGCACGATCACACCCGGCGCGAGACGCGGCATCACTTCGAAGAAGAACACCGTCACGTCGGAATTGGCGAAGGATCGGTGCGATCCGTCGAAGAACACGATGTCCCCGGCGCGCAACTCGTCGAAGAGTTTCAGATCACACCCTTCGAGTGGACTGCGAAGAGTCCAATCGCAGATCGCATCGATCTCACGCCGGGGCATCGGGTCAATCGAGGTGATTGTCGTCGGCAGATTCAGCGCGTCGATCGCGTAGCGGGCAAAGCAGGTCGAGCACCCGGATCCGATCTCGAGATAGCGGGCCGGCCGCTTCCAGGCGAGCAGGGTCATGAGCGCTGCAGCGTCGAGGGCGGTGAACCAGGTGTTGTTCCAGTGCGGCGTCACCGAGCCGGTCGCTCCCGCTTCGTGCGGAACGCTGTGGAGCAGATCGACCTAACTCTCCAGCGCATCGAGGAACGATCCGTAGGCGGCGGTTTCCCGGGCCAAGACCGACCGCAGGTGACCGTGCGGCGCGCTGCCGGGGGTCCAGCGGGAGGATGGCACCACCGGGTGATAATCGTGAACCGTGTGGCTCCAGCGGAACGGTTCGGTGCTGGCCCGGAAAATATCGACCCCGGCGCGGCGCCCGGCGCTTCTCACGATGTCCTTCAGCATAATCGTCCTCGATTCCAGAGGGCGACCATGCCGATTACTCAACTTCTAGTCGAGTCAGAACCCGGAGCTACGCAATCCCCGCGCGTATCGCGGTTAAGCGGCGCTTGCGGCCCGGTCAGGCCGCGTTCGATGCCCGGAGGCCGGCGACGAGGTCGGTGAACCGGTCGCCCTGAACGATGACGTGGCTGCGCAGGGCCTCGGCGGCACCGGCTTCGTTCCCGGCCACGATCGCGGCGACGATCGCCTCGTGCTCGGCGAGCGATTGCGGCAGCCGCTGCCGGACCCGCAATTGCAACCGCCGGTATGGTGCCAGCCGACGATGCAGCGACAAAGCCTGGTCGGCCAAGAAGGCGTTGCGGCTGGCCCGGTAGACCACCGTGTGGAATACGTAATTCTCGGCGTAATAGCTCTCGGTATCCGCCTCGGCCATCGCCGCCTTGCAACCGGCCAGCGCCGCCTGCAGCGCCTCGGCATCCTCTGGCACGAGGCGGCGCGCGGCGAGCCGGCCGCACGCGGCCTCGATCTCGGCCATGGCCTCGAACATGGCGAGCAGCAGGTGCGGCTCCGGGGCGCTGACGATGGCGCCGCGCCGCGGCTTGGTCTGGACCAGGCCGGTGGCCGCCAATTGCAGCAGGGCCTCCCGGATCGGCGTGCGCGAGACCCCGAAGCGCGCCGCAAGCTGGTTCTCGTCCAGGCGTGAGCCGAGGGCGAGTTCGCCCGAGACGATCTCGTCCTCGATCCGCTGGCGCAGACGCTGGGCGTGACTCATGCCTCCATCCCTCCGCGCCGACAGATCAGCGCTGCATCTGCCCGATTCCTGGCTCGCCGCCGGGCTTGATGCCCATCACATATGCTCCACCGTTGACAAAATATACAAGACGGTTTTTCTTGCATACAAGCGCTGTTGATCAGTATTGCGGCGCACAAAATGGACGCTGCTCGTATTGCGGCGCGGGAGAGAGCTATGACGCCGACACGTCGCACGCTGGTCGCGGCCGCCCTCGCGGCGCCCGCCATCCTGAGGTTCGGTCTCGGCGCCGCCCAGGCTGCCACCGTCCTCAAGCTGTCGCACCAATTCCCGGGCGGTACGATCGACGAGGGCGATTTCCGCGACCGCATGTGCCGGAAATTCGCTCAGGCGGTCGGCGAGCGCTCCAAGGGCGCCCTGGAGGTCCAGGTCTATCCCGGCTCCTCGCTGATGAAGACGAACGCCCAGTTCGGCGCCATGCGCAAGGGCGCGCTCGACATGTCGCTCTATCCGAGCCCCTACGCGGGTGGCGAGGTGGCGGAGCTGAATATCGGGCTGATGCCGGCGCTCGTGACCTCCTACGCGCAGGCCGTGGCCTGGAAGACCGCGCCGGTGGGCCGCAAGCTCACCGAGCTGCTGGAATCCAAGGGCATCGTCCTGGTCTCGTGGGTTTGGCAGGCCGGCGGCGTCGCCAGCCGGGATCGGGGATTGATCGCGCCAGCCGACGCCAAGGGGATGAAGGTCCGCGGCGGCTCCCGCGAGATGGACCTGATGATGAAGCAGGCCGGCGCCGCGACGCTCTCGATCCCCTCGAACGAATCCTACGCGGCGATGCAGACCGGGGCGTGCGACGCGGTCATCACCTCGTCCACCAGCCTGATCTCGTTCCGGCTGGAGGAGCTCTCGAAGGCGCTCACCTCCGGCCGGGAGCGCTCCTACTGGTTCATGCTCGAGCCGATCATGATGTCCAAGACCGTGTTCTCCGGCCTGCCCAAGGACCAGCAGGGCCTGATCATGGCCGTGGGGGCCGAGCTCGAGGCCTTCGGCCAGGCCGGCGCCAAGGAGGACGATACCCGCGTCGAGGAGATCTTCTCCAAGGCCGGCGCCAAGGTCTCGCAGCTCGACGATCAGGTGCTCGGCCAGTGGCGGGAGATCGCCCGCGAGACCGCCTGGAAGGATTACGCCGGCCGTAACGCGACCTGCGCGGAACTGCTGAAGCTTGCGGAGCAGGTCGCGTGAGCCACGGCTTCGACGCGGCCACCGCGATCCCGGACGCGAAGGGCGCCGAGGAGCCCCGGCTCCCCGGCCTGCTCGGGCTCTTCGACCGGACGCTGCGCGGCATCAACCGCGTGATCCTCGGCCTCGGGGGGCTCTGTCTCGTCGGTGCCTGCCTGGTGCTGAGCCACAGCGTCGTGGTCCGCTACCTGTTGAAGGAACCGACCGACTGGCAGGACGAGATGGCGGTCTTCCTGATCGTCGGGGCGACCTTCTTCTCGGCCGCCGGAGTCCAGGCCAAGCGCGGCCATGTCGCGATCGAGGCCCTGACCGGGCTGCTGCCGCCTGCGGTCAACCGGGTCCGTCTGCTTTTCGTGGACGTCGTCAGCCTCGCCTTCTGTGCGTTCTTCGCCTGGAAGAGCTGGACCCTCGACCACGAGGCCTGGGTCGACGGCCAGACCTCGCAGTCGACCTGGGGGCCGCCGCTCTGGATCCCCTACACGCTGATGGCCGCCGGCATGAGCCTGCTGTGCCTCCAGTTCGTCCTGCAGATCGCCGAGGCCCTGCTCTACGGGCCACGGGCGGCGGGCTGGGCCAAGCCGAAGATCGGCATCGGTGCCGACGTCAACAGGGACATGCACGGTGCGCCGGGGGTCACGCCCCAGGGGCCCGATCCGATCGGCCGCACGGTCGACGCGAGGGTGAAACGATGAGCACGGCGGCGATCGGCTTCCTCTACGCGGGGGCCACCCTCGGGGCGATGCTGTCGGGCATCCCCATCGCGTTCGCGCTGGGCGCCGTGGCGCTGGCCTTCATGGTCGTGTTCATGCCGGCCGCGTCCCTCGATACGGTGGCCCAGAACGTCTACGAAGAGATGGCCTCGATCACCCTGCTGTCGATCCCGCTGTTCATCCTGAAGGGCGCGGCGATCGGCCGGTCCCGGGCGGGGCAGGACCTCTACTCGGCGATGCATGCCTGGATGCACCGGATCCCCGGGGGGCTCGGCATCGCCAACGTCTTCGCCTGTGCGCTGTTCGCCGCCATGGCGGGCTCGAGCCCGGCGACCTGCTCGGCCATCGGTTCGGCCGGCATCCCGGAGATGCGCAAGCGCGGCTACTCGCCGGGCTTCGCGGCCGGGATCATCGCGGCCGGCGGCACCCTCGGGATCCTGCTGCCGCCCTCGATCACCATGATCCTGTACGCGGTCGCCTCCGAGCAGTCCCTCGGGCGGCTGTTCCTGGCCGGCATCGGGCCGGGTCTGTTGCTGGTCGCCCTGTTCGCGGCCTGGTCGATGTACCGGTTCCGCTCGGAATTCGCCGCCGCCAAGGCGGTGCTGGAGCGCGGCGGCCCGGCCTCGCCGATCCTGGCCGACGAGCAGTACAGCATGGCCCAGCGCTTCTCGACGCTGCCGCGGGTGCTCCCCTTCGTGATCCTGCTCACCGGCGTGATGGTGGCGCTCTACGGCGGCTACGCGACCCCCTCGGAGACGGCCGGTCTCGGCGGCCTGCTGGCGCTCGGCCTGATCGCCGCGATCTACGGCGTGTGGCGGTTCCGGGACGTCAGCCCGATCCTGATCGCGACGCTGCGGGAATCGACCATGCTGATGCTGATCATCGGCATGTCGCTGCTCTACGCCTACGTGATGAGCTACTTGCACCTGTCGCAATCGGCCGCGGCCGCGATCGTGGCGATGCAGCTCTCCCCCTGGGTGCTGCTGGTGACGATCCTCGCCCTGGTGATCGTGCTCGGCTTCTTCCTGCCGCCGGTCTCGATCATCCTGATGACCGCGCCGATCATCCTGCCGCCGCTCAAGGCCGCGGGCTTCGACTTGGTGTGGTTCGGCGTGGTGATGACCATCACCATGGAGATGGGCCTGATCCACCCGCCGGTGGGCCTGAACATCTTCGTCATCAAGAACATCGCCCCCGACATCCCGCTCTCGGACATCATCTGGGGCACCCTGCCCTTCGTGATGCTGATGGCGGTGGCGATCCTGATCCTCTGCCTCGTGCCGGGCATCGCCCTCTGGCTGCCGGACCTGCTGCTGGCGACGACGCGGTAGGGGGCGGCCTTTCCCTCGAGCGGCGGCGCCGGTAACCTTGGCTGCGTAACCGGCGCCGCCGCCCTATCTATCGATGATGACCGACCTTCAGACCATCCAGATGCTGCACACGGCGAACGTGATCGCCGAGGACGAGATCGATGCCAGCGTCGAAGCGTTCCTGAATGGCGCGGTGACCGAGCCGTACCGCTTCCGCAGCGGCCACCGGCTCAACCTCATCAAGGCGGTGCGCAGCCATCCCGGCGCGCAGGAATTCGTCGGCCGGGCGAATGTCGGCACTCAGCTGAAGCGGCCCTTCGTGCGGGCGGCGATCCTGCAGGCGCGTCCGCTGAAGATGTGAGACGGGAGCCGGACGTGGAAGGGCGTTCAGCCTGATACTTCCACCCGTGCCCGCACGCTGCGATGCCGGGCAATCGAGAGCCGCTGGCGCGGGCCTCTCGGCACGAGAGTTGGGATTCCAAAGACCGGTCGAACAGGCGCGCGGGGACCCGTATCGGGGCCTCCTGCAAGGTGGCATGACGGGCGCTATCGCCACCTGCTTCCCGTGCGCCATCCATCTGCTTTCGAACCGAGGCGGCGCGACCGACAGGCCCGTGATGCGGCTTCGGCCCTACCCTGGCGTCAATTCCACCGTCACCGGCACGTGATCGGACGGCTTGTCGAGGCCCCGCAGGTGCTTCTGCACGGCGGCCGAGACCAGGCGGTCGGCAGCCTGGGGGGAGAGCAGCAGATGGTCGATGCGGATGCCGGCATTCCGCTGCCAGCAGCCGGCCTGATAGTCCCAGAAGGTGTAGAGGCCGTCCCGCGGGTCGCAGGCGCGCAGGCCGTCGGTGTAGCCCTCGGCCAGGAGCGCGCGGAACGCCGCCCGGGTGGCGGGCAGGTACAGCGCATCGGAGCGCCACGCCTCCGGGTCGGCCGCGTCTGTGGGCTCGGGGATGACGTTGTAGTCGCCCGCCAGCACCACGGCATGCTCGTCCTCCATGAGGGTGCGGGCGTGGAGCCGCAGCCGTTCCAGGAAGGCGAGCTTGTAGGGGTATTTCGGGCTGTCCACCGGGTTGCCGTTCGGCAGGTAGATCGAGGCCACCCGCACCGGCTTGGTGTCGGCGCCAGAGATCAGCGCCTCGATGTAGCGGGACTGCTCGTCGGACTCGTCACCCGGCAGGCCGCGGCGGATCTCGGTCATCGCCAGCGGCGCCCGCACCAGCATCGCCACGCCGTTATAGGCCTTCTGGCCCAGGGTCTCGACCGCGTAGCCGGCACCTTCGACCTCGGCGCGGGGGAACGCGTCGTCCTGGCACTTCAGCTCCTGCAGGCAAACCACGTCGGGTTTTGCCTCGTCGAGGAAGCCCAGCAGATGCGGCAGCCGCTGCTTGATCGAGTTGACGTTCCAGGTCGTGATCCGCATCGCCTCGCTTCCGGTCGCCGCCTGGCCGTCATCCCCGCTTCGCGGCGCGCTGACAAGGCCATCACCGCGCAAGATTGGGGAGGTATGGACACCGGGATGACGATGGGGTGGTTCGAGCCGGTGATGGCGTACTGCGAGCGGACCGGGCCGGGGTTCTGGGCCGAACCGCTCAACGCGGCGTCGAACGCCGCCTTTCTGCTGGCGGCTGCGGCCGCCGCACGCCGCGCCCGCGCCGCCGATCCGCCCGATCGCGCCTGCCTCGGACTGGCCGGGCTGATCGCCCTGGTCGGGATCGGTTCGTTCCTGTTCCACACCTTGGCGGTGACCTGGGCGATGTATGCCGACATCATCCCGATCACGGTCTTCATCGTCGCCTACCTCGTCCTGGCGCTCCACCGGTTCCTGAAGCTGCCCCGCCTCCGGGTGGAGGCAGCGACTGCCGGCTTCATCCTGTTCAGCTTCACCCTGGTGCCGACCCTCGACGGGCTGACCGGGTCCGACATCTCCGCCCGCACCAACGGCTCGATCGATTACCTGCCGGCCGCTCTGGCCCTGTTCACCGTGGCGGCGCTCGATCGTCCGGAGACGCGGTTCGTCGGCACCGGCCGGCGACTCGTTGTCGTGGGCGTGCTGTTCCTGATCTCGCTCACCGTGCGCACCATCGACCAGGTCGCCTGCGCGGTGCTGCCGACCGGGACGCACGCGCTCTGGCATCTGCTCAACGCCCTCGTGCTCTACGCCCTCGTCGCCACGGCGATCCGGCACCGGGCCGTCGCGGGCTGAGCGGGAGATCGATCCGGGACCCGCGGTTTTCTTGCGGGCGGGCCGGAATTCTTGCAGAGATGCGGCGCATCGGAGGCCCGGTCGTCTGCGGGGCCCCGGCACGGAAGGAATCATGACAGTGAGCTACCGCATCGGCGTCGCCGGGCTCGGCACCGTCGGCGCGTCCGTCGTCCGGATGATCGCCCGCCGCCGTGACACCCTGCTGGCCTCCGGCCTCGACATCCGCGTCGCTGCCGTGTCGTCCCGCGACCGGAGCCGCGACCGCGGGCTCGATCTCGCCGGGGTGACCTGGTTCGACGATCCGGTGGCGCTGGCGCGCTCGGGCGACGTCGACTGCGTGGTCGAGCTGATCGGCGGCGCCGAGGGGCCGGCCAAGGCCGTGGTCGAGGCGGCGCTCCAGGCCGGCAAGACCGTCGTGACCGCCAACAAGGCCCTGCTCGCCCGCCACGGCGCGGCGCTGGCGGCCCTCGCCGAGGCCAGCGGCGTCGCGCTCGCCTACGAGGCCGCTGTGGCCGGCGGCATCCCGGTGATCAAGACCCTGCGCGAGGGCCTGCCCGGCAACGCCGTGGCGCGCGTCTACGGGATCCTCAACGGCACCTGCAATTACATCCTCAGCCGCATGGAGCGCGAGGGCCTGACCTTCGAGGCCTGCCTCAAGGATGCGCAGGCTCTGGGCTATGCCGAGGCGGACCCGACCTTCGACGTCGAGGGCTTCGACACCGCCCACAAGCTCGCGATCCTGACGAGCCTCGCCTACGGCACCGCCATCGACGCCGAGGGCGTCTCGGTGGAGGGCATCTCCCGGGTGCAGCCCCTCGACCTGCGCATGGCCGACGAGCTCGGCTACCGGATCAAGCTCCTCGGCGTCGCCCAGGCCTCGGAGGCCGGGATCGAGCAGCGCGTCCACCCGACCATGGTGCCCAAATCCTCCGCCATCGCCCAGGTGATGGGCGTGACCAACGCCGTCACCATCGACGCGGATGCGGTCGGCGAACTGACCCTGATCGGCCCCGGCGCCGGAGGCGAGGCGACCGCCTCCGCGGTGGTGGCGGACATCGCCGACGTCGCCCGCGGCATCGTGCGCCCGACCTTCGGGGTGCCGGCTTCGGCGATGCGCGCCAGCGAGCGCGTCGAGATGCAGCGCCACGAGGGCGGCTATTACATCCGCCTCACCGTGCACGACCGCCCCGGCGTCGCCGCGGGCGTGGCCCAGCGGATGGCCGAGCGGGAAATCTCCCTGGAGAGCATCTTGCAGCGCCGAACCGAAGGCGCCGGATCCGATCCGCGCGGCCGCTCCGGACGCCCGGTTCCGCTGGTGCTGATCACCTACGCGGCCACCGAGGGCACGATTCGCGCCGCCCTCGACGCGATCGACGCGGATGGCTTGTTGGCTGAACCACCGCAGGTGATCCGCATTGAACGGGAATAAGAGTGCATCAATTGGGCAGAGTGCCTAAATCTTGATGCAAGATAAGTGTTAAAGAAGCGCCAAGCGTAGGCTGATTGGTGTCGGTCGACGACGATCAAGGCGGGATCCGACCTCAAGATCGGGCCCGGACACAGGCAGGAAACGATGGCCGTGGCCCCTAAGACTGACCCGCGTGGCGTCCCGCGCACGCTCGCCCTCGAACTCGCCCGCGTCACGGAGCGGGCCGCCATCGCGGCGGCGCGGCTCCGCGGCAAGGGCGACGAGAAGGCCGCCGACCAAGCGGCGGTCGACGCGATGCGCGACGAGCTCAACGGCCTGCCGATCCGCGGCACCGTGGTGATCGGGGAAGGCGAGCGGGACGAGGCGCCGATGCTGTTCATCGGCGAGCGGCTCGGGCAGGGCGAGGGGCCGGAGGTCGACATCGCGGTCGATCCGCTGGAGGGCACGACGCTCTGCGCCAAGGACATGCCCGGCGCGATCGCCGTGATGGCCATGGCCGAGCGCGGCTCCCTGCTGGCCGCGCCTGACGTCTACATGCAGAAGATCGCGATCGGCCCGGGCTACAAGCCGGGCATCGTCGATCTCGACGCGAGCCCCGCCGACAACATCGCGGCGCTCGCCCGGGCCAAGGGCGTCGAGCCCGATCAGATCACCGCGCTGATCCTCGACCGCCCGCGTCACGCGAATCTCGTCGCCGAGGTTCGGGCCGCGGGCGCTGCAGTCCGGCTGATCTCGGACGGCGACATCGCCGGCATCATCTTCACGGCGAGCCCCGCCGAGACCGGTATCGACATCTATCTGGGAACCGGCGCCGCCCCCGAGGGCGTCCTGGCCGCCGCGGCCATGCGGTGCATCGGCGGCCAGATGCAGGGCCGGCTGATCCTCGACACGCCCGAGCGTCGCCGCCGCGCCGCCGAGATGGGCATCGACGATTACAACCGGAAATACGATCTGGTCGATCTCGCCAGCGGCGACGTGATCGTGGCCGCCACCGGCGTGACCGATGGTGCGCTCCTCCGCGGCGTCCGGTTCCGGCCGGACCGGATCCAGACCGAGACGGTGGTCTACCGCTCGGAAGCCGGCACGGTCCGGCGAATTCTCGGGGAGCACCGCCGCGGCGTGGCCTGACGGCGCTCCCGATCTTTCGAAAGTATCAGTTCAGGACGACGACCTTCGAGCCGACATTGACCCGGCTGAACAGGTCGATCGCATCCTGGTTGATCATCCGGATGCAGCCTGAGGACACGCTCTTGCCGATCGAGAACGGCTCGAGGGTGCCGTGGATGCGGAACAGCGTGTCCTTGTTGCCCTGCCAGAGATACATGGCGCGGGCGCCCAGCGGGTTGCGCAGGCCGCCTTCGACGCCCAGACCGCTCTGGAGCTTGTCGACCTCGCTGGCGAGCTTCGGGCTGCGGGCGATCATCTCCTTGGGCGGATACCAGTCCGGCCACGCCTGCTTCGAGTTGACCGTCGCGTTCCCGGACCAGGAAAACCCTTGCTTGCCGACGCCGACGCCGTAGCGGCGGGCACGCCCGCCCTGCTCGACCAGGGTGAGCTGGTGCGCGCGGGGATCGACGATGATCGTGCCCGGCTCGTAGGGGCCGTTATAGGCGATCTCTTGCCGGAGGAAGGCCGGGTTCATCTTCTTGTAGTTGAAGGCTTGGACCGGGAACACGTCGTCCTGGATCGGGCCATAGGCCTTGGCGTAGTCGATTGGCCCATCATCGGGGGCGCGGAGCACGGCCTTCGCCTTGGCGGCCTCGATGGGGGAGAGCCCCTCGGCCGGCGGCGCTCCGGCAGCCCGGCGGGGCGGCGCGGCCGGATCGTCATAGTCCGGCGCGTAGACCGGGGCCGCCTGCGGAACCGACGCGGCCGGGGGTGCCGTGCGGACCACCGGGGGACGGCCGGTATACGGCAGGTAGCGGTCGCCACGGCGCACGTAAAACGCACCGTTCTGGTCCTGATAGAGCTGGCCGTCGTCGCCGAACCCGTCGATGCCGGACGCGGCGACCGGGCCGCGGCCCTGTGCGTGGGCTGTGGAGGCGAGCGCCAGGACGGTGAAGCCGGCCAGGAACAGGCGGCGGATCGGGGCGGACATGGTTCGGTTTTCCCTGGATGGCGCGGCGTCACCGGATACTTGCGGCGGCGCGCGATCGAGCAGGCCAACACGAATACAAGGCCACGCTCATTCCAGGCCTTAGCAAAGATCGCGCGGCACCGCCAAGTTGCATAGGTCCCTTATGACCGTCGTCTGATGTCTCCCCCGGTACTTCTCCTCACCTGTGTTGCGTTCCTGCCTCAACGCATGACCCGTCCGTTCACCCTGCCGCGTGAACGGACGGGACGGCACGGGTTTCAAGCCGGATCGCGCTTGCGCCAGTCGGCAACCTCCGGTTGATGCGGTCCCTCGGCATCTTCGCCGAGCGAGGGTCTTGATCGTGCGCGCAAGCGTTTTACGGGGTGCTGCTCTGCTCGCCGCCGCCCTGGTTGTCAGTGCGCCCGCCGAGGCCCGCCGCGCCGGGACGGCCGGACCCGCCACAATGGTGGAATCGCCCAAGATCGTGGAGCCCGCCAAGGTCGTGGAGCCCACCGGAACCTGGACCTCCGGCACCCAGCCCGAGCGCGATTGCGGCCGGGCCCGTCGCAAGTTCTGGCTGCCTCAGGAAGGCTGGATCGTCCGCACTGTCGTATCGTGCCGGTGAGCGCGACGCTTCCAGGCCGCGCCCGATTCCCAAGCAGTGCTGCCCGGATGAAGGGCAATCTTTCTTCCAGATAACATTGAGTCACGAGATAAGCGCTGCCACCCGCATCGTCATTGCGAGCGTAGCGAAGCAACCCAGGACAGCGCGCCGTCTCAGAGCGTAGCGTTTCCTAGGTTGCTTCGCTGCGCTCGCAATGACGGTGTGGGTCGATCGACGGCCGTGCTCGTCACCACCCCGATCCCCCCAAAAACTGGCACGCATGCTGCATTGCCCGCCTCGTCGCGCCAGCTGCGGCGGCGGAGCAACGGCGCTCCAAACAGCGGACGGTGTGAGTCCGGATCCCCGGCATGAGCGACCGCGTGACGGTTCGCCTCTCTCAAGACGAGCACCAGCTATGGCGAGCTTCAAGACGGCGATGAAGTCGGGTCACCCCCCGACGCTGTTCGCAGCATTCCTATACTTCGATTTCTGCTTCGCCATCTGGGTCCTGAACGGCGCCATGGGCCCGTTCATCACCGAGACCTACAAGCTCACCCCGGCCCAGACCGGTTTCATGATCTCGCTGCCGATCCTGGCCGGGGCACTGATGCGCTTCCCACTCGGGATCCTGGCCCAGTATATCGGCCGCAAGAACGCTGCGATCACGGAGATGACCGTGATCATGCTGGCGATGGCCTACGGCTTCTTCGCGGTCTCCTCGTATAACGACGTGCTCGCCATGGGCGTGCTGCTCGGCATCGCCGGCGCGTCCTTCGGCGTTGCGCTGTCCCTCGGGTCGGGCTGGTTCCCGCCGGAGCACAAGGGTCTGGCGATGGGCATCGCGGGCGCCGGCAATTCCGGGACCGTCCTGGCCGTGCTTTTCGCGCCGCCGCTGGCACAAGCCTATGGCTGGCAGACCACTTACGCCTTCGCGGGCGTGGTGATGCTGATCCCGCTCGTGGTCATGATCGTGTTCGCCAAGGAGCCGCCGGACAACGCCCACCAGTCGTTCAAGCAGCACATCTCCTGCCTGTTCACCAAGGACGGCTGGGCCTTCTCGCTGATCTACGTGATCACCTTCGGCGGCTTCGTCGGGCTGTCGAACTTCCTCCCGACCTTCTTCTACGAGCAATTCTCCGTGACAAAGGTCGAGGCCGGGCGGCTGACCATGCTGGCCGCCTTCATGGGTTCGGGCATCCGGATCGTCGGTGGCTACTTCGCCGACCGGATGGGCGGGATCGCCGTGCTCTCGGTGGTGCTGCTGGCCGCGATCGCCACCTTCCTGTCGCTGATGGCGACGCCCTCGCTCGCCGTGACGACGCTGCTGTTCATGCTCTGCTTCGCCGCGCTCGGCGCCGGCAACGGCGCGCTGTTCCAGCTCGTGCCCCTGCGCTGGCCGACCAACACAGCGGTCGCCGGCTCGATGATCGGCGAGGTCGGAGCGCTGGGCGGCGCGATCCTGCCCAACGTCATGGGTCTCTCGAAGCAGTATACCGGCTCGTTCTCAACGGGCTTCATTGGCTACGCGGTGTTCACCGCGGCGGTGCTCGGCTGCCTGATGTTGTGGCAGCGCAAGTGGGTCGGCAGCTGGGTCGGCCCCCGCGGCAAGGCGTTGGGCACCGAGACGGAGACCGGCCAGCTTCAGCCCGCAACCGTCTAAGCGCCGCCTCGACAGTCTGGAAAAACCGAAACGGGAGCCTCACGGCTCCCGTTTTGCGTTCCCGCCAGCCGATTGAATTCGTACCGATCCCCTCGACGCACGGTTGCCTTCCGGCCTAAGAGGCGATTGAATAACGAATACCAAAGAGTGCCCGTCCCCAGGACGAGGCGCCCGGCGACCGCGAAACGCGGCGCCCTGGAGCGGAGGAACGGTCGATGCTGAAGCGCGTGAGCGCCACCCAAGGCGTGCTCGGCCTGCTCTGCGTGATGTACTTCATCACCTATCTGGACAGGGTGAACATCGCGACCGCCGGCGCCGAGATCATCCGCGAGTTCGGGATGTCGAAGACCGATTTCGGTCTGATCCTCTCGGCCTTCGCCTATCCCTATGCGATCTTCCAGGTGATCGGCGGCTCCGTGGGCGACAAGTTCGGCGCCCGGCGCACGCTGCTGGTCTGCGGCATGATCTGGGCTTCGGCCACGATCCTCACCGGCTTGGTCGGCGGGCTGATCAGCCTGTTCCTGGCGCGGGTGCTCCTCGGCTTCGGCGAGGGCGCGACCTTCCCGACCGCGACCCGGGCGATGCAGAACTGGACGGCGCCGGGCCGGCGCGGCTTCGCGCAGGGCATCACCCACGCCTTCGCCCGGCTCGGCAACGCGGTGGCGCCGCCGATCGTGGCCTTCCTGATGTACCATTTCGGCTGGCGCACCAGCTTCGTGATCCTGGGCGGGATCAGCTTCATCTGGGTGGTGATCTGGTACCTGTATTTCCGCGACGACCCGTCCGATCACCCGACCATCACGGCCAAGGAGCTCGAGGCCCTGCCGCCGCCCAAGAAGGTCGGTGCCAAGCAGTCGGTGCCGTGGGAGCCCCTCACCCGGCGCATGCTGCCGGTGACGGTCACGTATTTCTGCTACGGATGGACCCTGTGGCTGTTCCTCGGCTGGCTGCCGAGCTTCTTCAAGGAGAATTATGGCCTCGATCTCAAGAACTCGGCCCTGTTCGCCTCGGGTGTCTTCTTCGCCGGCGTCGTCGGCGATACGGTCGGGGGCATGCTGAGCGACGCGATCCTCCATCGCACCGGCAACGTGAAGCTCGCCCGCCTGTCGGTGATCGTGGTGGGCTTTCTGGGCGCGGCCGCGAGCCTGGCCGGGGTGTTCCTGACCCGCGACCTCACCCTGGTGGCGCTGCTGCTGTCCTCGGGCTTCTTCTTCGCGGAGTTGGTGATCGGGCCGATCTGGTCGGTGCCGATGGACATCGCGCCGAAATATGCCGGCACCGCCAGCGGGTTGATGAATACCGGCTCGGCGGTGGCCGCGATCGTCTCGCCGATCGTGTTCGGCCTCATCGTCGATATGACCGGAAGCTGGACGCTGCCCTTCGTGGGCTCGGTCGGCCTGTGCTTGCTCGGCGCCGCCCTCGCCTTCACGATGCACCCCGAACGCGAATTCGTGGACCCCGTCACCGGGCCGGCCGGCCCCGTGGCGAGCGTGCCGGCCGGGGAGTAGCGCTGCGATGGTGGAGACAACCGGACGTTCCGGGCCGCTCGCCGGCATGCGGGTGATCGAGCTGGCGCATATCATGGCCGGCCCGGTCTGCGGGCTGATGCTCGCCGACATGGGCGCGGAGGTGATCAAGGTCGAGAAGATGGAGGGCGACGACACCCGCCGCACCGTCCCGCCGGCGCTTGAGGGCGAGAGCGCCGCCTACATGATGATGAACCGCGGCAAGCGCGGCCTCAGCCTCGATCTGAAGAACCCGGATGGCGTCGCGGTGCTGCGCCGGCTGCTGGCGAACGCCGACGCGCTGATCGAGAATTACCGCGGCGGCACCATGGAGCGCCTCGGCATCGGCTACGAGACCCTGCGGCAGGAATTCCCGACGCTGGTCTATTGCTCGCTCTCAGGTTTCGGCCGCACCGGGCCCTATGCCGACCGGGCCGGATTCGATCTGGTCGCCCAGGGCATGAGCGGGCTCATGTCGGTGACCGGCGAGGGGCCGGGCCGGCCGCCGATGAAGTGCGGGCCACCGGTGACCGACATCACCGCCGGGATCCTGGCCGCCATGGGCGTGCTGGCCGCTTATGCCCACCGCCTCCGGACCGGGAAGGGCCAGGCGGTGGACACCTCGCTGTTCGAAGCCGGGATCACCCACACCTACTGGCAATCGGCCATCGCCATGGCGACCGGGATCGCCCCGGGGCCGATGGGCTCGGCCCACCCGCTGAACGCCCCCTACGAGGCGTTCGAGACGGCCGACGGCTGGATCACCATCGGGGCGGCCAACCAGACCAACTGGCTGCGGATGCTCAAGGCGATCGACGCGGAGGCGCTGGCCGAGGATCCGCGCTTCGCCCTCAACCGCCACCGCATGGCCAACCGCCACGACCTCGCCGCCACCCTCGCGCCGATCTTTCGCGCGGCGACCTCCGAGGCCTGGCTTGCCCGTCTCGAAGCCGGCGGCGTCCCGGCGGGGCCCGTGCTCGACGTCAACGCCATGCACCGGGACCCGCAGGCGCTCGCCCGGGAAATGGTGGTGGAGGTCGCGCACACCCGGATCGGCCCCATGAAGACCCTGGGCCTGCCCGTGAAGTTCTCGGATACGCCCGGCCGGGTCCACGGGGCGGCGCCGTTGCTCGGCGAGCATTCCCGGGCGATCCTGGCGGAGGCCGGCTATACTGCGGCCGAGATCGACGGCCTGATCGACAGGGGCGTGGTCCGCGAGACCCTGGCCTGATCCCGTTACCCGGAGACGCTGCGATGAGTGCCACGCCCGCCACTGACGAATTGCTGTTCACCACCGACGAGGCCGGGATCGCCCGGATCGTCCTCAACCGGCCGCAGGCCCGCAACGCGCTCACCTTCGCGATGTACCAGGGCCTGATCACCTGCTGCGAGGCGATCGCCGCCGACCCGGCCGTGAAGGCGCTGATCATCACCGGCGCGGGCGACAAGGCGTTCGCGGCCGGCACCGACATCGCCCAGTTCCGCAGCTTCGAGACCGCCGAGGATGCGCTGGGCTACGAGCGCTTCATGGACCGGGTGCTGGGCGCCCTGGAGCGCCTGCGGGTGCCGACCATCGCGGCGATCGCGGGCGCCTGCACGGGCGGCGGTGCCGCCATCGCGGCCGCCTGCGATCTGCGGATCGCCACGCGCGACGCCCGGTTCGGCTTCCCCATCGCCCGGACGCTGGGCAATTGCCTGAGCCAGGGCAATCTCAAGCGGCTCTCCGGGCTGATCGGCCCGGCGCGGGTCAAGGACATCATCTTCACCGCCCGCCTCGTCGGAGCCGAGGAGGCGCTCGCGATCGGCCTCGTCGGCGAGGTGGTGGAGGATCGCCCGGCCCTGACCGCCCGGGTCGACGCCCTCGCACAGCTTCTGGCCGGCCACGCCCCGCTCACCATGCAGGCCACCAAGGAAGGCCTGCGCCGCCTGGCCGAGGAAGAGCCCACCGCCGAAGGCGCGCCGCATCCCGGCGATGACCTGATCCTCCTCTGCTACATGAGCCAGGATTTCCGCGAGGGGATGGAGGCGTTCCTGGGCAAGCGCACGCCGGCCTGGAGCGGGCGCTAGGAGCCCCCACTCACCCCGGCTCCTGGCAGACATCGACCCACACGGCCCCGGTCAGTTCAGCCATGCGGGCCGGCGCAATGCGGACCGCGCTATGGGTGCTGCCGGCGGCGGGAACGACCGCGTCGAAGGCCTTGAGCGAGACGTCGCAATAGACCGGCAGCGGCGCGCGCAGCCCGAACGGGCAGACGCCCCCGACCGGGTGGCCGGTGATCGCCTCGACCTCCGCGAGATCGAGCATGCGGACCTTGCCGCCGAACACAGCCTTGGCCTTCCTGTTGTCGAGCCGCGCGTCGCCCCGGGTGACCACCAGGGCGACTTGGTCGCCGACCCGGATCGACAGCGTCTTGGCGATCTGCGCCGGCGCGACCCCGTGGCCGGCAGCGGCCTCGGCCACGGTCGCGGTGCTCGTGGCCAACTCGATCACCGTGATGTCAGGCGCCCTCTCGGCGAAGAAGGCCCGGACGGATTCGAGGCTCATGCAGGTATTCCTGAAACAACGGTAAGGGTGGCGACGGTCGCCACATCGGCGCAGCCATATGGCAAAGCTTGCGCCGTCGGCAAAAGACGAGTGACCCCGCGACCGCCCGTGCCAGACTATCTTTTGCGCCCGTTCGGGCGCAGGCTCGTTGCATTACCGGAACGGCGGCGACAGGCTCCGGTGACTGCGGATCCCATGTCCCCGCCTGTGACGGGCGCCATGCGGGTCGACCCGGCACGGAGAGCCGCCGTCACGCTCCGGAGGACTTCCCCATGAGCAACGAGAAGCAACGCGGCAACCGCGAGACGAAGAAGCCCAAGAAGGCCGTGCCGAAGACGAACGCTGCGGCCCCATCTCAAAAGAACACCGTTTCGGCGGCGGTGAAGAAGTCCGAGGGCCGTTGAGTTCGAGCGGATCGCATGTCCTCACCGTCGGGCCCGCGGCGATTCGGGAGGCGGCCGCGGTCCGAACATGCGCCCTGCCCCGGGTTGCTTCGCTGCGCGCGGTGACGGTGTAAGCGGCCGCCGAGCCGTCGAAAATCCCAGTCACGCCCCTCACCGTGAGCCAGGGGGAGAATCGATCACGGGATGATCGCCCGGTCGAAGAGCCGGCGGTGGTTGCTCCGCTTCACCGCCGTCCTGGCAACGGTCGCAGCGCTGATCCGGAGGAGTGAAGCCCGGATCACCCAGGCCATCGCGGGGGGATCCGATCTGTGGACGGCCTCGGAGCGGACCTGATGCCTGCGCGGTCGGCAGCGTGTCCGACCGCATGGCGGCTTGTCTCATGGCCGAGATGCCCGAGTCGAAGAACCGCGACATCACCCAGAATCTCGCCCTCGCCGCCCGACCGGGGAGACAGTCCGGATCGGCGGCGAAGAGGGGAACGGCGCATCGCTCTCCATCTCCAACGCGGCCACCACGGCGCCGGCATCAAGGCGGGGCACGGAGCAAGGCGCGCCGGCGCTCGGCGGCCATGTCTTCAGGCGCCGCGCATCCGCGCAACGCGATGAGCTGGCCCAGCTGGCCGAGCTCAGGACGCCAGCAGCCTGGGAGCTGCCCCTCGGCGTCGCTGGCGTCCACCCCGGCATGGGACGCCTTCGAATGCCCGCCCGATCGCGAGCAAGGTGCGGTAGAGCGTGGCGCGTTCGTAAAGCGTGGGCCCCCGAGGTGATCGAAGCTCCAAAGCAAAGAAAGCTGATCGTTTTCCGGGAAGGCGCCCCGCAACCGATCCGCGCCCGTCTTGCCGGTTGACGACGCCCCGTAGCTCCGGTGGAGGAAGGCAACATCCCGCACCATCACAGGTGGACTGACCCGACATGCCGGCCCGCACCCTCGTTCAGTACCCCGACCGTCGCCTGTCCCTGGCGGCAAGCCCGATCAGCGATTTCGGGCCGTCCCTGAAAAGCACCGCCGACGACGTACGGGACACACTCCTGGCCGTCAGTGCTATCGGCCTGACCGCTCCGCATATCGGCATTCCCGAGCGCGTCATGGTGATCCGGCTGTCACCGGATGAGGATCTGCGCATCTATGTGAATCCCCAGGTTCTCTGGGCGTCTTCCGACACGGCTATCCATGACGAAGGCAGTGTCAGCATGCCGGGGGTGCGTGAACGGATCACCCGGCCCGCCGGCATCCGGTTCGGTTTCCAAGATCTCGACGGATCGACCCGCGAGGAGGAGGTTGAGGGCTTCGAGGCCGCGGTGGTCCAGCATGAGATCGATCAGCTCGACGGCATTTTCTGGATCGATCGCCTGTCGCGATTGAAGCGGGATCGTCTGCTCAAGCGCTTCGAAAAGCTGAAATCGGCCTCTCCCCTGTAAGCGATTGCCAAGATGCGCGCCGCCGAAGTCAATCTCGGTGCCGCGCAAGCAACCATAAAAGATTAAAGGATTAGGCACGCCTCCAATTGCAACGCGATCGGCAACGCGTCTACGAATCCGCCGACCGTTCGGGGGAATCGATCATGATCGTCTACGGCACCAGCATCTCGCCCTTCGTGCGGAAGGTTCTCGTGGCCCTCGCTGAGAAGGGCATCAGCTACGAGCACCGGCCGGTGGCGCCACAGGCGGAGGATGCCGCATTCCGGGCGGCGAGCCCCATGGGCAAGATCCCGGCGATCGACCACGACGGCTTTCGGCTGGCCGATTCCAGCGCGTTCCTCGACTACATCGAACGCCTGAACCCGCAGCCGACGCTCGTTCCGGCCGAGCCGAAAGACGCCGCCCGCGCCCGGTGGTTCGACAAGTTCGCCGAGGTCGAACTTCATCAGAAGCTGGGGGTCGTCTTCACGGAGCGCTTTCTGAAGCCGCGGATCTTCAAGGTGCCGGGCGACGAGGCATTGGCACAGCAGGCGGTCGACAAGCATTTGCCGCCGCTGTTCGACTACCTGGACTCGCAGATTTCCGGGCCGTTCCTGGTGGGCGGCGCCTTCGGGATCGCCGACATCGCGGTGGCGGCGCGGTTCCACAATCTCCGGCTGGCGCAGGTCGAGGTCGACCCGGCGCGCTGGCCGAAGCTCGCCGGCTGGGTCGCCCTGACCCTCGACCGCCCCGCCTTCGTCGCGGCGATCGCGGCCCCGGCTTGGTGAGTCCGCGCGGCTTCGTCACGGACCGGTAAGCGCGCCCCGGTCGGCAGACCGACAATCGGCCCTATCTCCAACGTCATGGACCGGCGGATCCACAGACCGCGGTCCCTGTCGCAATGGAGTTCCAATGATCGTCTACGGTACCGGCTACTCGCCCTACGTCCGCAAGGTTCTGGTCTCGCTCACCGAGAAGAACGTGCCTTACGAGCACAGGCCGGTGATGTTCCACGCGCCCGACGCGGATTTCCAGGCGGCGAGCCCGCTCGGAAAGATCCCGGCCATCGAGGATGGCGGGTTCAAGCTGGCGGATTCCTCCGCGATCCTCTGGTATCTGGAGCGCAAGCACCCGACTCCGGCTCTGGTCCCGACCGATCCGCAGGCGCTCGGCCGCGCGGTCTGGTTCGACAAGTTCGGCGACACAGAGCTGTTCGCCAAGCTCGTCGTGCCGTTCGTCGAGCGGATCCTGAAGCCCAATATGATGAGCCAGCCCACCGACGAGGCCGCGGTCACCAAGGCGCTCAACGAGGATCTGCCGCCGTTGTTCGACTATCTGGAGCGGCAGATCTCGGGCCCGTATCTCGCGGGCGACGCATTCAGCATCGCCGACATCTCGATCGCCACGGGCTTCTACAATTTCCACCTGGCCGACGCGCAGGTCGATGCCGGCCGCTGGCCGAAGCTGTCGGCCTACGTTGCCGAGACGCTGGCGCGGCCGTCCTTCAAGGCCGCGCAGGACGCGAAGAAGGGCTGACGACAGCCGGCGGCGGCTTTTAGTGCCGCCGCCGGATCGACCCGACGGTCTGGAGCTGGCTCTGGGCCTCGGCCCGGTCGTCTTCGTTCGCCGCCGCCCAGTTCTTCTCGTAGAGCGCCACGATCCAGTCGTCCTTGCGGCCCTCCGCGCCCTCGCGGGCGAGCGAGAGCCACATCAGGCCCTTCACGCGCTGGACCGGCACGCCGCCCAGCCCGTTCAGGAGCATGTCGCCGAGCAGGGCCTGCGCCGGGTGGTGGCCCTTCTCGGCCGCCAGGTTGAACCAGCGAGCTGCCTGCCGCGGATCGGCCTCGACGCCGGTGCCGTCGAGGTAGAGGCGGGCGAGATTGTACTGCGCGTTCGGCTCGCCGTAATACGACGCCGCGTAGTTGAACATGTCGTAGGCGCGCTCAGGATTGGGGCGCACGTAGGTGCCCTTGATCCCCTCCAGGAAGTAGGTGCCGAGCGCCGTGAACGCGCTGCCGGTGACCGCCGAGTTCTGCGGATCCGGGCCATCGTCGGTGCTGGCGTCGGCGATCCGCGAGAAGAACTCGAACGCCTTCAGGTCGTCGTGGGGCACGCCGTCGCCTTCGGCGTACATCCGGCCGAGCTTCCACAGGGCCAGCGCATGGCCTTGCCCGGCGGCGTATTCGAGGGCGCGTGCGGCGCCCTGCTTGTCGCCGGCATTGTACTCGCGCACGCCGGCGCGCAGCGCGTCCTTGGCCGAGCGATAGCTTTTGTCCGCGACCGGCACCTGGACCGGCGTGCGGACGCTGGCATCGAGCGCCCGCGGCGCCTCCGTGGGCAGGGCGAGCAGGACCAGGACACCGGCCGACGCCGCGATCCTGGCGATCAGGCGGGACCGACCGGGATCGGCCCCGGCCGGCGCCCTGCGCCGGCTGAGGTCAGTCCTAGACGTCCGCATAGCTCTCCAGCTCCTTGGCGCCGCCCGGATGGGTGACGGCGCCGTACAGCGCCGGGCCGACGCCCTGCGCGTATTTCCACAGGTAGCCCGAGGTCGCGGTGTTGGTCCGCGGCGCCCAGGCCTTGCGGCGCTCGGCAAGTACCTCGTCCGACAGGGCGACGCTGAGCGTGCCCTGGATCGCGTCGAGGGTGATGATGTCGCCGTCTTGGATCAGGCCGATCGGGCCGCCCACCGCCGCCTCGGGGCCGACATGGCCGACGCAGAAGCCGCGGGTCGCGCCGGAGAAGCGCCCGTCCGTGATCAGCGCGACCTTGTCGCCCATGCCCTGGCCGTAGAGGGCCGCGGTGGTGGACAGCATCTCGCGCATGCCGGGGCCGCCGCGCGGACCCTCGTAGCGGATCACGAGCACGTCGCCTTCCTTGTAGGTCCGCGACTGCACCGCCTCGAAGCAGGCCTCCTCGCCGTCGAACACCCGGGCCGGGCCGGTGAAGACTTGCTTCTCGGCCGCCATGCCGGCGACCTTCACGATCGCGCCCTCGGGGGCGAGGTTGCCCTTGAGGCCGACGACGCCGCCAGTGGGGGTGATCGGGCGGTTGGCCGGGTAGACCACGTCCTGGTCCGGGTTCCAGGTCACCCGATCCATGTTCTCCGCGATCGTGCGGCCGGTGACCGTCAGACAGTCGCCGTGCATGAAGCCGTGGTCGAGCAGGGTCTTCATCAGCAGCGGGATGCCGCCGACTTCGAACATGTCCTTGGCGACGTAGCGCCCGCCGGGCTTGAGATCCGCGATGTAGGGCGTGCGCCGGAAGATCTCGGCGACGTCGAACAGCGTGAACTCGATGCCGCATTCATGGGCGATCGCCGGCAGGTGCAGGGCCGCGTTGGTCGAGCCGCCGGAGGCGGCGACCACGGTGGCGGCGTTCTCGAGCGCCTTGCGGGTGACGATGTCGCGCGGGCGGATCTGCTTGGCCAGCAGCTCCATCACCTTCTCGCCTGCGGTGGCGCAGAACTTGTCCCGGATCTCGTAAGGAGCCGGGGCGCCGGCCGAATAGGGCAGCGCGAGGCCGATCGCCTCGGAGACGGTCGCCATGGTGTTGGCGGTGAACTGCGCGCCGCAGGCGCCGGCCGACGGGCAGGCGACCTGCTCCAGCTCGTCGAGGTCTTCCAGGCTCATGTCGCCGACCGCGACCTTGCCCACCGCCTCGAACAGGTCCTGGACGGTGACCGGCTTGCCGCGGAACGAGCCGGGCAGGATCGAGCCGCCATAGATGAAGATCGACGGCACGTTCAGGCGCACCATGGCCATCATCATGCCGGGCAGCGACTTGTCACAGCCGGCGAGGCCCACCAGGGCATCGTAGGCGTGACCGCGCATGGTCAGCTCGACCGAGTCGGCGATGACCTCACGCGACGGCAGCGAGGCGCGCATGCCGCCATGGCCCATGGCGATGCCGTCGGTGACCGTGATGGTGCAGAACTCGCGCGGGGTGCCGTGGGCGGCGGCGACGCCCTTCTTCACCGCCTGCGCCTGGCGCATCAGCGAGATGTTGCAGGGGGCGGCCTCGTTCCAGCAGGAGGCGACACCCACGAGCGGCTGGTGGATCTGCTCCCGGGTCAGGCCCATCGCGTAGAGATACGAGCGATGCGGGGCACGATCCGGCCCCTCCGTGACGTGACGGCTGGGCAGCTTCGACTTGTCGTTCAAACGCGTGTCCATCAACCCGAACCAAGCCTTCGCGCCGCCAGTCCCGAGGGTGCAGAAGACCGCGGCGCGTCGCCGTTCGCGATGCGCCGTGGGGGCCGTCCGCGTGCTCGGGAAATCCTCGTTTCAAAACGGTAAATCGTTGTCGAACTTGCCGTTTACCGCGGATGTTGAGGTGGGCTCGGACTATGGCGGGATCGCGGCGTTTGCGGGCAGGTCTCGGGGCAGACCCGGGATCGTTTTACGGTGTTGCGACCCCGCCACAGCCACGCTTGGGGTCGATTGCCGGCGTAAGATTAGGTTAAGGATAATCCTTCACCGAGTAATCCGCGCGATCGCACGTATAGCGCCGATCCTTCGAAGGCCCCCGCCGAGCGGGCGCGGTATCGTCGGGCCGTCGCAGCGGCCTGGACAGTCTCAGTCGGCGGTCGAATTCGGCAAGGCCGGCGCCGCGACGCCGGCCTCCAGGGCGCGGTCGCTCTCGTCCTTCAATGTCACGCCGCTGAGGCCCAGGGTCAGCGCACGGGCGAGCAGCCAGTGCAGCTTGAACGCGGCCCGCTCATGGATAAGGCCGGCATTCCGCACGTTCGAGATGCAGTTGCGCTCCGCATCCGAGCGGCCGATTTTCGGATCCAGCGTCAGGTAGATGCCGAGGCTGTCCGGGGAGGACAGGCCGGGCCGCTCGCCGATCAGCACCGCCACCGCCCGGGCCTTCAGAGCCGCGCCGATGGCGTCGCCGAGCGCCACGCGCGCCTGTCGCGCGATCACAACCGGCGCGAGGCGCCAGCCGGCCGTCTCCGCCAGGGGCCTGAACGCCTCGAGCAATGGCGCCGCGTTCTCGTGCACCGCCCGCGCCGAGAGTCCGTCGGCCACCACGATGGCGAGGTCGGCCGGTTCGGCTGCGGCCTGAAGCCTGGCCAGGTCTTCCGGATCCAGCCGGCGGCCGAGATCGGGGCGGCGCAGATACGTCGCCCGGTCGGGGGCCTGTGAGGCGACCGGGATCGTGCGGAGCCCGAGATCCGCGATGGCGCCGGTGAGCGCTTCCGAATCCATCGGCGCGTGCACGGCGTCCCGAGCCTGGGCGTGGTCGAGGCCGAAGCGGAGCACCTCCCGGGTCGGCAGGCCGCTGCCGGCGCGGCCGAGGCCGATCCGGGCCGGCGTCAGCCCGGCGAGCCGCGCCCAGATCTCCCCGGGTTCGCTCACGCGGCCAGATCCGGTGCGGCGGTCAGCAGCGGCGCGCCCGCTCCCGGCAGCAGGGCACCGGCCTCGTCGGTGAGGCCGATCCCTTGCAGCCAGGCTTCGAATTCGGGGGCGCGCTTCAGGCCCAGAACCTCACGCAGGTAGAGGGAATCGTGGAACGAGGTGGATTGGTAGTTCAGCATCACGTCGTCGGCCCCGGGGACGCCCATGATGTAGGTGCAGCCGGCCGCGCCCAGCAGCGTCAGCAGCGTGTCCATGTCGTCCTGATCGGCCTCGGCATGGTTGGTGTAGCAAACGTCGACGCCCAGCGGCACGCCCATGAGCTTGCCACAGAAATGGTCCTCCAGCCCGGCCCGGATGATCTCCTTGCCGTCATAGAGGTACTCGGGACCAATGAAGCCCACGACGGTGTTGACCAGGAGCGGCCGGAACGGCCGGGCGACCGCGTAGGCCCGGGCCTCCAGGGTCTGCTGGTCGATGCCATGATGGGCATCGGCCGACAGCGCGGAGCCCTGGCCGGTCTCGAAATACATGCAGTTGTCGCCGAGCGGGCCGCGCTTGAGCGTGAGCGCTGCCTCGTGGGCCTCCTTGAGCAGGGCGAGCGTCACCCCGAAGCCGGCATTGGCCTTCTCGGTCCCGGCGATCGACTGGAACACGAGATCGACCGGCAGCCCGCGCTCCATGGCAGCGAGCGTGGTGGTGACGTGGGTGAGCACGCAGGCCTGCGTCGGGATGGCGTGCTTCTGGATCAGACCGTCGAGGAGCTGGAGCAGGTCGCCGAGCGCCTGGACCGAATCGGAAGCCGGGTTGATGCCGATCACAGCGTCGCCGCAGCCGAGGGTCAGCCCATCGAGGATCGCCGCGGTAATGCCCTTCGGATCGTCGGTCGGGTGGTTCGGCTGCAGCCGGACCGCCAGCGTGCCCGGCAGCCCGATCGTGTTGCGAAACCGGGTGACCACGCGGACCTTGCGGGCCACCGAGATCAGGTCCTGGTTGCGCATGATCTTCGAGACGGCCGCCGCGATCTCGGGGGTGACGCCGGGGGCGATCCGGGTCAGCACCTCCGGGGTAGCGGTCAGCAGGAACTCGCGAAAATCACCGACCGTGAGGTGGGCGATCTCCGCGAAGGACGCCGCGTCGTGCGTGTCGAGGATCAGCCGGGTGACATCGTCCTGTTCGTAGGGGATCAGCGGCCGGGCCAGGATCTCGGAGAGCGGCACCTCGGCGAGGCACCAGCGGGCCGCCGCGTTCTCCTCGGCGGACTCCGCCGCGATGCCGGCGAGCCGGTCGCCGGAGCGGACCGGCGTCGCCTTGGCCATCAGCGTGGCGAGATCGGCGAAGACGTGGGTACGTGGGCCGACGACGTGGCGATAGGCCATGCGGTTTCACCCATCATTGCTTCCGAGGATCACAGGATAGCGTGATCCGGTGCGGCTGTCCGGTCAGGCCGCGCCGGCATTCGGCGCGGGCACTTCCGTGGAGATCGCGTCCACCGTGCGCGGCATCGGGCTGCCCTGCCCGTCCGTGCGCTGAATTCGGACTTGCTGGTTGACCGGCTGCATGTTTCCGAACGGCGTCGAGAACGCGATCTCGGCGGCGTCGCGCCCGACGCCGATCCGGACCAGACCGTCGAGGTCGGCCTGGCGGGTGGCGTCGAACAACCACCAGCGGCCGTCGAGATAGGCCTCGAACACCGCGTGGAAGTCGCTCGGCACGAGGCCGTGGGCGTAGCAGCTGACGAACCGGGCCGGGATGCCGAGCGCCCGGCAGAAGGCCGTGCCGATATGCGCGAAGTCGCGGCAGACGCCGGCCCGCTTCAGCAGGGACTCGTCGGCGGTGGTTTCACCGTCGCTGGTGCCGGGCTGATAGGTGATGTGGTCGTGGATCCAGTTGCAGATCTCGTTCACGCGGCTGTGGCCCTTGGGCAGCGCGCCGAACTCGGCCTGGGCGAAGGGCGTCAGCCGGTCGGAGGACACGAACCGGCTCGGCAGCAGGAACGGCAGGATGTCGAGGGGGAGCACCCCGATCGGGGTCTCGTTGATCGTCGCCGGGTCGGCGCGATGAACGGTGAGATCCACCTCCGCATTGTACTCCAGCGCGAACTGGCCCATCGGCACGTTGACGCCGAGATACCGGTTCAGCAGGTCGGGCGTGGTGTAGAGGTCACTCTTCAGGTTCGGCGTGAGCACCAGGCTCTCGCTGAGGATCTCGACGCTCCTCAGCTTGGCGACCTCCAGGTTGAAGATGAAGGTCGTGTCCGAGAGTATATTGTAGGATAGGCTGCAACCGAGGGTATAGCGCATCGGATCTCCTTGCCGGGCGACGAGATGATCGCTGCCCAAGCAAGTGGCGCGCCCGATCGCGGTTCCCGATCAGCGCGGCAGAAGCAGAACCGTCAGCGAGCGCACGCCCTGCGCCCCGTGGATCAGCACGCCCTCGATATCGGCGGTGGCCGACGGCCCCGTATGCAGCACCGCGTAGGCGGAGCGGCCGAATTCCGGGCGCTTATAGGCGGCCTGCACGTTGGGCAGGATGTCGGCGGGATCGAGCAGCACGATCAGGTGCTGGGCGAGATAGGCCACCGCGTTCACGATCAGCTCGCCTTCTGTGAACAGCACCGAGCCGGTCTCGGCGATACCGAACACGGCGCGAACCACCGCCACGTCGACATCCTCGACCTCCTGCGGATAGCGCACCGCGCGCAGGTCGCGGTTGCCCGCGATCTCGGGGACTGCGGAGGCGATCACCTTGGCCTCGGCCAGACGCTCGCGCACGCCCGCCAGCGGTTCGCCGCTGCGCCCGTCCGCGATCCGGCCGCCCATGCGCTTCAGCCGCTCGCCGAATTCCTCGACCAGATCGTCGCCGACCAACGGCGCAAAGTCCGGAACGCTCGGCAGCGGATAATCGCCCGCCGGGCGGTTGGACTTGAGCGCGGCCAGGATATCCGCGCGCGCGCTCATCGGGCCGCGTCCTTCGGGGCCGCGTCCTTTGCCGGCTTCTGCATCCGGTTCTGCTTGTACCAGGCGTGGAAGGTCTGGCGCGGCGCGTCGGGCATCTCGCGCTTCTTCCCCCAGGTGTTGAGCGGGTTGTAGACGGCGAAACGCGGAAGCACCTTCAGCGCCGAATCCGCGGCGCCGATCGCCGCTCGATAGGCAGCGGGCCGGGACAGGACCGCGCCCGCGGCCTTCATCATCCCCTGCTTGAGCGCCGGGATGTGGTGCTCCTCGACCAGGACCCTGCGCCAGGCAAAGATCTGCTCGTGGATGTTGATCTTCACCGGGCAGACGTTGGTGCACGAGCCGTTCATCGTCGAGGAGAACGGGAGGGTCGAGTATTTCCGCTTGTTGAAGGTCGGGTCGATGATCAGGCCGATCGGCCCGGAATAGGTCGCCCCGTAGGAGAGCCCGCCCGAGCGCCGGTAGACCGGGCAGGTGTTCATGCAGGCGCCGCAGCGGATGCATTTGAGCGAGGTCCAGAATTCCTCCAGGCCGAGCCGGGCGGAACGGCCGTTATCGACCAGCACCATGTGCATCTCGGTGCCCGTCCGGGGCCCGCGGAAATGAGAGGTGTACTGGGTGATCGGTGAGCCCAAAGCCGAGCGCGACAGCAGCCGGATGAACACCCCGAGATGCTCGACCTTGGGGATGATCTTCTCGATGCCGATCGAGTGGATCTGCAACGGCGGGACGTTGCCGGACAGGTCGGCATTGCCCTCGTTGGTGCAGGTGACGACCGTGCCGGTCTCCGCGATGGCGAAGTTGCAGCCGGTCATGCCGGCATCGGCCTTCAGGATGTAGGGCCGGGTGGTCTCGCGCTGGCTCTCGGCAAGGTAATGGGCGTCGTCGTTGTCCGGGTCGGTGCCGAGCGTCTTGGCGAAGACCTCGGCCACGTCCATGCGGGTCTTGTGGACTGCCGGCGCCACGATGTGGCTCGGTTCCTCGTTGTCGAGCTGCTGGATGCGCTCGCCGAGATCGGTCTCGATGATCTCGATGCCGTTGGCCGCCATGTGGTGGCGGAAGCCGCATTCCTCGGTGAGCATCGACTTCGACTTCACCAGGGTCTTGGCACCGCGGCTGCGCAGGATCTCCAGGACGATGCGGTTGTGGTCGGCGCCGTCCGCGGCCCAGTGGACTTGGACGCCGTTGGCCTTCGCGGCCGCCTCGAACTGCTCGAGATACTGGTCCAGATGGGTGAGCGTGTGCGCCTTGATGGCGGAGGCCAGCTCGCGCAGCTCCTCCCATTCCGGGATGCCGTGGGCCGAGGTGTCGCGCTTCTTGCGCAGGTCCCACAGGCGCTCGTCATGGGCGGCTTGGTGCAGCGGCGCGGCCAGGAAACGCTCGGCGGCCTCGGCCTGATCGATCGGCCGGTCGCCGCGGATCTTCGCGCCCCGGGGCTGCTTCTCCCGGGTCTGCGGCGCGCGGATCGGCTTGGTCGCAGCCTCGGCGTGCTGGAGGCGGCCACCATCCTGGCCTCGCTCGCTCTCGTCGTCGGCGGCGCGGACCTCGGGGTGGATGACGCCTTCGCGGGCGCGCGGGTTCAGATCCTCGACGCTCATGCGGCAGCTCCGTTCAGCACTTGCGCGATGTGAATGTACCGGAGCGGCAGACCAAGGCGCTCGGCGCAGCCCTTCTGGTGCATCAGGCAGGAGGAATCCGCCGAGACCACGTATTGCGCACCGGCCCGGTTCTGATCGGCGACCTTGTCGTAGCCCATCTTGGCCGAGACCGCGGGCTCGAAGACCGAGAAGGTGCCGCCGAAGCCGCAGCACTCGTCGGGCCGGGCGAGATCCACAAGCTCGACGCCCTTCACCATGCGGAGCAGGTCGAGCGGCTTCGAGAAGTACGGCTTCACGATCTCGGAGGGGCGGGCGTGGTGGATGCCGCGCAGCGCGTTGCAATTGCCGTGATAGGCCACCTTGTGCGGGAATTCGGCCCAGGGCAGCGCGTCGATCTTGAGCACGTCGTGCAGGAACTCGACCAGCTCGTAGGTGCTGGCCCGGACCTTCTTAACCTCGTCCGTCTGCGGGATGGCGGTCAGGTGCTCACGGACCTGATGGACGCAGGAGCCGGACGGCGCGACCACGTAGTCGAAATCCGAGAAGTTCTTGACGAACAGGGCCTCGGTGGCGGCGGCCTCCGCATGGCAGCCGGTATTCGCCATGGGCTGCCCGCAACAGGTCTGGTTGAACGGATATTCCACCTTGCAACCGACCCGCTCCAGCAATTCGAGCGTGGCGATCCCGACTTCCGGCTCGAAGGCGTCGACGTAGCACGGCACGAACAGGCCGACCCGCATGGTCCGGACACTCCCTGGATCGCCCGCCCCAGCGGTCTGGAACGGGTCTAGATTATCCAAAGTGGTCTAACGGATGAGGTTGGTTTTGGCGAGGTCGAGAACTGCGTCACCACGCCCGTCCATCACGGCCCGCAGCACGTAGAGGCTGAAACCCTTCACCTGCTGCCCGTCGATCTTGGGCGGCATCGACAGCTCGTTGCGGGCGGTTCGGACATCGAGCAGCGAGGGGCCGTCGAAGGCTAGGAACTCGCGCATGGCGCCGGGCAAGTCGGCCGGGTCCTCGACCCGCAGGGCGAAGATGCCGGCCGCCCGGGACATCGCGGCGAAGTCCGGATTGTCGAGCGCGACGCCGGTCTCGAGATAGCCCGCCGCCTTCATCTCCAGCTCGACGAAGCCGAGGGTGCCGTTGTTGAACACCACCACCTTCAGCGGCAGGCGGTGCTGGCGGAGCGTCAGGAAGTCGCCCATCAGCATGGCGAAGCCCCCGTCGCCACAGAGCGCGATGACCTGACGGTTCGGCTCCGCCGCCTGCGCGCCGATGCCCTGCGACAGGGCGTTGGCCATCGAGCCGTGGACCCAGGAGCCGAGCAGACGCCGCTTGCCGTTCATCGCCAGGTAACGCGCAGCCCAGATGGTCGGCGTGCCGACATCGGCGGTGAAGATGGCGTCGTCCGCGGCCGCCTCGCTGATCATCTTCGCGAGATATTGCGGATGGAGCGGCCCGCCGGCCTTCCCGGTGGCGAGCTCGTCGAGGCCGGTGCGGGCCTTGGCGTAGTGCTTCAGGCTGGCATCCAGGAAGGACTGGTCGGCCTTGGGCTTGAGCCGGGGCAGCAGCGCCCGGATCGTCGCCCCGACATCACCGACGAGCCCGTGCTCGATCCGGCAGCGGCGGCCAAGCTCTGAGGGGCGCAGGTCGACCTGGGCGATCTTGGCGTCCTGCGGATAGAACTGCTTGTAGGGAAAGCCCGTCCCCAGCATCAGCAGGGTGTCGCAGGCCATCATGGCGGCGTAGCCGGACGCGTAGCCGATCAGCCCGGTCATGCCGACATCGTAGGGATTGTCGAACTCGACATATTCCTTGCCGCCGAGCGCATGGACGATCGGGCTCTTGAGCGCCTCGGCGAGCTGCAGCAGTTCGGGATGGGCGCCGGCGCAGCCGCGCCCGCAGAGCAGCGTCACGCGCTTGCCGGCATTGAGCAGGGCCGCCAGAGCGTCGAGCTCGGAATCGGCCGGCCGCACCACGGGCTTGGCCGGGATCAGGCCGGCATGGGGGGCGAGCGCCCGCTTTGGGGCATCGCGCAGGGCGACATCGCCCGGGATGACGATGACGGCGACGCCCCCCTCCCCCACGGCGGCGCGGATCGCGTTCTCCAGCACGAACGGCATCTGCGACGGGTCGGAGACCAGCTCGCAGTAATGGCTGCATTCGCGGAACAGCTCGGTCGGCCGCGTTTCCTGAAAATAGCCCGAGCCGATCTCGGCCGAGGGGATCTGGGCGGCGATGGCCAGAACCGGGGTCCGGCTGCGATGCGCGTCGTAGAGGCCGTTGATCAGGTGCAGGTTGCCGGGGCCGCAGGAGCCGGCACAGACCGCGAGCTTGCCGGTGACCTGCGCCTCGGCGCTCGCCGCGAACGCCGCCGCCTCCTCGTGGCGGGTGTGGATCCAATCGATCTGCCCCCGGGCGCGCAGGGCCTCGGTGATCCCGTTCAGGCTGTCGCCGACCACCCCGTAGATGCGTGCGACGCCTGCAACGTGGAGGGTCTCGGCGATGAGATCAGCAACGTTCTCGATGCGCATGGTCCGGCACTCCGCATTTTCGGATCCGAACCGCATGGCCGCCGGTGATGTTCCGCCTTCCGCCGCCGCATGGTGCAATGCACACATGTCCGCGGCGGCGGTGTCCCAGCCGGCGGCTCAGGCCTCAATGGCGAACGGCATCGACATCCTGCGCGACCACGGCGAACAGGTCGCCCAGCGCCGCGAGGCTAGCTGCCTGGAGCTGGGCCGCCGGCACCACCGAGCCGTCAGGCGCCGGGAGATCCCGCGTCGCGGTGGCGGAAGCGATCACGGTGGGCTGGAAGCCGAGGTTGAAGGCCGAGCGGGCCGTCGAGTTGACGCACATATGGGTCATGAAGCCGGCCAGGATCAGGTCGGTGACGCCGGCCCGCTTCAGCCGATCCTCCAGGTCCGTGCCCACGAAGGCGCTGGGGAAGGCCTTGGTGATCACTGCCTCGCCGTCCAGCGGCGCCACCTCCTCGGAGATCTGTCCGCTGGCGGCCGTGAGGTCGTAGGGCGAGCCCGGCCCGGCATTGTGCCGGATGTGGAACACCGGTGTCTCGGCCTCGCGCGCCCGCCGCAGCAGGATCTTGGCCTGCACGATGGCCGGCTCGACCCCGGTCAGTCGGAGCACCCCGTCGCGATAAGTGTTCTGGATATCGATGAGGATGAGCGCGGCTTTCTTCAGGCTCGCGGGCTCCGGGCTCAGGCCGGAGAGGCCGCGCAGGGTCTTGAGATCGCTCACCCGTGTCTCCTCATGCGTGTCCGGTCGATCCACCGGCGGGGCCCCGGGCTGACGGCGAGAATCGCCGCATCGGCGCGTCCGAGGCCCTGACCATAAACTCGTCCCGCTTCATCGCCTACGAGGCCACGGCGCGCCGCCGGACGCAAGGTCGGACCGGGGCGCGCGCGGGCCGGCATCGTGTGAAGAATGGGCTGATACGTTCCCAGCAGAGTCGGTGCTCGCGCTTGATTTCCGGCGCTTCAACGTCGAAGGACCTCTGGAAACGTTCCGAAGAGATCAGCGCCATGGAAGAACTGCTCGCCCGCGTCACCACCCGCACCGGGCTCGACGCCGCGACGGCACAGACGGCCATCGGGCACATCCTGGCTTTCCTTCAGAAGGAGGGTCCGGAGACGGAGGTCAACCAGCTGCTGGCCGCACTGCCAGGCTCGGAATCGCTGGTGGCCGAGTCGAATGCCGGCGAGAGCAGCGGCGGCGGACTGATGGGCATGCTCGGTGGGATGATGGGCGGCGGCGGCGTCATGGCGCTGGGCCAGAAGCTGATGGCGGCCGGCGTGCCCATGGGCCAGATGCAGCCCCTCGGCCAGGAGCTGTTCGCCTTCGGCCGGGAAAAGGTCGGCGAGGATGCGATGGGCCCGATCATCGGCTCGATCCCGGGTCTCAACCAGTTCGTCTGATAGACCGTGCGTGCCGCAAGCCGCCATCGGGCTTTCGGCACGTGCTTCCAACTGGGGCTATGTGTGCCGCCGCACTGTTTTCGGGCCGCGCCTGGACAATCGTAAAAAAATGGTTTCGCCGCGAAAGCTTAGCGGAACCCGTCCACGCGATCCCCGTTATTCGGGATGCGATTCGGGCCACCGCCATCGGCGGATGACCGGCTCGCACTCATGCAGGCCGGCCATGCCCGTCTTCGAAGCCAAAAATCTGGACCGTTCGTTCGAGGGCCAAGCGCTCCTCGCCGCAATCCTGCACCCGACGCGGGCCGATCAGTCCCGCGCCCTGCGCCATGGGCGCCACCGGGCCGAGCGTGCCGCCGCAATGGCCGATCCGTTGACGCTCGAGCCGCGTTTCCCGGCCCCCAACGACGAACTGGCCTCTGCCACGTTCCAGGGGCGCCGAGCGCGCTTACCAGGGCTGCGGCGTGACGAGGCCCTGACGCGTGACGACCACCCATTCCCGGCCGCGCCGCTCGACGCCTTCGACGCGGCCGACGCCTGGCAGCACGTCGCCCGGTCCGACCTCAACGATACGGCGGCGGCGGTTCTCAAGGATCGCAGCACCGTCATAGACGTCGCGGACGGCCCAGCCCTCGATGACCGTCGGCTTGTCCGCCGCGATAGGCTTCGGCTTGGTGTCCGTCGGTTTCGCCTCGGTGCTCTTGGTATCGGCAGTCTTCGCTTCGGTCATCTTTGCGTCGACGCTGCGCGTCTCGGCGAGGCTCCCGGTCTGGGTCGGCTCGGCCTTCACAGCCGCGACGGCGGTGGTGCGGCGCTCAAGCTGAGCGGCGAGGTTGGCGATCCGGCCGCTCTGCTCACGCTCAACCTGTTCGAGACGCTCGCCCAGGGCGGCGGTCTTGGCATTCAGATTCTTGTCGAGCTGCGCCAAGCGTTCGCCGAGCGCGTTGCTGCGGGTGCCGGCCTCCTTGCGGGCGGTGTCGGTGGCAGCACGCAGATCGGCGAGCACTTGATGGAGCTGAGCGATGTCGGCGCCGAGCCGCGCGGTCTCGGTCCTTCCGGCATCGACGGTGGCGCTCAGCGCGACGACAGCATCGCTCGGCACGCCACCGGACCCGGGGTGCGCGGCGAAGCCGAGCAGCAAGCCCAGCGCCAAGGCGGTGCCCGCGATGGCGTAGCGCCGGACTTCGCCATCCGACAAAGACGGCAGTGCGAATCGAGCCGCAGGTTTGGCAGCAGGCTCGGGCTTCGGTTCGACTTTCCCCGCCACCACGGCCTTCAGCAGCTCGTCGGGCGAGAGGGCCGACTCGGCTTCACGTTTCGTCATCGCCCCCAACTCCGCTTGCAGGGAATCCCCGCAAGCGTTCGTTAAGGACGTTTCTTTACGAAACCCTTACCGGCCATTGCCGGGTCAGGCTGCCAGCCCACGCTTCTTGAGAAGCGGCGCGATGCTCGGCATGCGACCCCGGAAGGCCGTGTAGGCATCGCGCGGGTCGCGCAGGTTGCCGGCACCGTACACGAAGGTGCGCAGGCGCTTCGCCGTTTCCGGATCGAAGATGTCGCCTGCCTCCCGGAAGGCGTCGAAGGCGTCGGCGTCGAGCACCTCGGACCAGAGGTAGCTATAATAGCCGGCGGCGTAGCCGTCGCCCGAGAAGATGTGGGCGAAGTGCGGCGAGCGATGCCGCATGCTGATCTCGGCCGGCATGCCGATCCGCTGGAGGGCGTCGGCCTCGAAGGCTGGCACGTCGAGGCCGGATTCACCGCCCGACGAGAGGTGCAGGGTCATGTCGACGATCGCCGAAGCCGTGTATTCCACCGTGGCGAAACCCTGGTTGAAGGTGCGGGCCGCGAGCAGCTTGCGAAGCAGCGTGTCGGGCATCGGCTCGCCGGTCAGGTGGTGGCGGGCATGGGCCTGTAATACCTCCGGCTGCTCAAGCCAGTGCTCGTAGAGCTGCGACGGCAACTCGACGAAGTCCCGCGACACGGATGTGCCGGAGAGCAGCGGGTAGGTCACGTCCGACAGAAGCCCGTGCAGGGCGTGGCCGAATTCGTGGAACAGGGTGCGGGCGTCGTCGAAGGACAGGAGCGCGCTCTCGCCGGCGGGGGCCTTGGCGAAATTCATCACGTTGACGATGACCGGCGTGACCGTGCCGTTCAAGCGCTCCTGGGAGCGGAACGCGCTCATCCAGGCGCCAGAGCGCTTGGACGACCGCGCGAAATAATCGCCCAGGAACAGGCCGACCTCGGACCCGTCCGGATTGCCGACCCGCCAGACGCGCACGTCCGGGTGGTAGCGCGGCACGTCGGACAGCTCTTCGAAGGTCAAGCCGAACAGGCGCGACGCCGTATCGAAGGCCGCCTGGATCATCCGGTCGAGAGGCAGATACGCTTTGACCTCGCTCTCGTCGAGGTCGTGCTCGGCCCGCCGCAGCTTCTCGGTGTAGTGGCGCCAATCATGCGCCTGGAGCGCGAAGTTGTGGCCCTCCTGCTGGACCAGCGCCTGGAGCCTTTCGCGCTCCTCACCCGCCCGCGCCCGGGCCGGCGTCCAGACGTCGCGCAGCAGCGCCATGGCGGCGTCGGGGCTCGCGGCCATCGTGTCATCGAGCTTGAAATGCGCGAAGCTGTCGAAGCCCAGCAGCCGCGCGTGCTCGGCGCGCAGCCCGACCATCTCGACGATGATCGCCCGGTTGTCGGTGGTGCCGCCATTCTCGCCGCGCTTCGTCCAGGCCGCGTAGGCCTTCTCGCGCAGGTCGCGCCGGGTCGAGAACACCAGGAACGGCTCGATCAGAGAGCGCGACAGGGTGATGACGTGGCCTTCCAGCCGGCGCTCCCGGGCCGCGCTCGCGGCGGCGGCGCGCAGGAACGGTGGCAGGCCGGCGAGATCGTCCTCGCTGGTCAGCGGCAGGGTGAAGCTGCTCTCGTCGGCGAGCAGGTTCTGGCTGAATTGCGTGCCGAGCTCTGACATCCGGGCGGCGATCTCGGCGATGCGCGCCTTGTCGTCCGGGGCGAGATCCGCGCCCGCGCGGCGGAAGCGGATGCGGTAGCGGTCGAGGACCCGGCGTTCCTCCGGCCCGAGACCCTCCGCCTCGGCCTCGACTGCCGAGATCCGCGCCCAGAGCTGCGGATTTAAGTAGATGGCGCTGCCGTGCCGGGAGAGTTTCGGGCCGATCGTCCGCTCGATCGCCTGCAGCTCCGGGTTCGTGTGGCTGCCGGTCAGGTTGTAGAAGACTCCGGCCACCCGTTCGAGGGCTTGGCCCGCCCGCTCCATCGCGGCGACGGTGTTGGCGAAGGTCGCGGGCGCCGTCTCGGACGCGATACCCCTGATTTCGGCATCGTGGGCCGCGAGCGCCGCTTCGAAGGCGGGCATGTAATGCTCGGGCTGGATGCGCTCGAACGGCGGCAGGCCGAAGGGCGTGCTCCACTGCGCGTCGCGGAAAGGGTTGTCCTGCGGCAGGCTCGGGAGCCCGGCATCGGCGACATCCGGCATTCGGTCCTCGGTGGTGCGTCAGTCCGACGGGTGGTTCGGCCCGTCATCCGGACCGGGAGATGGTATCCGCGGCCGCTCGACGGAAGACAGAAGCTCGATCGTAGACTTCGTCAACTGGGCGGATGCGATCCGAATGCGCTTCCGTTCGTTTCCCCCGGCCCGCGCCCGCCCTTCGAGGTTCCATGCCGCTCCGCCGACCGACGCTTTTCTTGGCACCCCGCGCCCTCGCGCTCGGTCTCTGGGCGGCAGTTCCAGCGCCTGGGTTCGCCGTCGAGGCTCCGGCTGTCCCGGTGCCGCCGCCCCTTCCGCCGGAACGTCCGAACGAACTGAAGCCCCCGCAATCACCGGAACAGAAGCCGACGCCCCTCTCCGAAGCTGTGAAGCCGACCCCACCCGTTCGGCCCGCGGAGCTGACGCCGCCGGCGAAAGAGGCGGCACCGGAAACGCCAAAACCCGAGATCCCGACGCCTCCTCCGACCCCGCCGGACCGGCCGCCGGAACTCTCGGGCGAAGCGGCCCTGGCCCTCAAGGTCGCGCCGCCGGACGACACCGCCTGCCGGACGCGCCTCAAGCGCCTCGGCGTCGCATTCGAGCCGCTGCCGCCCATCGCCGAGGGCCAGTGCACGGCACCGCTGCCGCTGAAGGTGACCAAGCTTGCCGACGACATCACGCTGCCAGGGGGCGCGACCCTCACATGCCAGGTCGCGGAATCGTTCGCCCGCTGGGCCACCGAGGTACAGGTCGTGGCTGACCGGACCCTCAAGCATCCGCTCACCGGGCTCGAACTTGGCGGCACCTATGTCTGCCGGGGGCAGAACCACGATGTCGACGCCAAGCTGAGCGACCACGCCTTCGCGGCGGCCGTCGACGTGATGGGCTTCGCGTTCGCGGGGCGTGCCAGCATTCCGGTCAAGGCGATGCCAGCGGGATCCGAGGAGGCCGATTTCCTCGCCAGCGTCCGCAGCAAGGCCTGCGGCTTCTTCCGGACAGTGCTGGGTCCGGGAACCAATGCGGCCCACGCCAACCACTTTCACTTCGATGACCGCGAGCGCAACGCCGGCCATCGCCTGTGCGAATAGCCTGAGCCGGGCGGCGGAACGTTCAAGCACGCTCGCTACTTGTGCGACCGGAGCGCGTCCGCTCCAGGAGAATTGGACGTCCATGATGCAGAGATCCACGCGGCCGGTTTGCGCGGCTCTGCTGGCGTTAGGCCTCACGGCATCGGGTGCGTCGGCGCAGCCCGATAAGGGGCCGACCCTAACCGCCGATGCGATCAATACGGCGACCTTCAAGCCACCGGAGTCCGACAAGCCGGACCAGAAGACGGCGAAGGGCAAAAAGTCCGCCGCGAAGTCTGGCGCCAACAAGGACGCCGACGCCAAGCCGGATCCGCTCATCGTGAAGGCGCAGGTTCTTCTCGATCGGGCGCGGTTCTTTCCGGGCGCTATCGATGGACTGAAGGGCGAGAACTATCAGCGCGCGCTCTCGGCGTTCGCGGTGGCCCAGGGCCTGCCGGCCACCCAGGATCTGACCCCCGAGCTCTGGGACAAGCTTCAGGCCACGAGCGACAAGCCGGCCGTATCCGACTACGCGATCACCGACGCCGACGCGTCCGGCCCCTACGTGGACAAGATCCCGCCCAAGATGGAGGCGCAGGCCGATCTCAAGGAACTCGGCTACACCAACCCGCGGGAGATGCTGGCGGAGCGCTTCCACATGAGCCGCGACCTCGTCAGCGCGCTCAACCCCGACAAGCCCCTCGACAAGGCCGGTACGTCGATCACGGTGGCAGCGGTGGATCCGATGGGCACGGACAAGCCGAAGAGCAAAGACCTGCCGCAGGAGCCTAAGGTCGAGCGGATCGAGGTCGACAAGACCAGCCGCGACGTGCGCGCCTTCGGAGCCGACGGCAAGCTGCTCGGCTATTATCCGGCCTCGATCGGCAGCACCGAGAAGCCGGCGCCGAGCGGCGAGACCAAGGTCAAGGGCGTCGCCTTCGACCCCGACTACACCTACAATCCGAAATATGCCTTCAAGGGCGTGAAGACCAAGCAAAAATTCTCGATCAAGCCCGGGCCGAACAACCCGGTCGGCCTGGTCTGGATCGATCTTGCGATCCCCAGCTACGGCATCCACGGGACCCCTGAACCCGAGAAGGTCGGCAAGACCGAGTCCCACGGCTGCATCCGGCTGACCAACTGGAACGCGCGCGATTTGGCAGCGCACGTGACCCGGGGTGCAAAGGTCTCGTTCAAGGACGATTGAGCCGGCGCCGCCAATCGTTCTAGCCCGGGAAGACCCCGAAAACCGGCAAAAATGTATCGCCGGTTAACATCAAGCCGGTCATTCGCCCGGGAACGGCAGGCGAACGCTTGACACGTCCGGTATTCCGGGCGACGCCACGGGTGGTCTCGCGGACCGCCTGGCGATGCCGCCTCGGCGCCTCCAAGCGCTGCTCTCTCGGCTCGCGAGGCGAACCAATTGCACGGCAAGATCCCCGGTACGGGGGCGATCGAAGGGAAGACGGCCCGGCGTGACTGCTGACCCCAACGATGACATCCTGACCGGCGTCCGCGTGCTCGTCGTCGAAGACGAAGCCGCGATCTCGATGCTGCTCGAGGACATGCTGCTCGACTTCGGCTGCGCCGTGGTCGGCCCGGCGGCGCGCCTGTCGACCGCCCTCGAAATGGCGTCGCAGGAGACGTTCGAGATCGCGATCCTCGACGTGAACGTCGCGGGCGAACCGATCTATCCGGTCGCCGAGGCGATCGTGCAGCGCGACCTGCCGCTCGTGTTCTCCACGGGGTACGGCGGCGCCGGCATCCGTGAGCCGTTCCGCGACCGGCCCGTGGTGCAGAAGCCGTTCAGCCAGGCCGATCTCAAGCGCACGCTGATCGGCGCGATCCGCGCCGCGCGGGCCTGAACGAGCGGTCTACAAACCCTCGATGGTGAAGACGCCGGGCAGATGCACCGGCCATTCGCCCGAGCCGACGAAGACCGCGTCGGCGCGCAGGGTCATCCCCGCGCACCAGGGATTGCGCCCGACCCAGGCCCGCACTGCGCGGGAGAAGCGCCGTCTCTTGGCCGCATCGATCGCCATGCGGGCATCATCCAGGCTGGACCGGGCCTTCACCTCGACGAACACGATGGTGCGCGGGCGGCGGACGATCAGGTCGATCTCTCCCCCGGCGAAGCTCACCCGGCGCCCGATCGGCCAGTAGCCCTTCAGCGACAGGGCCGCCATCGCCAGCCACTCGGCGTGGTGTCCGCGCAGATAGGCGGCGCGGCGCCGCAAGGCTTGGTCCGGCACGGTTCCGTTCAATCCTGGCTTTCCCGGGCCAGCACCAGCGCCCGGGCGTAGATGGCGCGACGCGGCTGCCCCGTCTCATCCGCGACGAGGCTCGCCGCATCCTTGATCGAGTGCCGCCCCAGGGCGTTGCGGATCAACCCGTCGAGGGCGGCATCCCCTTCGGCCGGGCGATCCGGCGTCGTCGCGGCGCCGATGATGACGACGATCTCGCCCTTCGGCGCACCCTCCTGGCCGAAGCGTTCGCTCAGGGAGCCCAGCGTATCCCGGCGGATCGTCTCGTAGAATTTGGTCAGCTCCCGGGTCACCGCAGCCGGACGGTCCGCCCCGAGCACGGCGGCGGCATCGGCCAGCATCTCCGGCAGACGGTGGGGTGACTCGAAGAGCACCAGCGTTCCCGGAACCTGGATGAGGGCTTCGAGCCTGTTGCGCCGTGCCCCGGCCTTCTGGGGGAGAAACCCCTCGAAGAAGAACCGGTCGGTCGGCAGGCCCGCCGCCACGAGCGCTGTCATGACCGCGGACGGCCCGGGCACGGGCGTGATCGCGATCCCCGCCTCGATCGCCGCCTGGACGAGCTTGTAGCCGGGATCCGACACGAGCGGCGTACCGGCATCCGAGACCAGGGCCAGGGCCTCGCCGGCCTGGAGCCGCGCCACCATCCGGTCGCGCACGGTCTCGTTCGAATGTTCGTGATAGGCGAGCAGCGGCGTCGTGATCCCGTAATGCGCCAGCAGCGTCCGGGTCACGCGCGTGTCCTCGGCCAACACGGCATCGGCCGCCGCCAGGGTCGCGAGCGCGCGGATGGTGATGTCGCGCAGGTTGCCGATCGGCGTCGCCACGATGTGCAGCCCCGGCGGCAACGGCTCGGTCTCGCTGGCCAGGCCGAAAGCCGTGAAGGTCGTGTTCCGCGGGCGGTCCGCTCCCGACTTGTGAGACGTGGGCTTGGTTGAGATCGGAGACCCCGGGTCATCGAATCGACGTGTCATCGCGGGCGATCTTGCCACACTACGCGCCTCGCGTCGCGGCTGTGCGGCGAGACCGGGGGGCAACTCGGCCTCGGTGCGTTTACATTTGAAAACCGCCCGGTCAGGTTGACCATGCCTGCCCGAAGGAGATCGCGCCATGGCGCGTCCGAAGTGTCGGCGGGACCGTTTCATGCGCGTCGCCGCCCTGACCGCCGCCCTCAGCGCAGTGGCGCTGGGCGGCTGCGTCGGCGGTTTCGGGGACGGGCGCGCGGCGCGGCGCGGTTCCCCGCCCCGGGCCGAGTTGTCGCCACCGGCGGACGTGCCGCTGGCCGTCGACCCGGCGCCTGCGGCGGGCGCTCCGACCGCTTCCCCGACCCCGGCCGCATCGGCCGGCAACCGCATCGGCTCCGGCGCCGTGAAGGTGGCGCTAATTCTGCCGCTGAGCGGCACGGGGGTCGCGGTCGGCAACGCCATGCGCAACGCTGCGCAACTTGCCTACGACGAGGCGCAGCAGCCGGACCTGACCATCCTGGTCGAGGACGATCGCGGCAGCCCCGACGGTGCTCGGGACGCAACCCAGGACGCTTTGAAGCAGGGAGCCGACATCGTGCTCGGCCCGGTCTTCGCCGCCAATGTCCAGGCCGCCGCCGTGCCGGCCAGGGCCGCCGGCAAGCCGGTCATCGGATTCTCGACGGACGCCTCCGTGGCGGCGCGGGGCGTCTATCTCCTCAGCTTCCTGCCGCAGCCCGAGGTCGACCGGATCATCGACGAATCCGTGGCCGACGGCCGTCGATCGTTCGCGGCGCTGATTCCTGAGACCGCCTACGGCAATGCCGTCGAAGCGGAGTTTCGCGAGGCTGTCGCGCGCAAGGGTGCCCGGGTCGCGGCAGTCGAGCGCTATCCGTCCGGTGCGCCGGCGCCGGCGGTGGAGCGGCTGGCTCGGGTGATCACCGGGTCCGGCGCCACGGCCGACGCATTGTTCATTCCGGAAACAGCCGATGCCATGCCGGCGGTCGCGGCAGCGCTGATCACGGCCCGCTACAACCCGGCCCGGGTCCGGCCGATCGGTACGGCCCTGTGGAACGAGCCGGCCCTGTTCGCACTGCCGGCGCTCCAGGGCGGACGGTTCGCCTCGCCGGACAGGAACGGCTTTTCCAATTTCAGTGGCCGCTATCAGGCCCGGTTCGGCGCGGTGCCGCCGCGTGTCGCCTCGCTCGCGTACGACGGGGTGATGCTTTCGGCGGCACTGACCCGGCAATACGGCTCACAGCGCTTCGCGGAGACGACGCTCACCAATCCATCGGGCTTCGCCGGAACGGACGGCACGTTCCGCTTTCGGCCGGAGGGTCTGAGCGACCGATCCCTGGCGGTCTACGAGATCCGCAACAACGCCGCGACCGTGGTTAGCCCGGCGCCGCGCGTCCTGGCCAAGCCCGGTACCTAGTCAAGCCGCCAGCTCGGCCACTACGGCGTTGAGCACCGGTGCCCCGCGGGGCGTGGCGGCGATCCGGCCGCCGGGCAGGCGATGCAGCAAACCGTCGCCCACCAGCATGCCGATGCGATTGCCGTTCAGCGCCCGGCCCTTCAGGGCGGCGTAGCGCTCGGGATCGATCCCCTCGGCGAGCCGCAGCCCCATCACCAGGAACTCGTCGGCCTGGTCGGCGGCCGAGAGCGTCTCGGTCTCGACGATGCCGTGGCCGTCGCGCTCGACCTGCTCCAGCCAGGCCTCCGGGCCCCGTTCGGTGATGGTGCCGATCCGTCCCTCCGGCGTCACCAGCCGGCCATGCGCGCCGGGACCGATCCCGGCATATTCGCCGTAGCGCCAGTAGAGCAGGTTGTGCCGGGATTCGGCGCCGGGCCGGGCGTGGTTGGAAATTTCGTAGGCCGGCAGGCCGGCCTGGCCGCAGACGTCCTGGGTCACGTCGTAGAGGATTCGACCGGCCTCGTCGTCCGGTGTGATGAGCTTGCCGGCGGCAGCAAGACCGTGGAACGGCGTGCCAGGCTCGATGGTGAGCTGATAAAGCGACAGGTGTTCGGCGGCGCGCGCCAGCGCCGCGGTCAGTTCGGCCCGCCATTGGGCGGGAGTCTGGTCGGGCCGGGCATAGATCAGATCGAAGGAGGTCCGCTCGAACACGGCCTGCGCGATCCCGATCGCCGCGAACGCCTCCGCGGCATTGTGCAGGCGGCCGAGCTTCTTCAGGGAAGCGTCGTCGAACGCCTGCACCCCGAGGGAGACTCGGTTGACCCCGGCGGCACGGTAGCCGCGGAAGCGGCCGGCCTCGACGCTCGACGGGTTGGCCTCCAGGGTGATCTCGGCATCGGGCGCCATCGCCCAGTGCCCCGCCACCGCGTCGAGGAGACCCGCCACCGTCGCGGGCTCCATCAGCGAAGGCGTGCCGCCGCCGAGAAAGATGCTGGTGACGGTCCGGCCCGGGGTGCGGGCGGCGCTGTGGGCGATCTCGGCCCGGAAGGCGTCGAGGAAGCGCGGCTGGTCCACGCCGGCGTGCCGGACATGGCTGTTGAAGTCGCAATACGGGCACTTCGCGGCGCAGAAGGGCCAGTGCAGGTAGATCCCGAAGCCCGCGTCGCGGGTCGGATGGTCCGAGCCGGTCGAAGTCATGATCGACGGGATGTGCGCATGCCGGCCCGGTTTGGCAATCAGGAGCCTGGCGCCAGGCAGGCGCGGCTCAGCAGCACGAAGGCCCGGGCGCGGTGCGACAACCCCTCCCCCTTCTGCCAATCGACCCCGTGCTTCTCCTCGGCGCTCATCTCGCCGAAGGTCCGGGCATGGCCCTCCGGCTGAAAGATCGGATCGTAGCCGAATCCGGCCTCGCCGCGCGGCGGCACCAGCGTGCCGAACACGCGTCCCTCGAACAGCTCGGTGTGGCCGTCCGGCCAGGCGAGCACCAGCGCCGACACGAAATGCGCCGTCCGGTTGGTCGCAGCGCGCTGCTCCAGCTCCGAGAAGATCCGGGCCATGGCGCCGGAAAAGTCCTTGGTCGGGCCGGCCCAGCGAGCGGAGAAGATGCCGGGCGCGCCGTCCAGCGCATCGACGCAGAGGCCGGAATCGTCCGCGAAGGCCGGCAGCCCGGTCGCCTTCGCAGCGGCATGGGCCTTGATGGCGGCGTTCTCGGAGAACATCGTGCCGGTCTCGTCGGGCTCGGGCAGCCCGAGCTCGCCGGCCGAGACGGCCTCGATCCCGAACGGCGCCAAAAGCTCGCGCATCTCGGTGAGCTTGCCCGCGTTGTGGGTGGCGATGACCACCTTCCCGGTCAGACGACGGCTCACGCAATGGCCTCCTTCTGAAGCGCCACCAGCCGGTCGGTGCCGGCGCGGGCGAGACGCAGCAATTCGAGGAGCTGCTCTTCGGAGAACGGTTCCATCTCAGCAGTACCCTGCACCTCGACGATGCCGCCCTTCCCGGTCAGCACGAAGTTGGCGTCGGTCTCGGCCGCCGAATCCTCGGCGTAGTCCAGATCAAGCACGGGCGTGTTCTTGTACAGGCCGCAGGACACGGCGGCGACGTGGTCGCGCAGCGGGTCGACCGAAATGATCGAGCGAGTGCGCATCCAGGCGAAGCAATCATAGAGCGCCACCCAGGCCCCGGTTATCGCCGCGGTGCGGGTGCCGCCATCGGCCTGGATCACGTCGCAATCGACGGTGACCTGGCGCTCACCCATCGCAGGCAGGTTCGTCACCGCCCGCAGGGACCGGCCGATCAGGCGCTGGATCTCCTGGGTGCGACCAGAAGGCTTGCCCGAGTTGATCTCGCGCCGGGTCCGGTCGTGCGTCGCGCGCGGCAGCATGGCATACTCGGCCGTGACCCAGCCCTTGCCGGAGCCGCGCAGCCAAGGCGGTCCGCGCTCTTCGAGAGACGCGGTGCAGAGCACCCGGGTGTTGCCGAAGCTGACCAGGCACGAGCCCTCGGCATAGCGCGACACAGCGCGCTCGAGGGTGACGGGCCGCAGCTCGTCGGCGGCGCGCTTCGAAGGCCTCATGGCGGGCCCTTTCTGGTGAGAGAGTGAGGGCCGGGCTCTTAGGCCGCCGCGACAGCGCGGGCAAGCATCGCCGTATGGATTGATCCCCGGACACCGGGCGGACATGATCGGACGACAGGATGACCGCGTGACCGACCTGAACCTCAACTTTCAACAAGGCCCATCGATGCAGGCGCTCGACGCCCTCAACGAGCGCGCTCGCGAGATCTTCCGGCAGATCGTCGAGAGCTATCTCACGACCGGCGAGCCGGTGGGCTCACGCAACCTGGCGCGCATCCTCCCGATGGCGCTGTCACCGGCCTCGATCCGCAACGTCATGGCGGATCTTGAGCATTCCGGCCTGATTTTCGCGCCCCACACCTCGGCGGGCCGCCTGCCGACCGAGCTCGGCCTGCGCTTCTTCGTCGATGCCATGCTCGAACTCGGCGATGTCGGCCAGGAGGAACAGGCCCGGATCGAGGCGGAGATGCGCGCCGCCGCCTCCGGGCACACCTTCGACTCGGCGTTGGCCGCGGCCTCGACCATGCTGTCGGGCATCTCGCGCGGGGCCGGCGTGGTGCTGACCACGAAGGCGAACGTGCATCTCAAGCATATCGAGTTCGTCCGCCTGGATCCGGCCCGGGCCCTGGTCGTGCTGGTCTCGAATGACGGCTCGGTGGAGAATCGCCTGGTCGACCTCCCCCCGGGACTGCCCGCCGGCGCGCTCCAGGAGGCCACGAACTTCCTCAACGCCCGGCTCCAGGGCCGCACCCTCGGGACCCTCCGGGCCGAGATCGAAGCTGGCCGCACGGCGATGAAGCGGGAGCTCGACGCGCTGACCGAACGCTTGGTCGATGCGGGCCTGGCAACTCCGGTCGGCCCGAGCGAGGCCCGGCAGCTGATCGTGCGCGGTCAGGCGAACCTGCTCGACGACCTGCGTGCGGTCGAGGATCTCGAGCGCATCCGCCTCCTATTCAACGATCTGGAGACCCAGAAGGACGTCATCGACCTCCTGGCCCGGGCCGAGGGCGGCGACGGCGTGCGGATCTTCATTGGCTCGGAGAACAAGCTGTTCTCGCTGTCCGGCTCGTCGCTGATCGCGGCGCCGTTCCGGGACGGGTCCCAAAAAATCGTCGGCGTCGTCGGTGTCATCGGCCCGACGCGGCTGAACTACGCCCGCATCGTGCCGATGGTCGACTACACCGCCCGCGTGGTCTCGAAGCTGCTCGACGGCGGGCGGTGACGATCCTGACTTAGGCGGCGCGGACCGTATCCAGGAAGCGTGTGACCTCCGCGTTGAGCTGCGCCGACTGACGCGACAGCGCGGACGCCGCATCCAAGACCTGATGGGCCGCCGTGCCGGTCTGGTCTGCCGCCTCGGCAACGCCGGAGATATTGTTCGTCACCTCGTCCGTGCCGGCAGCCGCCTGCGTGACGTTGCGCACGATTTCCTGGGTGGCCGCGCCCTGCTCCTCGACCGCTGCCGCAACGGCGCCGGTTACGTCGTTGATGTCGCGGATGCGGGTCACGATCCCGCCGATCGCCTGCGCGGCTTGATCGGTCGAGCCCTGGATCCGATTGATCAGCCCGGTGATCTCCTCGGTCGCGTCGGCAGTCTGGGCTGCGAGTTCCTTCACCTCGGATGCGACCACGGCAAAGCCCCGGCCCGCATCACCCGCCCGTGCCGCCTCGATCGTTGCGTTCAGGGCCAGCAGGTTGGTCTGCGCGGCGATGTTGGAGATCAGCCCGACGGCATCGCCGATCTTCGATACCGCCTGGGCCAATACCTGCACGAGGTGGCCGGTCTGGTCGGCCTCGCCGACCGCAGCCTGGGCCAGATTGGCCGAACCTCCGACCTGGCTGGCGATCTCCTGCACGCTGGAGCCGAGCTGTTCCGCGGCGGCTGCGACGGTGCGGACGTTGGTGGCGGCCTCCTCGGCGGCCGCCGCGACGCTGGTGGATTGCGCCGCCGCCTGGGTCGCGGTTGCGGTCAGCGCCTGGGCGGTGCCCTGGAG